>SMXW01000036.1 GCA_004356805.1 Acidobacteriota bacterium | reverse complement strand
GGGAGCGGGGAGGACTGCATCATCACCTTCTGCGACCCCACCGCCTTTTTGTGGAACCCGGAAACGAAACACACCGTCATCGACGAGCAGTAGACGTCCGTGTCAAACCGCGCGCCCTAGGAAGAACTAGGACGTGTTGGGGTGGAGAGGCCTGTAGTTGTTGGGGAAACCAGGCGATTGTCGTGACCGCATCAAACGGGGTGCCAAACCCCTCCTGAGAGGAATGGTCCCTTTAGATCACCTGACGATTTGCCGTGCAGACTCTGGCCGGGTTTTCGGCCAATGAGTTGCTAACGGGCAATCAGGCCTGAGGTTCTTCGTCGCTGTGTAGTCCTAGAAACGGGTTGATGCTGTCGGCTCCGAACTCGATCAGGATCACTGACGCTTCTCCCACCGCATCGTTGAACACCGAGACGGTCTTACCCAGAGCAGAACCGATAGCCCGGAGATGGGAGACGAACACAACCATCCTCCGGTGCAGTTCACGGGCCTCGTCGAGGATCTGGTCGGCCTGTTGTAACGCCCGATGCTCGGTCATCAGCGAAGCGACATTCATCAACGGGGCAAACAAGGTGGTCGGCCCGGCAATGACAACCCTCCTCTCCAGGAGTCTGTCGATGACCTCAGGATGAGCCGCCGCGGTAGCCGGTCGAACCGCTCCCACCGAAACAGCGTTCCACACACCGGGACACGTGTACGATCGCCGTCCGGATCGGTTCAAGAGGAAGATCAATGACAGACCAGGACCTGGTCATCAAAGGAAGCGACATCGTCCGTCCAACTCGGAACGGGACGATGAAGATGGACATAGCGGTCTCCGACGGCGTGATTTCCGCCGTTGAGCCGAGTCTTGACACAGCTTCAGCAAAAAAGGTCGTGGATGGCAGCGGCCTCTTGGCCTTCCCCGGGTCTGTCGATGCCCATTGTCACTGGGGGATCTACAACCCATTGACCGAAGACGCCGTCACCGAAAGTCGGGCAGCCGCCCAAGGCGGCACAACAACGGCGATGACCTACATCCGCACGGGCCAGTACTACCTCAACAAAGGGGGTCCATATAGGGACTTCTTTCCTGAAGTCCTTGACGTCACAGAAGGTCGAGCCTTCGTTGATTACGCGTTCCATCTTGCACCGATGCAAAGCAGTCACATTGATGAAATCCCACAGCTCATTGAGCAATTCGGGGTGACTTCGTACAAGGTTTTCATGTTCTACGGGGGTCACGGACTCCACGGCAAGTCCGACGACCAGTCCTCATTCTTGATGACACCTCCTGGCGAGCGTTATGACTATGCCCATTTCGAGTTCATCATGCGCGGCCTCCAGGCAGCGAGGGAGAGATATCCAGACATTGCCGAATTCCTGTCGCTGAGTCTTCACTGCGAAACGGCGGAGATAATGACCGCTTATACCGAGATGGTTGAGCAGGACGGCGATCTCGAGGGGCTGGCTGCCTATTCAGCGGCTCGTCCGCCTCACTCCGAAGGTCTGGCCATCACGATCGCGGCCTATCTCGCACATGTCACAGGGCTCACAAACGTGAACCTTCTCCATCTCTCGTCGGCAACCGCCATCGAAGCGGCGCTCCTCATGGCCGTCACCTATCCCCACATCGACTTCCGCCGAGAGGTCACCATCGGACATCTGCTTACCGACTTCGAGAAGACAATCGGCCTTTACGGCAAGGTAAACCCACCTTTGCGTTCCCCGGAAGACGTCGAGGCTCTCTGGGAAGCCGTCCTTGCGGGCGATGTCGACTGGGTGGTATCGGACCATGCCTGCTGCAAGCCAGAGACGAAGCTGGGGCCTGACCCTGACGATGTGTGGCAAGCCAAATCGGGATTCGGTGGCACTGAGTACCTCTTGGCTGGTGTCTTTTCTGAAGGAACCAAACGCGGCCTCACACCGAATCGGGTAGCCGAGTTGGTTTCATGGAACCCTGCTCGGCGCTTTGGTCTCCTGACCAAAGGCGACATCGCCCCCGGGTTCGACGCGGACATCGCCCTCCTCGATCCGGGTACCGATTGGACCGTGCGTGCCGAAGAATCTGAATCCGCCCAGGGCTACTCCCCCATGGAGGGAACACAGTTGAAGGGCAAGGTCAAGCACACATTCGTGAGAGGGACGCACGTACTCGATAACGGATCAGTTGTTGGCTCTCCCATCGGAAAATACCTGGCGCGACCCTATTCGGGCTGATCCAGTCAGGCTTCCCATCCCAAACGTCGCGAAAGCCTCCGGGTTGACTCGAGCAGGACCGGAGCGATGTCATCGATCTCATTTTGAAAACGCTCAACAGGGCCGCAGACGCTGATGACTGCCACAGGGTCGTTTTCGTGACCAAACACGGGTGCGGCCACCGAGCCTGCGCCTTCTTGACGTTCGCCAAGCGAAGATGCGAAACCGCGGGAGCGAACGAGAGCGAGATCCTTTCGTATGATGTCCGGGTCCGTCATTGTGAGAGGCCCTAACTGCTCCAAGGGTCTGCTGAGATAATCATCGATGAACTCGTCCGAAAGGTGGGCCAGGAACGCCTTTGAAGATCCTCCGGCATGAAGCGGATATGGATGACCAAGCTGAACAGTCATCTTCACCTCTCGAGAAGGCGTGACTTGGTCCACGTACATGCGCACGTCGCCACGTCTGACAGACAGCGTGGCTGTTTCGTCGGTCTGCTCAGAAAGATCCCGCAAGAAGCTTCTTGCTTCGTCTCGGACGTCAATCTTCTGAAGATAGGTCAGACCGAGTGACAGCGAAGCCGGACCCAGGGAGTACCTCCGGCTGTCCTCGTCCAATTCGACAAAACCCTTGACTCTCAGCGACGTGAGGATTCGATGGACGACGGCCTTCGACAGACCAAGTCTCTCCGAGAGCTCAGTGACACCTACGGTCGCTCCGTCCAGCTCGGTGAACGCATTCAAGACATCGGCGGCCCGTTCAACTGTTGCGATCGTCTGACCTTGGGGTTGTTCAGCCACTTGATCCCCTTCCGTGTTGACCCAGGTTCGTTCCAGATAGGTTCGTGTCAACAATCCCGAGTCTCGTCGCAACTTCGAGGACATGACGCGCACTGCGCACCACGGCCTCATCGACCATCTTTCCTTGACTGTCGACGAACACGGCTGTCGCTCGTTCGGATTCCTCGGTCAGCGATTGGATGAGTTCCCCTGCGGCTTCAATCTCAGACTCCGACGGGGTGAATACTCTGTTGATGATCTCCAACTGATTCGGGTGCACGGCCGACCGACCGCCAAACCCGAGCCGACGCAACAGTTCGGTGGAACGTTCCAAGCCCTGCTCATCTCGAATATCGATAAAGGCCGGGCCCACCGGTTGGTCGATTTTGGCGGCTGCTGAAGCCACCACGAGATTGATCCTGATGGCCATGAGTTCGACTCGTTCTGGAGAGGGGCTCATCCTCAAGTCGGAAATGAGATCGGCCTCCCCAAGCCCAAGTATGTGAACCCTCCGGTGGCTTGCAATCTCGGCGACGGCCGTCAGGCCGGAGGCCGATTCAATGAGACCCAGGACACTCACACGCTCAGGTAGCAGCTGATTCACCCGGTCGAGGACAGCAACCCCCTCCACCTTGGGGAGGCTGATGCCCGCGAGCCGTTCCAGCCCGGCGAGTGCAGTCAGCTCGTCTTCGAGGAGCCCTGGTCGGTTGTTGACCCTTACCCAGATCGGGGGGTCAGTCGGCAATGTCTCCCGGTCGGACAGATAGTCGACGACGTGTTGGGCGGCGGATGTCTTTTCACCAGAACCGACGGAGTCTTCCAGATCCAAAATCACCCCATCAGCACCCGAAGCAACAGCCTTCTCAAACAACTCCGGTCGGTTCCCGGGGGCGTAGAGGTATGAGCGGAGCGTCACGGAGATCGCCGGCTCCGATGGCTTGCCAGCGACATCATGCGAAGGGTACGAGGTTAGGTGGCATGTCTAGTATGTGGAACGTTATTCCGTTGAGTGGAACATAGTGGAGCACATGTGTCAGGACCACTGAAAGGGGTGCGGGTGATTGATGCCGCAACCCTATTTGCTGGACCAATGGCGGCAACGCTTCTGGGGGACTTTGGCGCTGAGGTGATCAAAGTCGAGCATCCTCGCGGGGACCCGGTTCGCAACCACGGCTATCAGAAAGATGGCATCAACCTGTGGTGGAAGATGCTGGCCCGGAACAAGCAAACAGTGACATGCAACATGTCGACAGCCAGAGGTCAGGACCTCATGCGACGTTTGGTCGAGACCGCCGACGTGCTGATTGAGAATTTTCGACCGGGAACTCTCGAACGCTGGAATTTGGACCCGAAGGACCTCTTGGAGCTCAACCCGGGACTTGTTATCGCACGGGTTACCGGCTTTGGCCAATTCGGCCCATACAAATCACGTCCAGGGTTTGGCACACTCGCCGAGTCGATGTCCGGATTCGCCGCGATCACCGGTGAGGTCGATGGACCACCAGTGCTTCCACCTTTTGGCCTCGCTGACGGCATATCCGCCCTTGCCCTCGCCAACGCCATTCAGATGTGTCTGTACAACCGTGACGCTCGTGATGGGCCCGGCCAGATCATCGATCTGGCAATCATCGAGCCGATCCTCTCGATTCTTGGACCACAGCCCATCTGGTACGACCAGCTTGGCGTGGTTCAGGAGAGAACGGGAAACAGATCGGTCAACAACGCTCCACGCAACACGTATCAGACCCGGGACAAGCACTGGGTCGCTATCTCGACCAGCGCTCACAATGTGGCAGAGAGAGTCATGAAACTCGTCGGACACCCGGAGGTGATCTCGGAGCCCTGGTTCGAAACAGGACGCGGACGTGCACAACATGGCGATCAGCTCGACGTGATGGTGAGTTCGTGGATCGGCGATCGCGACCTGGATGACGTTCTCGAACAGTTCGAAAAGGCGAGTGCGGCGGTTGCCCCTGTGTACGACATCGCGGGCATATTCGAAGACCCGCAATACAAGGCGCTCGACTCCATCACCACCATCGACGACGAGGACCTCGGCCCGATTCGCATGCAAAACCTGATGTTCCGTCTCTCCTCCACTCCCGGCGCGATCAAATGGGGTGGGCGGAGTATTGGTGCCGACAACAAGGCCGTTTACGGCGGACTCGGCATTGACGCCGAGGAACTTGCAGAGCTTTCGGATCTGGGAGCCGTCTAGTGGAATCGATCTGGGATCGTCTCACGTCGTCTCACATCATCGACCTCGCTCAACCACTTCATCGTGGGATGCCCGTCTCCGCCAACCATCCCGCCTTCCAACTCGCCTTGATGAGACGACATGGAGACATAGTGCGATCCGACGGTGGGTCCGCGGCCAACGAGATCATCGTCATCGGTGGCCACGTTGGGACACACATCGACGCTCTGGCTCACGTATCCCAAGACGGGATTCTCCATGGTGGGGTCGAGCCTGACTCGATCCAGTCCAATCTGGGATTCTCCGAGTTGGGCATTGAAACTGTGGAGCCCATCGTCTGTCGCGGGGTGATACTCGATATCGCTGCTCTCCACGGAGTGGACCTATTGGAGGGTGGCTATGAAGTCTCGGTGGAGGACCTAGATGAGGCTGCCAGGCGGCAAAGCGTCGACGTGATGGAAGGCGATGCGGTCCTGATTCGGACAGGATGGTCCCGTCACTGGAACAACCCCACCGCTTTCATCGGAACGGAGACAGGCACACCTGGACCTGGGGAAGCGGCCGCCGGGTGGCTGAGCGAGCACAGAATCAGACTTGCCGGAGCCGAGACCATTGCCTTTGAGGTGATCGCGCCCGCACGTGGGCACGCTGTGCTTCCCGCCCATCGGATTCTTCTGGTAGAAGCAGGCATCCACATCATCGAAGTCATGGATCTCTCAGCCCTCGCCGAGGTCGGAGTCAGCGAGTTCCTGTTCGTTGCTTCACCACTGAAATTGGTGGGGGCAACCGGTTCACCAATTCGGCCGATCGCCCTGATCGATGACTGAAAGCCCCACTCGACAACTTGCCGAGTTTGCCTCCCACCAGTTTCGCTCGGAACTCGACCCGGAGGTGAGTGCCGCCACTCGGCGGAGCATTGTCGACACGCTCGGGGTATCTATCGCTGCTGTGAACGAGCCCGCTGTCGGAGTTGTTGCATCCATTGTTTTTGGTCGCGGCGGCGTACCCGAGGCATCCGTGCTCGGTTTCTCTGAACGGGTTCCCGCAGTGAGTGCAGCCTTGGTGAATGGCACCATGGCCCACGCCCTCGACTTCGACGACACGCACCTACCGTCCGTTCTGCATCCGTCAGCATCAGTGGTACCTGCTGCTCTTGCTGTCGCGGAGGTCGAAGGTTCGCCAGGCGCCGAGATCGAGACAGCTATCGCTATCGGGATCGAGGTGACATGCCGCTTGGGAATGGCGGCGTATGACCCCAAGCTCCGAAACTCGATCTTTTTCGAGAGAGGACTGCACGCAACGTCAATATGCGGAACTATCGGGGCGGCGGTGGCTACCACCCTGCTCTACGGGGGCGACACCGAGACTGTCTCCCACGCCATCGGCATTTCCGCATCAATGGGGTCAGGTCTGATCGAGGCGAATAGAACCGGAGGCACCATCAAGCGGGTGCACTGCGGATGGGCCGCCCACTCGGGCATCACGGCAGCCGAACTTGCCACAGGAGGATTGACAGGACCGCCAACGGTTCTCGAGGGTCGATTCGGCTTCTTTGAAGCTTTCACCGGTGGCTTCTACGACAGGCCTTCCTTGGTCGGTGGTCTAGGAGAGGAGTGGGAACTGCTTCGACTCTTCACCAAGCCCTACCCGACCAACCATTTCACCCACGCGGGTATCGATGCCGCCATCAAGCTACGTCAGGAAGGTGTGAATCCGGATTCGATCAGCGTAATAAGGCTAGGGGTGCCGGCACCCGTGCTCAGAGTCATCGCCGAACCGATTGATGCCAAGGCAGCCCCCGAATCAGGATACAGCGCTAGGTTCAGCGGGCCCTTCACCGTTGCTACTGCTCTCCTTGGTGGCGGAGGCCTCGGTGTTTCGGCTGCCGACTTCAGCGACGACGCTGTGCGAGATCCAGAACGTTTGGCTCTGTCGGCGTTGGTCCACTGTTACGCAGATGAGCAGTCGACCCGGGACTTTCCCAACCAGTTCCCCGGCGTCCTCAACATAGAAATCAATGACGGCACCAGTTTCGAGCATCGCGTGACCCACACGAGGGGTGGACCGGAGAATCCACTGTCAGGTGACGAGCTGGAACTGAAATTCCGAATCAACGTTGAACCGCGATTGGGCTCGGCAGGTGCATCGCATGTGCTGGAGGCTGTACGAGGCCTCACCAAGTCATCGTCGTACCAGCGGCTGGTACCAACGTTCAGCCACAGCGAGAAGGAGAAGGATCTTCAATGAGTTCAACTCTCAAGGCAATCCTCGGTTACAACATCGTCGAAGGAGTCTCGATTGAGGAGTACGAAGCATGGCTTTGGGACATCCACTATCCGGACCTACTGGCCAATCCCTTCATCGACCATGTTGAGCTCAACACCGTTCTCCGGCCAATCACAACTACCAGCGCCGGAACGGCCACGGCGGAAACTCCACTGGTATTCGATCGCATAGCCGAGCTTCACTTCATCGATCACGAGGCGTATGCCAACTACCTCAACTGGTTCAAGGAGAACCCGATTCCGCGAGAACGCAGTCCCGAAGGAAGATCAGAATTCGTCTTTTACGTGCTGACCGAGGTCAAAAAGGCTGAGCGGCCGCCTTCCTGAGATGTCTCACTCGCCGGTGAGTGTGATGAGCCCTCCGTTTTCGGCGTCGAGGGAACCAAGACCACGTGCCTCGACCGTGGCGATCAGCATCTGAGCAGCTTCTCCGTCACCAACGAGCTCTCCTGCCCTATCAACAATCGCCTTGTTGAAGCCCTCCTCGGTGCAGTGCACTTCACGAGCCCGGTACATCATGGTCTTCACGTCGTGGTCGAAAGATGGAACCATGTCAGGGGCTTCCTCGATGTCGGTGTCTCCCAACGCATCGAG
>SMXW01000035.1 GCA_004356805.1 Acidobacteriota bacterium | reverse complement strand
CCTCTTGCGTGTCGAGCAAGCGCTCTACCAGGCTGAGCTAAGGGCCCTTTGAGGCGACGACCGGAATCGAACCGGTGTAACGGGTTTTGCAGACCCGCGCCTAACCACTCGGCCACGTCGCCACATGGCGGCCATCACGACCGACTGGAGCGGAAGACGGGATTCGAACCCGCGACCTCAACCTTGGCAAGGTTGCGCTCTACCAACTGAGCTACTTCCGCAATGGACGGCCGTCATAGTAGACCTCACCACCCTTCAACCAAAGGTGTCACCTGCCCGTTGAGCCAAATCCGCCAGCACCGCGCTCGGTCCCATCAAGCCCGTCGACCTCGACCCATTCGACCTGCGGTACGGCAAGGATCACCAGCTGAGCGATTCGATCACCAGTCTCGAATCTGACGGCATCCTCACCATGATTGATGAGCAGCACACTGATTTCACCGCGGTAGCCCGAGTCGATCAGACCCGGGCTGTTGACCACACTGATGCCGAACCGCATGGCATGTCCACTGCGAGGTAATACGAAACCCGCATAGCCGTCTGGGATCGCGACGGCGATACCCGTCGGCACGGCTGCCCTCTCCCCCGGCTCCAATGTCAACGATTCCCGGCACTGAAGATCGACCGCCGCATCGCCGATATGAGCGGTTGTGAGTTTTGTTGCTTGTTTATCGAGGCGTTGGAACTTAGCTTGCATGGTGTCGTGGGGCATCGGGCGGGATGACCAGGCGACTGTAAGCGAGCAAACCCGATGACAGCGACAATCAAGACCAACAATCCTACGGCCCTGCGTCGTCGTCGTTTCAGGCTCGCGTCCATGGAAGCTCTGGGATTCATCGACCACCCAGGCACCGCCAGCACCTGGACCACCACGGCAGCTCCTCCCACCACCGCTGCGACACCACCAATATCACAGGTTGCCCCGGTGACCGACCCCTTCGCTGATTGGCAACCCACCGAAGTCGGATCGCGATTACTACGCGGTCATATCCGTTGGGGTTTGCTCTCAGCGTCACTCCTGATGGCCGCCGGCCTCGTTGGCATCGGTTTCTGGATCTACCAGCGCCCGGCTGCGCTTGCCTCAGAGGCCCTCATTGAGGTTCACGCCAGCGCTTCCGCCCTGTCACCAGAGCTCATAGCGGCGCAGGAACTCAACAAAGGCCTGCTTGATCAAGAACAAATACCCAGCACGGTCATAGCCGCCCTACTCACCCTGGACGCCCATGCGCGCGATCTTTTCGAAGCGTCAGCAATGCTCCCCTCATCCAAGGCAGCTTCCCGAACCCTGGCGGCAAACGTGGCGACTGAAGCCCTAGACGCTTCGCGGCTGCTCGGCACCAGCTACGCATACCGCGCTGCTGTAATCCCGATACTTGCCGCTCCCGAGTTCGAAACAGACTCGAGCCTCGTCGCCCTCGATGATGCAGCCAGACGGTTTGGGGAATGGCAGTCGAAGTTCGACTCCGTTCGCTCGGCCCTGCCCACCGGCACGCTGACGCCAGTCACAACCGAGCTTGCCTTCATCTCGGGTGATCTCGATTCACTTCAAACCAGGTACCTCGACGCCCTTCGCAAGGGCGACAGGTCGGGGGCAATCACGGCTGTGGACGATCTCAGCGAACGGCTGACCGCTGCTGAGGGAATGCTCTTTTCGGAATTGTCCGAAGTCCAAGCGAAGATCCAGAGACGCATCGACAAGGCTCTCACGACAATCGAGCTACTGGTGAGCTGACTCCAACTCGGCCATCTCCTTCTCGAAGTCGGCTTTGTCCTGGAATTCCTTGTATACCGAGGCGAACCGGAGGTAAGCGACCTCGTCGAGTCCTTTGAGTCTCTCCAGGACTTCCCGGCCAATCTCCTCCGACGTTACCTGGGAACCCTTGCCGCGTAGCGAGGCCTCCACCTCTGCAACGAGGTGTTGAACGTCGGAGCCGGAAATGGCTCGGTCGGCAAGCGCTGCAGAAACACCGGATGCCAGCTTGGGAGCCGAGAACGGCTCTAGGCGCCCGTTTCTCTTCCGAACCACGAGTTGACGCTCGAGTCGCTCATACGTCGTGAACCGGTGGTCGCACACTTCGCACTGACGTCGACGTCTGATCGCATCGCCGCCTTCGGCCGGGCGGCTGTCGATGACCCGGGTATCGGTGACACCGCATGAGGGGCACAGCATCACCTCAGCGTAAACCAATGTCACGGAATCAGCCCGTTGGGATGCGGAGGACCTGACCTGGATAGATCACACTCGACTGAATTCCGCTGGTCTCGCGGATGTCGGCGATGAGACGACGTATGTCCTCACCGGGCGGCATATGGTCGGCGGCGATCGCCCACAACGTGTCTCCATGAGTGACGACATACTCGACTGTCCGGGGCGGGGAGCCTTCAGCGTCGGCAGCCCCTCCGATCAGAAGGAAAACAGCGCAGACTGCTGCAATAAACACCCACAGCCGGACGGAAGGCTGGTGATTGGCCGTCTGTTGCATTTGTCTCCCTCCTGATCGGACCCGCTGGTTGTTGGACCACGCTCGTCTCACCGAACATCTGTTCGACACACTATCGAACAACTGTTCGGTGTCAAGTCGAACAGATGTTTGGTTTTGCCACTCCAACTCGGTAACGTGACAGAACACCAGTTCGATGGAGGAGTCAGATGCTCAGCGAACGTCAGCAACAAGTGCTGGACTACATACGTGACACAGTCAACGGTCGGGGCTATCCGCCTTCGGTGCGGGAGATCGGTGAGGCCGTCGGGCTCAACTCGCCTTCGACAGTGCATTCACACCTGAACTCCCTTGTGAAAGCGGGTGCCATCCGAAAGGATCCTTCCAAGCCTCGGGCACTGGTGGTTCTCGACGAGCAAGCGCCAACTACAGCCGACAGTAGAGTCCGCGACATCCCCCTGCTGGGACGTATCGCGGCCGGCACACCCATCCTCGCTGCCGAGCAGGTTGAGAGCGTGATGCCGCTGCCGACAGAGCTCGTCGGTGAGGGGCCGGTGTTCTTGCTCGAGGTCAAGGGTGACTCCATGATCGACGCCGGCATCCACGAGGGCGACCTCGTCGCGGTGCATAGCCAGCCCGATGCCCTTGACGGAGAAATCGTCGCCGCCCTCGTCGACGGCGAGGAGGCCACCATCAAGAGACTTCGGCGCAAGGACGGCAAGGTCATCCTCGAATCAGAGAACCCGGCATACGAGCCCATGGTGTTCGCTGACGGCGTGGAGCTCATCGGGAAAGTGGTCAGCGTTCTCCGACGTTACCCCTGAAGACGTACTCGGCCGGGCCGCGTAGCCAGGCCACCCCGTCTCTGAACTCGACCCGTCCCTCGCCACCCCGTGTCTCGACGACTATCGGACCGTCAAAGCCGTCCGTCTTCGTCGCTACGAAAGCGGCGGCAACCATCCCCGTGCCACAAGCAGGGGTTTCCCCGACGCCTCTCTCCCAGACCCGCATCTCGACACGACCATCTTTGAATGAGGCGAACTCGACGTTGGTGCCACCCTCGAACTGAGGATCCGTCTCCACCCGGGGGCCGATCGTGGCCACATCGGTCGAATTCGGGTCATCGACCACCACCACTGCATGAGGGTTTCCGACGTCGATCAGGTGATACCGGGAGCCGTCGATCTCGGTGTGACCGGTGGCCTCGACTCTGCCAATTTCGGCTTCCACGGCGTCGTCGAGAACCTTCACCCCCCGAACCCCAATTGCAGTTTGAATCGGGTAGTTCCTGTCCATCGCCCAACCCTTGTCATAGGCATAGCGAGCCACACATCGGAGCCCGTTTCCACACATCGGAGCGGGGCTCCCGTCTGCGTTCCAGTAGTCCATCCGTATCGAATCGGCACGACTGACCACCAGCACACCGTCGGCGCCGATACCAAGTCGACGATCACACAACTCAGAGATCTCGACAGCTGACAACTCGATCGGTCCATCCAATACGAGGAAGTCGTTGCCCAGACCTTGCATCTTGGTGAAGGCCAGATTCCTCAAATCAGTGCCTCCAGTGCTCTATCTGTTCTCTGATCGACATCTTCCACCCAGGGTATCCGGCGAATCCGCGGGTCACGCCGAAACCAGGTTCTCTGTTTCCTGGCAAGTTTCTTCGTGCCGGCGGCTGCGAGTCGGTAAGCCTCTTCCTCTGTCGACCTTCCCTCGAGGTGAGACAGAAGTTGTCGATAACCAACCGCACCCCGCGCAGTCCTCCCCATGCGGCTGAGCAGTCCCCTCACCTCATCGGTCAAGCCACTCCTCCTCATCTTCGCAAGGCGAGCGTCAATCCTCGTCTCCGTCGCATCCCCCGCATCCAAACCAACGGCAGCGAAGTCGACGTCCGATAGGTAGCGGGCAAGGTTCTCCGCCTCTATGGTCGTCGCCCGCTTGCTCGGCGTCTCACCACTGAGCCGCAGAATCTCGACGGCCCTGATCACACGACGCGGGTTGGCCAAGTCGACATGTGACTCGACGGCAGGATCTGCCGTCTTCAACTCGGCAGCGAGGTCAGCCAGTTGGGACCCCTCCAACTCGGAACGCAAGGTCGGGTCGGTTGGGGCAAAGCTCATCCGATCGACCAATGCCCGAAAATGAAGCCCGGAACCACCGGTGATGATGAGTGGGGAATCCGCCGAGTTCATCACCGCCCTCCCCTGCTGGCGGAACTCAGCAACAGAGAACTCTGACTCAGGATCGACAATATCGATCATGTGATGTCTGATACCCCGCCGCTCGATGACGCTCGGTTTGGCCGTGCCGATATCCATATCGCGATAGACCTGCATCGAATCGACCGACAAGATTTCGGCGCCGATCCTCTCCGCAATCCTGATCGCCACCTCGGTCTTCCCCGCCGCCGTCGGGCCGAGAATCGCCAACAATGTTCTCAGACGGGAATACCCACGAGATGATGCGGGGCAGCAGACACGATGTGAGCGTCCAGGAAGGCACCCGGGCTGTAGTCACCTTCGATATGGACAAGGTTTCCTGTGCGGGTGCGGGTCGTTGCCATTTCTGGTCGCTTCTTCGAAGGGCCCTCCGAGAGCACCTCGAATGTCGAGCCCACCATCTCTTCATTGAGCTCACGTGTTATCCGGTTCTGGGTCTCGACGAGCCGGGCGAAACGTTCTCGAATCACCTCATCGGGAACGAATGCATCTGTCATCAGAGCCGCCGCAGTACCGGGGCGCGCGGAGAAGATGAACGTGAACGCCTGGCTAAATCGGGCCTCCTCCACCACCTCGATCGTGAGATCGAAGTCCTCATCAGATTCGCCGGGAAAACCAACGATGATGTCCGTTGATACCGCCAGCCCGGGAATGATTTCCCGTGCCATGGCCAGGCGGTCCATGTACTTGCGACGGTTGTAGCCACGATGCATGGCACGCAGGACGCGGTCGGAACCGGACTGCAAGGGAAAATGAAGTTGCTCACAGACTGCCTCGGTCTCGACCATCGCTAGCGCCACGTCTTCTCGAAAGTCGTTGGGATGAGGGCTTGTGAACCTGACTCGCTCCACGCCTTCGACCGATCCGACCCGACGCAGGAGCTCACCAAATATCGGGCTCCGCTTGCCATCGATTGCCAGATCTCGGCCGTACGTATCAACGTTCTGACCGAGCAGCGTGATCTCGACCACTCCATCTTTGGCGAGTCGTTCCACTTCTCTGACGATGTCACCGGGACGTCTGGAGATCTCAACGCCTCTCACGGACGGGACAATGCAGAAGGTGCATGTGTTGTTGCATCCGACCTGGATGGTCACCCAGGCGCTGTGCTGGAGTTCGCGACGGACAGGCAGTGACGATGGCATTGCCTGCAACTCGTCGACCACCTCGGTTATCGGTCCCCAATCCTCGGCATGATCGATCAAGTCGAGAACTCGGTCGAGATTGTGGGTGCCCATGACCACATCGACCCATGGCGCCCTCTCTCGTATCAGGTCTCGATCCTTCTGGGCGGCACAGCCGCCGACCACGAGCGTCATCTCCGGGTTGATGTCCTTGACCGCCTTGATCATCCCGAGGTTGCCGTAGAGACGATTGTCTGCGTTCTCCCGGATGGTGCATGTGTTGATGTAGACCACGTCCGCCGACTCGTAACCATCCGTCGCTGTCATTCCGTCTTGCTCGAGCAGGCCGGCGATGCGCTCGGAGTCGTGGTCGTTCATCTGGCACCCAAACGTGCGGATGAAGTATTTCTTGCCTACTCGCGTGGGGAGGCGCCGCAGTTGCTCGCGGACGGTCGGCTCCGGAAGTAGGACAGTCTGACTCATGAACTCTTGACCTCAGCGGGCGTAGTCGGTCGCCCGAAACTCCCGAATCACAGTCACCTGAATCTGACCCGGGTACTGAAGGTCTTCCTCCAGCTTACGGGCGATCTGACGTGAAAGCTCTCTCGACTCGAGGTCCGAAATGCCTCCCGGATCGACTATGACTCTGACTTCGCGACCGGCCTGCAGGGCATAGACCTGATCCACGCCCTCAAACTCGAGGGCGATGCTCTCCAGTTTCTCCAGACGCTTCACATAGCCCTCCAGCGTCTCTCTTCGAGCTCCGGGTCGCGCTGCTGAAACGGTATCGGCGGCCTGGACGATCACAGCCAGAACGGTTCTGGGCTCCACCTCGTTGTGATGGGCTTCGATCCCATGCACCACCTCGGGATCCTCCTCGAAACGTCGCGCTATCTCGGCGCCTATCAGGGCGTGGGAGCCCTCGACCTCGTGTGTCACCGCCTTGCCGACGTCGTGCAGCAACGCGGCTCGCTTCACTGGGGCTGGATCGATGCCAAGCTCGGAAGCAAGCATCGAAGCCACGTGGGCAGTCTCCACGAGGTGATTGAGCACATTCTGGCCATAGGACGTCCGGTACTTGAGCCGCCCCATAAGGGTGATCAACTCAGGATGCAAACGCGACACGCCGACTTCGACAAGCGCCCACTCTCCCGCGTCACGAATGTTTTGCTCAACCTCGTCTTTGGCCTTCTCGAAGGCCTCCTCGATCGAGGCAGGATGGATGCGACCATCAGCAACCAGTCTTTCGACTGTGATTCGTGCAACTTCGCGACGTACAGGATCGAACGAACTGACAGAGACGGCCTCAGGCGTGTCATCCACAATCAGATTGGTTCCTGTGACCGATTCGAGGTGCCGAATGTTTCGCCCATCTCGACCGATGATTCGGCCCTTCATCTCGTCGGACGGGAGCTGGATCACCGAAACGGTGGACTCGCTGACCACCTCAGATGCGAGACGCTGAATGGCCGTTGCCAGAATGCGACGGGCCCTGCGATCTGCTTCCTCCCTGGCCTTTATCTCGAGATCGCGGACGACGATCATCGCCTCGCGTCTCGCTTCGTCCTCGACCTGCTCGAGCATCTCGGCCTTTGCCGCTGTCACATCGATGCCTGAGACCTGTTCCAGTTGGAACCTGGCCTCCTCCTTGAGACGCTCCAACTCGCCACGCGAGTCCGTCAACTCCTCCTCGCGAGACATGAGCATCTTTTCGCGTTGTGCGAGGTTGGAGGCTCGCTGCTCGAGGGTTTCTTCACGCTGGCCGAGTCGCGACTCGAGACTGGACATCTCGACCTTGCGGTGGGCCAGATCGGCCTCTTCTCGTTCCCTATAGGTCTCGGCCTTGGCCTTTCCCTCCTCTTCAGCATTTGTGAGAATCCTCTGAGCGTCGGAGCGGGCAGCAGTCACCATGTCCTCAGAAGAGACACCGTCACGCTCCCTGCGACGAGTGATGGAAAGCCTGGCGATCAGATACCCGAACCCAAGACCGAGAGCGACTCCCAGGACAATCACTCCTATCGCCACGGTATTCATATCGGCGGTCCCTTTCTCCCGGGACCTATAAGACAAGCGTGGCCGAGCCCAAAGACTCGGCACACGAAATGAAGCAGCTCAAAGATGTGGGATCAAGTCACCCGTTTCTTATGTCGCTCCTCTTGTATCTGTCGTCTAGGTTCCGGCGGTGTAATTCAATGTTCTTCGTGTGTCAGTTCCCGATGCTAACCACACCACACCGGATGTGGAACAACAAGGGTGCGAATTCGAACGGGTGGCCCGATCACACCTCGGTCGCGGGAGCATTTGCTTGCTCGTCCTCCGAATCGGAGGGCTCATCGGTGAGTCCGAGCACTTCGAAGGTCTTTGCCTGGAGCTGCATCGCCACCTCGGGATTCTCCCTGAGGAACCGCTTGGAGTTCTGTCGACCTTGACCAAGCTGATCCTCGTCGAAGGTGAACCAGGCACCACTCTTCTTCACGACACCGTTGTCAACGGCAACATCGAGAAGACTGCCCTCTCTGGATATGCCATGACCGAACATGATGTCGAACTCGGCCAATCGAAACGGCGGAGCCATCTTGTTCTTGGCGACCTTGACACGTACCCGGTTACCTACGTCCTCGGTGCCGTCCTTGATGGCCTCGATACGACGGATGTCGAGCCGCATGGAAGCGTAGAACTTCAGGGCACGCCCACCAGGGGTTACCTCAGGTGATCCGTACATGACACCTATCTTCTCCCGAAGCTGGTTGATGAAGACCGCTGTCGTCCGGGATTTGGACAGTGTTCCGGCCAGCTTGCGCAAGGCTTGCGACATCAACCGGGCCTGGAGACCGACATGAGTGTCTCCCATCTCACCCTCCATCTCGGCACGTGGCACCAATGCGGCCACCGAGTCGATGACGATGACATCGAGGGCGCCGGAGCGGATCAGCATGTCGGTGATCTCCAAGGCCTGCTCACCCGTGTCTGGCTGAGAAATCAACAACTCGTCGACGTCGACTCCGATTGCCTTTGCATAGATCGGATCGAGGGCATGCTCGGCATCGATAAAGGCGGCAATGCCTCCATTGCGTTGCGCCTCGGCGATTATGTGCAGCCCCACGGTGGTCTTGCCCGAGCTCTCCGGGCCGTAGACCTCGATGATGCGCCCGCGGGGCACACCACCGATTCCCAGGGCAAGATCCAGGGATAGTGCGCCGGTCGAGATTACATCAACTCGTCGTTGAGACGCCTCACCCATCTTCATGACGGCACCTTTGCCGAATTGACGCTCTATCTGGCTCATCGCCATCTCGAGTGCTTCATCTCGTTCCACTTTGTGTCCTTCCTGACTCATATCACCGAAACCGTATCGGAAGACCCTGACAAGATCTCGTGATGATAGATCGAACATGTGTTCGCATGTTGGATTTACCGCAACATCGAGAACATTTCAAGAGGTTCATAGCTCACACCACCCCCACTGAGACGGCTTTCATATACCACGATCTCATGACACGACCATCGCAGATCGAGGGTCTCGGTGGTCAGCCGGCCGATGTCCTCCGGCGGCCGGATTCGTGACAGTGTGAGATGCGGCCGGTATGGACGATCATCTGGTTCGAGCCCAGCCGTCTGGGCAGCCTCTTCGGCAATCTCGTTGAGTCGGCGAAGTTCCTCCGCCCCCCCGACGACCCCGGCCCACATGACAGAGGCCTTTCGTTCATTGGGAAAGCCACCAAAGGCGCCAAGCCTGATCGAAAACGAGGGCACATCTTCAATCAGACTCAGACCTGAAAGGAACCGCTCGTAGGTGATTTCGCCCACCGCTCCCAGGAATCTCAGAGTGAGATGCCAGTTCTCCAGGGGAACCAGCTTGCCGGGAATGGCGAGAATCGAGGTTCGGTCGGCCAGTGCCATCCTCACTTCGGTCGGCAGCGGCACCGCGACAAATACTCGTCCTACGGTCCCCACCACTTGCCGATCAGCGCCAGGCGGGTGAGGTGCAACGCAGAAGTGACGGCATAGGTGCGAACCCTTTCCCGATCGCCAACCATGCGCAGTTCTCTTGCTTGTGTGTGCTCAGGCGTTGAGACACCGATGACGACCGTCCCGACTGGTTTCTCAAACGGCTCGGGTCCGGCCGACCCGGTGACCGACACCACGACATCTGCGCCAAGCAACTCACGTCCTCCCCGGGCCATCTGCTCTGCGGTTTCG
This sequence comes from Acidobacteriota bacterium, assembly GCA_004356805.1. Taxonomy (GTDB): domain Bacteria; phylum Actinomycetota; class Acidimicrobiia; order Spongiisociales; family ZC4RG35; genus SZUA-217. The sequence goes on along the minus strand of SMXW01000035.1, from coordinate 16,923 downwards.
AGGTCGACAACCGTAGAGACGTCACTGACGCCGAGCAGACGCTGCTTCAAATCGGGGTGGTAGGCAACGATCCCGCCCCGAGCCACGGCCGAGGAGCCAGGAAGAGATGTGAGCGCTGCCGAAACGAGTCCGCCCGTCATCGACTCAGCCGCGGCGATGGTGTAGTCGAGGTCATTGAGCAACCTGAGAATGACTCTCTCGATGGTTTCCTCATCGGTGCCAAACACGGCGGCACCCATTCGAGATCGAATCTCCGTCTCCATCGGCTCGATCAGCTTCGACGCTGAGGCGCGGTCATCGGCCTTCGCAGTGATTCGGATCTTGATCTCGCCCGCCGAGGCGAGAAAGGCAAGCGAGGGGTTGGTCGAGCTGCGATAGAGGTCGTCCAAAGCATCGGCGATGTCCGACTCCGACAGACCCCATGTGCGGAGAAGCCTGCTCGCCAGGACAGACGTCTCGCCGGAAGCGGCGGAGAGTCGTGGAATCACCTCCTGATGGATCAGATGCTCCATCTCGGCCGGGACCCCTGGCACACAGAAGATAAGGGTGCCCTCGTGATCAATCATCAGTCCTGGCGCGGTGCCCTTTGGGTTCATCAGAAGCTCTGCCCCGGCGGGGTGTTGAGCCTGTTGGAGATTGGACTCGGGCATCTCCCGGCCTCTGCGCTCCCACCAATCCCGCAAGAGATCGGCGTACTCGTCGCTGAACTCCATTTCGAGACCAGTAGCCGCACAAACCGCCTCCCTGGTGAGGTCGTCCTGGGTGGGGCCGATCCCCCCGGTGATGATCACCGCATCAGCCCGCTTCATGGCAAGTTTGATCGTGTCGGCGACACGATCCTCGTTGTCACCTACCACCTGTTGGAAGTGGGCATCGAAGCCGTGGTCGGCGAGGGCGGCGCCGATCGTCGATGCGTTGGTGTTGACGATCTGGCCAAGCAGCAGCTCGGTGCCGACTGCGATGACCTCGACAATCACAGAACAGTGGCTTCCATGTCCGGGCCGAAGACCCCGGTGTACTCGATCTTGACCCACTCTCCCGGTTTGCCCCGGTCGACACGAACAACGCCGTCGATCTCAGGAGCGTGCCGGTAGGAACGGCCCACAGGCACATCATCTTCGACCTGGTCGATGAGAACCTCATCGATCCGACCCAGCCACGCTTCGTTGTGTGCCGTGGTGACCTCGTCCTGGATGCCGGAGACATAGCGGAGTCGCTCGAGGGCCACCTCCCTTGGGACCTGATTCTCCATGGTGGCGGCAGGTGTGCCCGGTTCGGCCGAGTAGGGAAAGAACCCGGCCCAATCGAGCCGCGCGATCTCGAGGAAGTCGGCCAGTTCGTCGACGTGATCGTCCGTTTCACCAGGGAAGCCAACAATGAAGGACGAGCGAAGAGCGGACGCCGGCTCGAGGCCACGAATGCGGGACAGCAGAGCCAGGTGCTTCTCCGTGTTCCCCGGACGCTTCATCGCCCTGAGCAGCGGCTGGGAGACATGCTGAAGGGACAGATCGAAGTAGGGAGTCACGACTGGGTTGGACGTCATCTCGTCGAGCAGACGGTCGTTGATCTCCCGCGGGTACAGATAGAGCAGTCGGAGCCGGTGCAGACCGTCGACATCGGAAAGGAAGGTGAGAAGATCGGGGAGCCCGCCGGGGGCATCGATGTCGCGTCCGTATGCGGCGAGATCCTGAGCAACCAGCACTACCTCGCTCACGTCTGATTTCACCAGGCCGACAAGCTCATCCCTGATCTCGGTCGGGCGGCGGGAACGCTGCTTGCCCCGGATCAAGGGGATGGCACAGAACGTGCATGGCTTGTTGCAACCCTCCGCCACTTTGAGATACGCGTAAGGCAGGTCTGAGACGGGACGCCCGGTGGCGTGGAGGATGTCCATGACCGGACGACGCCTCATCTCCACGGGGTGCCAACGGGTCAGGTCATCGAGAACTCCGACCAGTTCGCCGTAGCGGTCGATCCCTAGAACCGCGTCGACCTCTGGGAGAGCCGCGGACACCTCGGTGCCGAAACGCTGCGCCATGCAACCAATCACCACCGATCGGGCGCCTTCGCGCTTGCGATCCTCGAGATCGAGGATGGTTTCGACCGACTCGGCCCGAGCCTCCTCTATGAAGGCGCAGGTGTTGGTCATGACCACATCGGCGGTCTCGGGTGAGTCGGCCCAGACGTAACCGGCTTCGGAAAGCATCGCGGTGACCTTCTCCGAGTCGACCTGATTCTTTGCACAGCCCAGCGTGGTGAGCCAAAGGGAAGGAGCAGTCATGACACGTGAGCATAAATGGCTGCACACGCTTGAGGATCAGGACCGGCTCCCCTCCACCACCGCGAGGAGGTCTGCCGAGTCGACGGCGTCGGCGAGAGTATTCCACGTGGCCGTGCTCACCCCGCCCTCCTCTTCGATCTCGGCACAAGCCAAATGGATGGCGTCAGCAAGGGGACCGACGGCGTGGTCGGCGTCGAACGCCTCAGAAATACAGGTCAGAGCGAGAGGAACGTCCAGTCGTCCGACAGCGCGGATTGCTTCTTCGGCGGAGGCCCTGGCCTTCGACTCCACCCCTAGATCTCGGAGAACAGATACCGACGGAGGATGTCAAGCCTCTCTTCGCGGCGGCTCGGGTCCAGATACCAGAGCAGTGCCGCGACCGTGGAAAGAAGAGGGTTGCCGTCCTGCGGCGTGAAAGAGAAACCCACGACCTCGTTGCCATTGCGCACCATCAAGGTTTCCAGCGCAACAACAGCCTGACTCATGATCCGGCCGTAGTAACCGTGGTCGCGACCAAACGAGAACACCTGGTTCGCCGACTTCTTGTGGGTCACCGCGATCCGGGTATTTTCCATCAGACGCTCCTTCACCTCATCCAGCGTGATGTCGTGGTCGAGGGTCAGGGAGAAGTGCAACGAGTGCATGTACTGCGAGTTCATCTTGATCGCCGACGAGAACACGTTCAGGTCGTAGCCCAACGTGCTGAAGACGTCATGCGCGTCACGAGCGTGATGGGTGCCGAATCTCTCATCGCTATGGGCGCCGACTGTCGGACTCGCCACAAACCCGCTGTCCTGAGAGATGTCGTTGGCTCTGCGCATGCACATGAAACGTCCATCAACAAGATGGCTGATCCCGTCGGGGTCCATCCCCAATGCCTTGATGAGGACCGAGATGTTGTGGGTGTTGCAACTCACGATCTGGAGAAACTTGTCGTCCTCTGGGACCAGGGCCGCGTCGTTGATACCTCGTGCGTACTTCTTGCCGAACCCGTGCTCTGAGCCCTGGGCCATGAATCCGACGGGCCCGATCGCATCCAGGTAGAACTCCTTCTTCATCTGGTTACCCACCGGCGTGCAGTCGATGACCACCGAGGCGCGTTCGATTGCCTCTAGTTTCTCGAATTTTGGCGTGTGGCCCAATTCCTCAAACGTTGCCTTCTTGTCGTCGTCGACGCAGAGAACCGCCCCACGACGCACCAGGTCGTTCACCTTGGCTCTCTCTGTGACGAGCGGAGTGCGTTTGTGGAACGTGACTTCGTCGATTCCGAAATGGTCTTTGTTGTCGGCGAGGAGACCAATCAGCGGTTCACCGATGGTCCCGGTGCCCACCACGTGGACGATGTTCATGACGGATTCCTCCCGAGCGGGTGTCGTTTGTTGTCTGGGATGGTACCTCTCACGTTTTAACCGCCCAACCGTGACCATCTTTTCGTTCTGTGTCGCGAAACAAGGCTCCAGGCCGGGTTTTCCGACACAGAAAAGAATTCAGACGAGGAGCGAGTCGGTGTCGATATGCACCAATGACGGGCCTTTGTAGGCGAGCGCCGCCGCGATGGCGTCATCGAGACCGGCAGTGTCGCGGGCCCGGAATCCTCGTCCTCCACAAAGCTCGGCGAACTCCGCGAAGTCCGGGTTGTGCAGCTTCGTCTGCCAGACATCGAGCTCGCCGCCCCTTTGCTCCTTGCTGATCTTTCCCAATTCGTCGTTGACAAGCAGGACAAGCGTTATGTCCATATCGTGTTTCACCGCGGTCGTGAACTCCATGGCGTACTGACCAAATCCGCCGTCACCGGCAATAGCAACCACCTGGCGCTCTCCCCCAACGGCGGCCCAGAGTCCCATTGCCGCCGGGAAGGCGAATCCGATGGATCCGAGATAACCCGACATCACGACGGACTGGTTCTCGACCTCGAAGTAACGGCCAAACGAGTAAGTGTTGTTGCCGACATCGACGGCCATCGCGGCATCCGGGTCGACCAGTCTGGAAAGGCTGTCGAATATCGCTGCCGAGTTGACCCCCTGACCCGAGTCATCGGCCCGGCGGCTGGCTTTCTCTCTCCGCCAGATGTCTCGGCGTTCCGCCACTTCATCGGTGCGATCTTGGAACCCACGGCCCTCGGTCATTCGGTCTGCCAGTAACGCCGCAGTCACACCGACGTGCCCCAGGATCGGAATCTCAACCGGGTGGAATCGACCCAAGGCCATCGGGTCGTAGTCGATCTGGATGATCGGTTTGTAGTTGGCAATCCCTGTGTGATCTGAGAACGAGGCTCCGAACACGATCAGGAGGTCGCTTTCGTTCATGAACCACGAGGCAATCGGCGTGCCGCTTCTACCGAGGACACCACAACCGAGCGGGTGAGAGTCGCTGATCTGTCCTTTTGCCTTGAAAGTTGTGACAACGGGGGCACCCATACTCTGTGCACAGCTGATGATGCTGTCCATTTCGAAGCGGGCTCCTGCGCCCACGATGAAAAGAGGCCTTTCGGATTCGGCGATCCTGGCGGCGGCGGCATCGAGTACGTCTTCGGGTGGGGCAATCTCGCGCCTGCCTGTTCGCCCGGCCGGGCCTCCCGCGGGTTCACTGCTCGGAATCACCTGCACCTCGTCGGGAAGCATCAAATGGGCCACATCACGCTCGACCACCGCTGTCTTACAGGCCAAAGTCATTATCTCGGCATAGTTCCCCCCCGGCAGAACGGTCTCGGAGTAGCGGGCAACATCAGAGAACGCAGCCGCCAGATCGAGATCCTGAAATGCTCCACGCCCTTTGGTCTTCGAAGGGACCTGCCCGGAAATGGCGAGGACCGGGGCGCGATCGACCTTGGCGTCATACAGACCCGTCAGCAGGTTTGTCGAACCGGGGCCGGCGATGCCGAAGCAGGCCGCCAGCTCTCCGGTGAGCTTCCCGTACGCGCTCGCCGCGAAGGACGCTGCACCCTCATGGCGAATCCCCACATAGGTCAGGTCGCCCCTTACCTCAGCCTCTCTCATGGCGTCGGCGAAACCGAGGTTGGAGTGGCCGACCATGCCGAAGACGTGGGTGACACCCCAGTTGACCATCGTCTCCACAAGAACATCGCTGACGGTCCTTACCCGCTCATGGAGCGGGGGAAGAGCCACGTAGACGCCGTCGTCCCGGACCTCGGTGGCGAAACACGGAGGGCTGTCAGAGAACCCCTGGGGCGGTTTGCCGTCGAGGGGGTTGTAGTCGTATCCATGCCACGGGCACCGGAGCCAGCCCTTCTCGATGGATCCCTCACCAAGCGGTCCACCCTGATGGGGACAGCGGTTGTCGAGGGCGCCGTAGGTGCCGTCGACGTTGGTCAGGGCAAGGTTGCGTCTGCCGACTGTGACCGTCTTGACCCGACCCTCGGGGAGATCGTCGAGTTCGGCAACCTTGTGCCACGTAGTTTCAGGATGCAGGCATTGGGTCATGGCGGGGAAACTAGCCGAACTCCCCGTCCTGCCATTTCACGGTCAGATGGCCTGACGCCCTGAGCGCCGGGCCCAGAAAGGTCTTGAGATCCCACCCACCACAATCCCGATCACCGGCAGGCTGAGCACGAGACCGTTCACCCCGTCCTCGTCGGCGATGCCGATCGCCGCCAAGAATCCGAGCCCGGCACACACCAACACCACCGCAAAGACTGGTCGCCATGGCGACGGTGCCGGCCGGGTGTCACGGCTCGGTCTCTCGAAGCGACCGAAGATGCCGATCAGAGCCAAGGTCACCAGCGACAAGACTGCGAACCAGACCAGTCGGGTCGCCCACCATTCCGTGGATAGGGGCTCGATCCCAAAACCGACCCCACCGAAGGCTATCCCCACACCTATCGCCACGATCATCGCCGTGAGATGCCACAGGTACAGGGTCATGGTCTGGGCACTGACCCCAACCACGAAGATCCAGGTCCTGGAGCGTTGAGCGAACCGGTCCAGGACGGGCTCGAAGACGAGAACCAGACCCGCTTGGAACATGCCGAGAAAGATCAGCGTGACACGGGGCGGAAATGAGTTGGTTACCTGCGCCGTGTCCAGACCCACCATTGCCACCGGGTAGGGCCCTTGCCATACGAGGGTCAACATGGCCCCGAAACCGACAGCGGCCAAGATCAGGCGGCGGGCCGTACCTTCCAACTTTCCGTCGAGCCAGGCGAAGCCGAGTTGGTGGACCGTGGCCCACACGAATACGTAGTTGAGGAATCCGATAGGAACGATTCCGCCCCCGATCGACAACAGGTCTGCGATTCCGGCAAGCGCGGTCCCACCGATTATCGACCACCAACCCAGCCGCTCCCAGATGGCCAGTGCCACCGGGGCCAGGGTGACGATGACCACGTATGCGGCCAGGAACCAGGTGGGAACCAGGGCCACCTTCGAGGCGAGTTGCAACATCTTCCAATCGAAACCGAGCCGTATCGCCAGCCAGCCAACCGAACCCCACACCACGAGGAGCGGGATCACAGGCAGGACCAGACGTCTCAGACGAGCGCGGAGCCAGGTCCCATAGGATTCGTCTCTGCGACGCGCCGATCTCCACGAGAGCGCGTTGGAGTAGCCGCCCACAAGAAAGAAAATCGGCATCACCTGGAAGAGCCAGGTCAGAGGGTGAGTCCAGTCGGCGAGGATCAGAAGGTGTCCGGGCACCAGTTCGCCGTCGGTGAAGGTCACCGCTGCCATCAGCCAGTGGCCAAAGACCACCACGAGGATCGAGACGACTCGCAACAGGTCGGCCACACGGTTGCGATCATCTGGTGTCTCAGCAGCAAGCCGTCGCACCTTGGACAAATAGCTGATCTTCGAACTAGCCATTTGGGTCCGTTTTCATAGATTCTCCCTGAGTCACCTGTTCCATCCTGGGAGAGATTGGTGGAGATCGCTATCAGGGTTTGCCCCCATGAGATTCAGTCGGCTTCGCCGGGTTCGACGAATCCGGTCTCGAAGGCAAGACGAGTGAGCTCGTAGCGGCTGGCGACCCCCAGCTTGTCGAAGATGTGCTTCATGTGAGTTTCCAGCGTCTTGATGCTCATGTCCAGCTCTTCGGCGGTCTCCCGATACTTGAAACCGCGGGCGATGAGTGTCATCACTTCGCGTTCTTTCGGGGTTAGCGACTCCAACTCCGAATTGGCTGCTGCTATGTCGTCGATCTGAAGCAGGTAATTGGCGACGTAACGCGAAACCGGCCGCCCACCGGCCAGCACCTGATCGATCTGCTCGGCGAGCTGAAACCCCTCTGTTGTCTTGACGACATAGCCGTCGACACCGGCCTCGAAAAGACGCTTGACGTCTTCGGCGTTGGTGGACACCGTGAAGGCGAGAAACTTGATGTCGGAAACTTGCTTCTTCACTGCTTCGATCACCGCAGCCCCGCCCCCACCAGGTATTCGGACATCGAGAAGCACTAGATCCGGTCTCCGCTCGAGGACGAGATCCACCGCCGGTTTGACCTCACTGGCCGAGCCCACCAGCTCGTATCGATCCTCGAGATACTTCTCGATCCCGAACAGCATCAGTGGATGGTCTTCGACGAGAAACACCCGGGCGCGATCTGGCTCGCTCATGACATTGGAAGGAACAGCGAAACGTCGGTCCCCCGGTTTGGGCCGGTTTTGATGTCTGCGGTTCCGCCTGCCTCGGTCACCCGGCCGATTATCGAGTGAGCCATTCCGCCGCTCCCGATTGTCCCGGAATCGAAGCCACGTCCCCGGTCGCGCACATTGATCTGGACTCCGTCGGGACGGACTTCGGCATACAAGTCGATGGTCGAGGAGCCGGAGTGCCGCGCCGCGTTGGCCATCGCCTCCGCCGCGGCTTCGATGAGAGCCCTGAGTTCTGGAGTCATTTCCGTGTCCTCCCTGATGACCTGCTCTATCTCAACCCGGTACCGGTCTTCGACCGAAGCCCTCGCATCCAGGAGACGTGCCCGGAAGCTGTCTCGATGGGGCGACTGGTATTCGTTGATGGTTCGCCGTAGATCACGTTCTTGTACCCGAGCCAGATAGCGGACTTCTCCTGAGTCCCCGGCCGACGAGGAGATCAGCTTCAACGTCTGCAGAACCGAGTCGTGGAGCTGTCGGGCTATCTCCGATCTCTCCTGGAGACGGGTGGCGGTCTCCCGCTCTTCGGCAAGCAGCTTCTCGGCTTCGGCTCGTTCGGTCTCGGCCACGAGACGTAGTTCCTCCCGTTGTCGGAGAGAGTCGAAGGCCCACCCGGCGACGAGGGCAATGACCACGAACTGGATGCTTCCCACAATCCTCACTGGATCCAGGTCCATCACGACGTGGAGAATCGCAAACACGCCAGTGGCGAGCAGTGATGCAAACACCGTCCAACGCAGGTTGGTGGCATAGGCCGCGATGAACAACCACGACATCGGATAACCGCCGGCAACGAAGTCACCGGCGTCGGCCAGCCAGCCTGCCGAGACAAGAAGCATGGAGATGGCGCCGTCGAAGACGGCATACCAGGGTTCTCCCAGAAATCCTCTCTTCACAGCCAGGAGGGTGATTGCTGCGCCCGCCGTGGCGATCACCGCTGCCCCCGCCAAAACGGCCTTATTGGCCTCCTTGACATCGACCATCGTTGTCACCACGAGGGCGATCAGCCAGGCCCATCCGAGAAGACGCATCAAGACGACAACACGGGTGAGGGTCTCATTGACCGGTGGGACGTCGGTCCCCACATCCACCGTCATTAGCCATACGGTAAGCGACAGCGAGCCGTTCATGTCGGCTGGGGCCATGACCGCAGACTGGTGGGCCCACCAAGGGTGGTCTATCGGGGTTTACCCCGACATATCGAGCCCATCAGGAAAACCCCCGATATCGAAAATTCCGATGTCGAGCGAGATTGGATTCATGAGACGCATGAACCAGACAGCACCGCTGTTGATGACCCTGATCCTGACCGCCACCGCCTGCACCACCGGGGCCGCCCCCACCGAGGCGAGCTGGCCGACCACCACAGAACAGGCCGCGGTGCAGACTCCGACACCCGATGTGGTCGATCTCCGGGAGCCTTCGTCAGGCGACCACCCCTCCGCCCTCGAATGGACCGAGGCCGATCTGTCCGGGACGACATTCATCGACCAGCTTCTGGTCACCGACCGGGGATTCATCGTCTACCGCCTCTACGAGGACCCCCAAGCGTGGGTGTCCGAGAACGGCATAAATTGGACAGAGGCGGATCTCGATTTTGGGACAGCCAATCACGTCGACCTGAGCAACATCACAGCCGGTGTCCCGGGATATCTCGCGCTGGGGAGCACCTCCGACACCGACCAAGTGCTGTGGACGTCAAAAGACGGTCTCGAGTGGGAGTCTCATCGTCTAGACCTGGAGATACCGGCAGGTGATTTCGAGGGGTTCCACCGGGTCATCGCCTTCGAAGAGGGCCTGCTGCTGGAGGGCTCGTTCCTCGAACCGTACGAGGACGACGAGGGCGAAGGCCACGGGCATTCTGTGGTGCTGGCCTATTCAGAAAACGGGATCAATTGGGTCGTCCTCCCCGACAATGAGACGCTTTTCGGCCCTGGTGCCCGGGTCTCCGACTTCACGTCAACCGGTCGGGGGGTTGTTGCTACCGGCTACGTCGAAGGATCGGATAGCGACGGAGAGCGTTTCTGGTGGTCCTCCGACGGTCGAACCTGGGAGGAATCGCCCACCGACTTCCTCAACGAGTCGGGTTTCCCCGTCGAGCCGGGGATTGTGAGATGGGGTGACCAGATCCTGACCGTGGTCAATACCGCGGAGGGTGTCAGGCTGTGGACTTCGACCGAGGGTCGTGATTGGGCGCAACTGCCGGCGAGCCCGGCGCTGGACCACACGGATGAGTTCGATTTCGAGGTATTTGAAGTCGCCGCCGGACCCTTGGGGATAGTGCTGCTGGGTCAGCTCGTGTCTCCCCGGCAACCGATGCCCCCGGTGATCATCGAGAAGGACGGCCTCATTCTCACCTTCGAGCTGGAGACGGGCCGGGTGATCGTCGCCGACCAGGTCACGGGGGACTTGTTGTTCGAGACGGACTTCTTCGGCGATGCGGACGTAGTTCTCATTGACGAGGAGGATGGCACGGTGACAATCTTCGACCCCGACACCGAAGAGGAGCTGACCTCGTTCACCTTTGATGAATTCGAAGAAGCTCAACTCGAGGCGTTCGAAGAAGCCGGCATCGAGGGCCCTGGGGATGGGGAACCTCAATCGGTATCTGTGCTGCTTTTTTCACCGGACGGGCGACGCTGGGGCAGCGTGAAAACCGAAGAGATTTTCGGATATGAGGGCTTTCCGACTGAGGTCAAGGTTGGCAACGATGCTGTGATATTGCGGTGGTTCGACCCCTCTGAGTTCCAGGCAGACACAGAAGAGGGCCTGCCGAGATCCCCGACGATCTGCCCGACATCATCTGGGTGGGGCGACTCGCCGGAGGGCAGTGAGGCTGGAGGAGCCATCATTCTCGACAGCGCAATGATCAAATTCGACGCGGCATGAAGAGCGAGCCGGTGATGGTGTCCGCATGTCGCTCATTCGGATAGGATTCGGACTTCACGACCAGACAACGCCGTTCCAAGGTCACGAGAGTGAATCTGTTCAGAAAATCATCATTCAGAAGCGAAACCGAGTGGCGGGAATGTATTGAGTGTGGCAATAGATACCGGCCACGACGTGCCGGCTACTACTCCCGCTGGTGTTCGGCCGGCTGTCAAACAGCGTCGATACAGCGGCAAAGATTGGAACTCCAGAGTACGTGGCAGGTCCGTATTCGGTGGCTGCCCAGGTAGGTAGGAGCGCCGAACACGACCGACGCTCCCAACCGTCCGGCTATTCGGTTCGTAGAGCCACCGCGGGGTTGATCATCGAGGCGCGTCGTGCTTGTAGTGATGGAAGTCCTTCTCGTCCTCCTTCTTGGCCGTGGTGCTGAAGCCCGTGCCCACCGCGTCGACACACACCACATCGGGCCATATCGAGGATCGAGTGCTCGTTCTCGACGAGCTTTCCCTGCATGCCCATCTTGAGGCCGTCCTCGTCGAATTCCATGCGCTTTGGTCCAAAAATGCCGAGATGAAGCCAGACAGTCGACGAACCCGGCCTTCCGTTGAAGCAAAATAGAATGGGACGAGTTGCCGGGTCGGCGTCATCTTTGGTGTAGGCGACGTAGAAGAATGAAGCCTTCTTGTCGTTGACCTCGAAGACCTGGGTAGCCGCGGTCACCGTCTACGCCACCTTCTCACCGGCGAAGACGCCTGTGGGCTGGCGGGAAGCCGTCTTCTCCTTGATCTCGGAGAGCTTGGCCTTTTTTTCCTTCTTCTTGCTCTTACTTCTCTCCATGCGCGGAGGCTAGACCGACCGCAACCGCCCATCATCGGCCAGCCAATCCTCGACCGGTGCACCGAGGCCCTCGGCGACCCGGTTGATGTAGTTGAAGTAGGCAACCACCTGGACACAACTGGAGATGGCTGCGTCGTCGAAGCCGTTCTGCCTCAGAGTGGCGACATCTTCCCCGCCAACCGACCCCGGTTCATCCGTCAATTTCTCGGTGTATTCGAGCAGGGCTTTGGTGGTCTCATCCAAACCCGCCGTTCGCCAATCGACGACGAACCGATCCACCATCTCCTGGTCGTCGACCTCATCCCGGAGGTCGTGCAGATGAGCAGCTATTCAGTAGTGGCACTCGTTGGATCGTGACGTAACGACGGCGATCATCTCCCGCTGCGCCCGGGAGAGCGGGGATGGGCCATACATGATCGACTGATAAAGCCTCATCGAGTCACGCATCACCTCGGGAAGCTGACTCTGGATGGAGACGATGTTCCAGATGCGACCGGCACGTCGACTGGCCGCGTCGTATTCGCGGCGAGCGACACCACTGGTCTCGTCGTATTCGAGAACGTGGATATGAGACATGACTATCCGGCCAGGAACAAGGCCGGTTCTTCGAGATTCTCCATCAGCAGCGCCATGAACCTTCTTCCCAGGCCACCATCGATCACTCGATGGTCATATGAGAGCGACAGTGGCATTACCGGAGCAATGGCCAGGTCCCCGTCATAGACAATCGGCTTCGACTTGGCCCGGCCGATCGAGAGGATGGCCGTCGTCCCGGGAGGCACGATTGGCGTCCCATGCCCACCGCCGACTGCTCCAATGTTGGAAACAGTGAAGGTCTGCCCCGTCAGTTCGTCGGGGGTGAGCTTGCGCGCTCGGGCACCTTCGCCCAATCGGCCCACCTCGGTAGCGAGGTCGAGGACCCCCATCGAATCGGCGTCACGAATCACCGCCACCAGAAGTCCGTCGGGTGTGTCGACGGCGATCCCAACGTCGTGGGAACCATGCAACACGAGATCATCACCGTCGAGGGTGGCGTTGAACTCCGGGAAAGCATGCAATGCTGGAAGCACAGCCCGCACCACCAGAGCCTCGATCGGAATCTTGGCGTCGTGTCGCTCACTCAGCGCGGCGCGTACCTCAAAGAGCCTTGTCGCATCGATGTCGTCGAAGGTGGTCACGTGGGGAACCTCGGCCCAACTCTTTGACATGTTGGCCGCGATGGTGCGACGCAGACGAGACATGGGGCGGCGCTCGTCTGAGCGTGGCGCCGTGTCTGTCTGGGGCCTTGGCCGGGTCACTTCCCCCAACGTCCCGGAGGAGGAAGCAACTTCGATCTCGGGGGAGGAAATCGCGCCACTGGAGGGAGATACAGGGGACAGCGCAGCTATCGCGGACTCCACGTCTTCGCGGCTGATCCGTCCGCCCGTCCCGGTTCCGATCACGGTCTCCAGGTCGAGTCCGGCGTCACGAGCCAGCTTGCGGACGATCGGCAGCGCTTTCACCGATGTCGTAACTGGAGCAACCGACTCGGGAACAGACTCGATGACCTCGGCCTCTTCGATCAATGTTCCAACGATGGGGGCGACTTCAGCCGCCTCAACCAGGGGCTTCTCCCCCTCGGCCTCGTCTTGCTCGCCAATCACCACCAAGACTGCGCCGACCTCGATGGTCTCTCCCTCAGCACCCCCGTGCCGCACCACGATCCCCTCGTACGGTGAGGGAATCTCAACAACCGCCTTGTCGGTCTCCACTTCGACGATTGGTTGATCGGCGTCCACCGATTCGCCTTCGGCGATCAGCCAGCGGACAATCTCGGCCTCGGTGAGGCCTTCGCCCATGTCGGGAAGTCTGAACTCGCGAACCACTATTCCTTCAACGTCCTTCTCGCCGCAGCAGTTATCTGATCCACTGATGGAAGGTAGTGGCCTTCTGAGCGCTTGAGTGGGAAGACCGTGTCCCAGCCGGTCACACGCTGCACTGGCGCCTGAAGACAGTACAGACACCGCTCCTGAATGGTGGCGGCGATCTCTCCCGCAAACCCCCCGGTCAATGGAGCCTCGTGCACCACCACGGCCCGACCGGTCTTTTCAACACTGGCTACGATTCCATCGCGATCCAGCGGAGTCAGTGTTCGGATGTCGATGACCTCCACCGAGATTCCGTCCTCCTCGAGGACAGAGGCCGCTTGCCGTGTCTCTTTCACCATCGCTCCCCAACTGAGCAGAGTGACATCGTCACCCGATCGTTCGACTCGAACAGGGCCGATGTCAACCCGGTAGATCTCAGGGATGTCTTCCTTGATGGCCCGATAGAGCCTGATCGGTTCGAGAAACACGACAGGATCAGGATCCTCGATCGCAGCCAGCAGCAACCCGCGGGCATCTCGCGGCGTCGATGGCACAACGACCTTGATACCGGGGATGTGCGCGTAAATGGCCTCGGTGGACTCTGAATGATGCTCGGCTGCGCCTATGCCACCGCCATACGGGATGCGAATCACCAGCGGTGCGGTAAATCGGTGGTTGGAGCGGTTTCGGATCCGGGCCACATGATTGATGACCTGGTCATATGCCGGGTAGGAGAAACCCAGGAACTGAAGCTCAGCCACGGGCCGCATCCCTGCTATCGCCATTCCAAACGCGGCTCCGACGATGGCAGACTCGGCGACCGGGGTGTCGATCACCCGATCCGTCCCGTATTTGTCGCGGAGACCATCGGTGATCCTGAACACCCCTCCGGTGCGTCCGATGTCCTCGCCAAGGAGAACCACCCGATCGTCGGATGAGAGTGCGGTGTCGAGCGCCCCATTCAACGCCTGGGCGAGGTTGAGCTCAATCATCACCGGTCTCGTTCAGCTGTTGGGTAAGGGACCGGGGCCTCTTCGCAAACACCCGGTCCACCATCTGCTCGACCGTCGGCTCGGGTACGTTCTCGGCCCATTCAACAGCCTCCTCGATCACCTGTGATGCACTCGTCTCCAAATCCTCCTGCCACTCCTCGGTCCAGCCCCCGGCCTTCGCAAGGAGTCGCCGGATACGGAGGAGGGGATCTCGATCCTCCCAGTCTCTCGATTCAGCCTCGTCTCGGTAACGGGTTGGATCATCTGCGGTGGTGTGTGGACCCATTCGGTAAGTGACCGCCTCGATCAGGCTGGGTCCCTCTCCCTTTCGAGCCCGATGCGCCGCCTCGCGGACTGCGACGAACACGCCCACAACATCGTTTCCATCGACACGCATTCCCGGCATCCCATATCCGTCGGCCTTGGCGGCGATCGTTTTCGATTTTGTTTGCTCGGAAGTCGGATAGGAGATCGCGTAACCATTGTTCTGGCACAGAAAGACAGTCGGCGTCGCGTATACCGCAGCGAAGTTCATCGCCTCGTGGAAGTCACCCTCTGACGTGGCCCCGTCTCCAAAGGAGGTGAGTGCGATCCTGCTGTTTCCCTGGAGTTTTTCCGCCCACGCCAGTCCTACCGCGTGGATCATGTGGCCGCCAACCGTGATCGACGGTGGCAGCACGTTCACACCGTTCGGCAGTTCTCCACCGCGCTCGTCTCCTGTGCGACCCAGAACGAGCAGACGCCACGGGTAGCCGGCGCGCCAGTTGAGGGCGGCGTCGCGATAGGTCCCGGCAACCCAGTCATCATCCTGGAGGGCGGCGGCGGCACCAATCTGGGCAGCCTCTTGGCCGCGGAACGGCGCGTAAGTAGCGAGTCGTCCCTGACGCTGCATCGCCATCGACTTGTCGTCGAAGGTCCTGGCTTCCACCATATCGGCATACAAACCACGCAGGTCCTCAACGGTTATCGGGAGACGGTCACGAACCGATCCGTCGGAGTTCACCAGTCCGAACATCGATGGATTCCCATCGGGCTCAATCTGGCCGGATGACACCGCGCCTGGCCTCTCGGATGCCGGTGGGATGAGTGCCTCGAGACCGCGACCCAGCCCTGGTTTACGTGAGCTCAAACTCGTTCCTTGTCCATGGAGTCAGAAGTGCGAGTGAGCGAGCATAAACGTGCCAGAGGGTCGGTCCAATCGGGTAGAGGGGGGCCGGCTCCGCGTAGATAGTCGATTCAGACCCCGGCGGTGTTCGAGTTGAGAATCTCTTCTAGCTCTTCGACCGTCATCAGCACATCGCGAGCTTTGCTCCCTATGGAGGGTCCGACGACACCCTTCCTCTCCAGGGCATCCATGACCCGACCCGCTCGGGAGAAACCAATCCTGAGCTTGCGCTGCAGCATCGAAGTGGAACCGAGCTGTGAGCGAACAACGAGATCTGTCGCCTGTCTGATCAGTAGGGCATCGACGTCGTTCTCGTCCTCGGCTTGGGCGGCCGCGGCTGCGGCAGCCACCTCGAGAACCTCTTTGTCCTTGTAGACCACTTCGCGTTGTTTCTTTACCCAGTCGACCACCGCGTGGATCTCGGACTCACGAACCCAGGCACCTTGAATCCGCTGGGGTCGAGGCTCATTGGCCGTTACGACCAGCATGTCGCCCATGCCGATGAGCTTCTCTGCACCGGAGCCGTCGATGATCACCCGACTGTCGGTCTGGGAGGCAACGCTGAAGGCAAGACGGCTTGGGATGTTGGCCTTGATGACACCGGTGATTACGTCAACGGACGGCCGCTGTGTCGCAATCACGAGGTGGATGCCGACAGCCCGAGCCATTTGGGCAATCCGAACGATGGACGCCTCGACTTCACGACTTGCAACCATCATCAGATCATTGAGTTCGTCGATGAGAATGACAATGAACGGGAACCGGTCGAAACCGTCGGGATCCAACCCACCGGCATCCCACTTCTCGTGATAGCCCTCGATGTCGCGCGACTTGGAGTCGGCGAGGAGGTCGTAACGTCGGTCCATCTCGGCGACAGCCCACTTGAGGGCTTCGTTGGCCTTCTTTGGATTGGTGATGACTCGTGTGAGGAGATGGGGCACACCGTTGTACTGGCCGAGTTCGACACGCTTCGGATCAACCATGATCAGGCGCACGTCATCGGGGTTGGTGCGCATCAGCAACGAAGTGACTATCGAGTTGATGCAGGATGACTTTCCTGCACCTGTCGCGCCGGCAATCAAGAGATGCGGCAGTTCAACAAGATTGAGAAACTTTGGTTGGCCGGCGATGTCCATGCCCAGTCCAACCGACAACGGTCCGCCTTTGTCGGTCTCCGGTTTTGAAAGTATGTCACCAAGAGAGACAAGACGTCGCTTCGTGTTCGGCACTTCGACGCCAATCGCAGACTTGCCGGGAATGGGTACCAGGATCCTCACATCGGGCGTCGCCAAGGCGTAGGCGATGTCGTG
>SMXW01000034.1 GCA_004356805.1 Acidobacteriota bacterium | reverse complement strand
GGAGGGATCATCTACCGCGATCTGAAGAGCAAGGGATTTCCTGTCTTTGCGGTCAATCCCTATCGCGAGTCTGTCGACGGGGATGTGTGCTGGGCCAAGGTCTCTGACCTCCCGGAGAAGCCGACGATCGTTGTTCTCGTCGTGCCGGCGAAGCGGGGCATCGACGTTCTGGGGGACTGCGCCGGCGCAGGTATTCGCAACATCTGGATTCAGCCAGGCGCCTTCTCAAAGGAGATGCAGGACGTTCTCGAAGCCGGAGAGTTCGAGTGGCTGGCCGAGGCGTGTGTGATGGTCCGGGCCAGTGCCGCCGTCGTCTAACCGCTAGAGCCGTCCTCGAAACATCTCTCTGGCGATGATGTTGCGCTGGATCTCTGACGTCCCCTCGTAGATTCGAGGAGCCCTCACCTCACGGTAAAGGTGAGCGAGTGTCGAATCGGCCTCCAGACCGCGGGCACCCAGAACCTGAATGGCGACGTCGACCGCCTTCTGTGCCGTCTCGGTGGCGTGGAGCTTGGCCATGGCGGACTTGCCCGTGAGCGATTGGCGGTCACCCGAGTCGTATGTCTCCGCGGCTGAGTAGATGAGGTGCTCAGCGGCTGCGATCGCCACCCGAACGTCAGCCAGCTGGTGGGATACCCCCTGAAACTCGGAGATCGGTGTGCCGAACGCCTCGCGGCTGGCGGCGTGCTCCACTGCTATCTGAAGCGCGGCTTCCGCCATTCCCAATGCGAACGCGCCAACGCTTGGCCGGAACAGATCCAGGGTTTGCATGGCGACCGTGAAGCCGTGGTCAACCTCACCGAGGACGTGGTCAGCGGGGACGTAGACGCCATCGAACATCCATCGACCCAGCGCATGCAGCGAGATCATCTCGATCGACTCGCCCGTGATTCCATCGAGTGAGGTGGGTACGACAAAGGCCGTGATCCCCCGGTGCCCGGCGTTCTCAGTGGTACGGGCGAACACTGTTGCCACGTCTGCGTCGGGGGCGTTGGAGATGTAAGTCTTTTCGCCACTCAGACGATATCCATCACCGTCGGCCTCGGCACTCATCATGAGGTTGGCAGCGTCCGAGCCGGCGCCAGGTTCGGTGAGAGCGAATGCCGCTACGGCTTCCCCAGAGCGAATCGCCGGCATCCACCTCGCCTTGATGTTCTCGTTCTCAGAGAGGTGAATAGGGATGCCTCCAAGACCCTGGACGGCGAAGGCCGTCTCTGCTTCGGTGCATACTCGGGCGAGACCCTGGCGGATCCGGCATAGGTCGGTTGCCGATACTCCATGATCGGCGAAAAGCCGTTCGAGAAGTCCGGCCGATGCAATGGCGCCCAGTAACTCTCGATTGACCCGTCGGTGAGCTCGACCCTCGGCGATCGGGACAAGGGCCTGGCCCAGCCGCTCCGACTCACCAACTAGGTCGTGGACCGCCATGTTCTCGCCTCAGGAGGAACTGCGGAGTTGCCCCAGAATCTCCTTGAGACGCATTTCGATCTCGTCGGTGCCGACTCCGGCGTCGATGGCTTTGTTGATGGCCAATGACATTTCGCCCCATACTGCATCATCTCCCGTCGAGCCTGCCCCGATGCGATCGTCGAGTAGGCGGTCGCGAAGTCGCTGAAGTCTGTCGTAGGCTGACTTCAGGTGGGAGGCATCGTGGAGAGGCTGACCTTCAACCATCTGGTGAGAAAGCTGTCGAAGCTCGTTCTGCCGGTCTTTGAGCCGGGAGCGACGGTCAAAGGCGTCTGTTGGCAGTGCTAGCAGTTCGTCGTGAATATCGGCGAGCTCCTGTCTGACCTGGTCAAGAGTCGGTTCCATGACTCCGAAGTTACCCGCTGAGAGGCATCGGTGTGAAGCGGTCGGGTTAGCCTCGCCTTCGTGAGCCCATTTCGAGCATCACCCAGTTTCACCAAGAGCTGGGATCACTTCGGCTTCGATGTTGACGATGGCGTGGCGACTGTCACCTTCGATCGGCCTGACAAGCTCAATGCACTCACCTTCGATGTGTACGCCGATCTGCGGGATCTGGTGGATGAGATCGAGCATCGTGACGACGTGAATGTCCTGCTCATCACGGGCACTGGACGCGGATTCTGCAGCGGGGGAGACGTGGATGAGATCATCGGTCCCCTTTTGGAGATGGACTCCAAGGGTCTCCTCGAGTTCACCAGGATGACCGGAGCCGTTGTCGAAGGTCTCAGACGGGTGCCGATGCCCGTTATCGCGGCGGTCAACGGCGTAGCCGCCGGCGCCGGCGCCGTGATAGCACTGGCCGCGGACCTTCGGGTGCTCGCTGAGTCGGCATCGTTCCACTTCTTGTTCACCAAAGTCGGTCTGGCCGGAGCCGATATGGGATCGGCCTATCTGCTGCCTCGCGTCGTCGGGTTCGGGAGAGCAGCCGAACTGTTGCTTCTCGGTGACAAGATCGGAGCTGAAGAGTCTGTTGCTATCGGACTGGCATCCAAGGTCGTCCCGGACGACGAGCTCGAATCCGAATCGAGGAGACTGGCTCGCCGTCTCGCCGATGGCCCGACGTTGGCCTACGGCGCCACCAAGACGCTGCTGAGCAGAGAGCAAGATATGGACCTGTCCTCGGCAATCGAACTGGAGGCCTTCACCCAGGCCCTTCTGATGACCACCGAGGATCACGCCGAGTTCTACAAGGCGTTTACCGGCAAGCGGCCACCGGAGTGGAAGGGCAGATGAGCCGGCACCATCTGTTCAACCCGGAAGACATGGCACCCGCAGCGGGGTTCTCCTACGGAGCCGTCGCCGCTGAGGGGCGGACTCTTCACATCGCCGGCCTGACGGGCCATCGCCGTGATTTGAGCATTGATGAAGGGATTGTCGACCAGTTCTCGGCTGCATGTCGGGCGGTCGCCGGCGTGATCGAGGAGGCCGGGGGTGAGCCAACCGACCTGGTGTCGATGACCATCTACACCCCGGCAATCGAAGAATACCGGCAACACCTCGAGGAGATCGGGGCCGCCTATCGGATCGTGTTCGGCAAGCATTATCCACCGATGGCCCTGCTCGGAATATCCGAGCTGCTCGACCCGAAGGCCCTTGTCGAGCTCATGTGTGTGGCGGTGGTGCCGACTGCGCCCTGAGCCTCAGTCGTCGAGGATGAAGACGGTTTCCTCGTAACGACGTATCCGTCCATCGTTGGCCCGTTGTTCGAGCAGATCGTCGAGCGACTGCTGCTTCTCTTCCTGGGTCCGATCGGGGCCGAGTAGCGATAGGTCCATGTTGAGACGTAGCGCTCTCTCCGGGATCAGGAATCGTGTGATGCCGGCTGGCAATAGATCTTCTCCAACGGCTGCCCTCATCACATCCTCAACCGTGAGTGTCGGAAGCTCGAGAATGGCGCACCAGTCGGGGAACCTCCACTCCACGGACTCGATGGTGGGATCTGCGACGCGGTTGACGGTCCACTTGCCGGTGTATGTGGCGACGAGTGCCGACAGTGTGGCGTTTGCGCTTATCCCGGCGCCCAGTACGGAGTGCGACTCACCGTCGACAGTTTGGATTCTGGGGGTGGACTCGTTGTCGGCGAGGCTCAGCGGGTCGGTGGAGGCGATCTCCGCGACTATTTCGCCTGGCTGACAGTGCCTGACTACGTGATGCCAGGTTTCAAGTGTTAGCCGACCGGGGTCGACGACCTGGACCACCGCGTGTTCCATGCCCAGTTTCTTCATGGCTTCGGTCCTCGTTGCGCCGTCGAGGACCACCAGGTCACCGTTTGGTGCCTCCGAGCAAACCATCGGGTTGATCTGGATTCCCTCGTCGTCTATCCGTCCGACGAGACGGTTCACTCGAAGCGGATCGACCTCTTCGTGTCGACGAATCCTCTTCAGGGGAACCACGCGCAGCATTGGAACGGGTGGCATAAAGCGCATTCTGGCGCATCCGCCCAGACTTATCCACAGGGTAGTTGGCTAGACGAACCTCGGGTTCTTGGCAAGGGATGCATGCCTCAAGTTCGCATGATTTCGTCGAGGATCGCCACCAGCCGCTCCACATCGGCTTCGTCCTGGTAGATGCCGAAGCCGATACGGAGTCGATCGTCCCGGTAATCGGTTATGACATTGCGGGCGTGAAGCGCGCTGTAGACGTCGGCGGCTCGATCACTCTGGTAGGTGAGAAAGTTGCCACGGGTGTGTTCCCGGGAAGGCACCAGGGTTCCTGGTGACACCCCTGCTTTCAAGAATTGATCCTGTAGGCCCTGAACATGATCGGAAATCTCGGCCGGCGTGATCCCCTCCTCCTCGAGCCACCCAAGAACAGCATCAATCCTGTAGATCCCCGATGTGTCGTAGGTAGCCCCGGCGAATCGCGTTCCATCACTTCCGTAGGGGACTCGGTTACTCACGCCGCTTTCCAGCTGACCAAACTCGGCGTACCACCCGGTGTTGACCGGACGCTCGCCATAACCGGGAGGCGCATGGAGGAAGCACACGCCTTCACCGGACATCGCGTACTTGTATCCGCCGGCGATGTAAAAGACCCGGTCTTGGATCGACCCGATGTTGGTCGGTCGGGCCATGAAGGCGTGGTAGCCATCTATGACAACGAAGGCCTTCTCCTCAGAGATAGATGACACGATCCGATTCAGATTCGGGACGACAAAACCCGAATTGAAGAACACCTCGCTGAGAAATATCAGATCGTGGACACCCGCTCTGGCTTCGCGGGTGAACCGATCGGAAAACGTATCGAACGGTTCCGCCGGGACTCGGTCGACAATGGCGAGACCCTCTTCTTCCCAGCGTTTCGACTGGCGAGTGAATGAATGGAATTCGGAGTCGGTCGTCAGCACACGAACCGGTGGTTCCAAACAGGAGAACACTCGCACCAACAACTCGTGGGTGTTGGGAGCGATGATGAGCGTCTCGCTACTCGCCAGCCCCAGGATCGAAGCGATCCGCTGTGTCGCCCTTGGCATGACCGTTCCAAAGATGTGTGCCCACTTGTCGTCGATCATCTCCGCGGCATCGAGCCATGCCTGCTGGTGGGCGTGGTAACTGACATCAGGCCATGGGTGGTGTGAGTGAGCGGCGAAGTGCAGCCGATCGGGCTGCGACCCGAGGAACCTCGAGAAGTCCTGCTTGAGGTTCATTCCTCGTATCTGAACCGCATCGCGTGGAGGATCCCTGCGGGGAGGGTGGGTCGGTCGGCCCTCGGAACCAGGAACGTGGAGAGACTGAAGAGATCGCTGAAAACTCGGCTTCGCTCGGCCGACTTCTCGAGGTACTTGGCGCCGGCCGAGCCTCCGGTGCCGATCCTCCTGCCGATCATCCGCAAGGCCATCTGAGCGTGGCGATACCTCCACGCGGTGAAGCTCTCGTCGATATCCATCAAAAGCTCGAGCAGGCGGAAAGGCTCCTGCAAGGCCGGCTGGTCGCGATACAGGGTGATGAAGAGGGCCGCCTGGAATGCCCGGTAGCTGAGCCGGAGTCTTCCGGCGTCGCGTTCCAGAGTGTGCTTGTCAGGATCGAATATCGCCTCGTACTGGTTGAGAACCAGGTCGAACTCCTTGAGCTGGGCTTCCTTCTCGGCGTCGCTCAGGTTCGGGTTGGTCTCGACCACGGTGCGGTCGGCCTGGATGCGGCTTTGCACCGCATGCCTATAGGCCTCCCAGAAATGAAAGTCCTCGTAATCGAGAAAAGGCGTCCGCTCCAACCATCGCTCCATCAGATCAAAAAGGGATGGCTCGTCCTCTAGGGCTTTCACGCGGATCTTGTCCTCATCCGAGAACCGGGATGTGTACTCCGCACCGGCAAGGAACAACCGATCCCCGGGTCGGAGCCCGAGTTTGTTCTCAACCACCCGAAACTGGGCCGACTGGAACCCCGAGGCCGGGAAGAGGTAGTCGCGGAAGTCGAGAAAATCGAGCGGGGTCATCGTCTCCAGAACACTGATCTGTTGGATGAGCAACGTTTGGATGCGGCTGATTCTCCGGAGCCGGGCGATGGCTGTGCCCATGTTCTGCTCGTCGACCACGTCCTGGCCAAACAACTCGATCACGCTGTCGATCTCCCAGATGATCTGCTTGAACCACAGCTCGTATGCCTGGTGAACGACGATGAACAGCATCTCGTCATGAACTGGCGGGCCGTGTTTTGCACTTTCCAGTGTCTGGGCGCCGAGAAGTTTGTCCAGCTGAAGGTAGTCGCCGTAGTAGAGGGGTGGCTCGCTCATGTCTCGGTGACGACGCTAGTGGCAGTCAGTGTTCCAGGGCCACGCCACACCACAGCTCGGACCGTTCCCACAGCTCCCGGGCGAGGTCGTCGTCCTGTGCTGCTGCCGACGGTTGCCTGACCTCCTTGTTGGAGTAGTAGAGGCCCGATTCACCGGTCACGTCGTCCGAGGTCGCACACCAGATCACCGTCGCCGCCCCCTGCTCCGGTGTGAGCAGGCGTCCCCGCATGAGCATTCTCACATACCGGGGGATGATGCTGGTGTCGGTCACGCCGGGGTGAACCGCGTATGTGCTCCAGTCGGATCGACGTCGGGCCAACTCCTTCACGAACAACACGTTGGCCAGCTTGGAGACCCCGTATTCGTCTATGCCGTAGAAGGAGCGACTGCGACGCTGCAGCCGATCGAAGTCGATTCCGCTCGCTCTGAAGTGAACCGCGCTGGCTACTTGGACGATCCGTGTCCCCGGTCCGAAGGTGGGCCTCAGATGGTGCGTGAACATGAAGTGACCGAGGTGGTTCACTCCGAAGTTGACCTCGAAGCCATCCGCCGTGATGCCCCTTGTCGCTCCAATCCCGGCATTGTTGACGAGGACGTCGAGTGGACGGCCGGAGTTCCCCAAAGTGCGGGCGGCATCTCGGGCTGACTCGAGCGAGGCCAGATCGAGTTGAAGAAACTCGGCTGAGCCTCCTTCCTCCCGGATCAAATCGATCACGGATGAGGTTCGCTCTTCAGATCTTCCCGCGGCGACGACATGAAATCCCTTTCGACCCAGCTCCAGGGAGGTCACTCGACCGATGCCGGAGGAGGGACCGGTAACCAGAGCAGCTCTCATTCAGGGGCACGGTACCGGGCGCTTAGTGGTGCGACACACCGCTAGCGTCGCTGTCGTGGACGATTGGCCCTCGAGTCTGAATGCGGACAGCTTTTTCCTCAGGGATCGCTTGACCGAACGGAGCGGGGATCGGATCGCGCTACGTATGGACGACGGTGTCGTCACCTATGCAGAAGTAGATGCCAGGGCCTCGGGATTCGCCAGGCTGCTGCTCGACCAAGGGGTGTCGGCGGGAGACCGGGTCCTCATCGTTTTGCCCGACAGTGTCGACTTTGTCGCGGCCCTTTTCGGCGTCTTCCGGATCGGAGCAGTGGTTGTGATGCTCAACCCCGGTCTCACCACTGAGGCGATGGGTGCCGTCGTCGATGGTTCGAGGGCGGCGGCGGCGGTCGTGCATCGCCAACACCTGGTTCACTTCCGAGACTCGGTCGGCGAGTCGACTCCGGGCGTGATCGAGGTCGGTGACGATTTCGAGCCTCCAAAGGCATCAGTCGAGACCAAGGAGACGGCTCCGACCGACCCGGCGATCTGGCTTTTCTCGGGTGGGACCACTGGTGTGCCCAAGGCCGCAGTGCAGAGTCACAAGAGTCTGGTGAACACCTCGAGACTGTACGGCCAGGGCGCACTGGGACTCACCGAGGATGACATCACCATGTCGGTGCCCAAACTCTATTTCGGGTATGCAACCGGGTCGAACCTTCTCTTTCCCTTCTCGGTCGGCGCTTCCGTTGTTCTCTTCGACGACCATCCGACTCCGGAGGCTCTGTTCTCCCGAATAGCCCAACATCGTCCGACGGTGATGGTCAACGTGCCGTCGGCAATCAATCAGATGCTCGCTCATCCCGACGCCGACGGTCAGGACCTGTCGTCATTGCGTTTCGCGACCTCGGCGGGGGAAGCCTTGCCCGAGACCCTCTACCACCAATGGAAGGACACCTTCGGAGCCGAGTTGCTCGACGGCTTGGGCACTGCCGAGATGTGGCACATCTTCATCACAAACACCGTTGGTGACGTGCGGCCTGGGACGCTCGGCAAGGTGGTGCCAGGGTTTGAGATCAAGGTCTGTGACGACGATGGCAACGAGGTGCCCACCGATGATGTCGGTCGTCTCTGGGTACGTGGTGAGTCGCTGGCGCTTGGCTACTGGGAGGATCCCGAGAAGACCGAGGAGGCTTTTCGCGGTGATTGGTTCGTCGGGGGGGATCTGGTCTCGATTGACGAGGATGGTTATGTCACGCACCGGGGCCGTATCGATGATGCCATCAAGGTCAAGGGAAAGTGGTTCCGCCCCCAGGAGGTGGAGTCGACTCTTCTCGATCACGATGCCGTTGAGGAATGCGCGGTGGTCGCGGTCAACGATGAGGCCGGCTTGGCTCGGCCTGTCGCGTTTGTCGTCCGCTCCTCGGAGGTCAGAGAGCAGGACCTGATCGACTGGGTTCTCGATCATCTCGAGGCCTATAAACACCCGCGCAAGGTCTACTTCGTCGATGAGTTGCCCCAGACCCATCTGGGCAAGGTCGATCGTGGGGCCCTCAAGAAAGTGGCCGGGAGCGCGGTTACTTCTCCCTCCACGCCGGCGTTGGGAGAGGGTGAAACCCGGTAACCGCGACACGGCCGATGCCCAAATGCGAAGTTCTGTCCCCCGTTCCCGGCAGGCTCTGAGCATGGAGCCAACCATCCTCCACGCCGATCTCGACGCCTTCTATGCCTCCGTTGAGCAGTTGCTCAATCCGGAGCTCCGTGGCAGGCCCGTCCTGGTAGGTGGAGGAGTCGTCGTAGCTGCCTCCTACGAGGCCCGCGCCTT
>SMXW01000033.1 GCA_004356805.1 Acidobacteriota bacterium | reverse complement strand
GCCGGTGGTCCCACCAGCAGACCCAGCACGAGAAGGGTACCGACCGTCTGGAACGACCCCACGATGCCGAGGGTGATCAGTCCCAGGAGGGCCGCCTGGGCGAAACGTGGTTGAAAGCCGAACAGCTCCGCCTTCTGCTCATTGAAAGCCAGGACCAGGAAGTGTCGGTAGAGCAGGGCTGAAACGATCAGGATGATGGCCACCACGACGACGAGAATCCCGATGTCGCCGATCGTGACACCCAACACGTCACCGAAGAGGATCGCCGTGAGGTTGCCTGAGTACGAGGGGGTTCTCGAGATCAGGATCACTCCCACGCCGAGCATCCCCACAAAGAGAAGCCCAATGCCCGTGTCCTCGGAGAAGGTGGTCTGGCGATGGACCAGGTTGATGCCGGCGAGCATCACCAATGCTGCCAGGACCGCACCGACCATCACGTTGAAGTCGAGGAGGATCGCCAGGGCAATCCCGGGGACGACACCGTGGACCAGGGCGTCACCGAGAAAGCTCATTCCCCGGATGACCACCCACGTGCCAACAAGAGCAAGGGCGATCGCGGCCAGCGAACCGGCAATCAGAGCCCGCTGCTGGAAAGCCAACTCGAAGGGCTCAGTCAACCAATCCATCGCGTCAGGAACCTAGCGGCGGGGATGAAATCGCCTTCCTAGTGCACCACGCGTCGTATTTGATCATTTGGCCGGGTAGAACGCGCCGCATCCTGTTTTTCCTCATCCGAGGGCCTCGGCGATCAACTTCGCGTTGGTCAGCATCATTCGGACCAATGTGTCGGCTCCGGAACCCGGCTCACCGAGTGAGCCGGTGTAAAGCTCGACGACCTCGACCTCGTGGCCCACTTCGGCAGCCACGGCAGAGGCAAGTGCAGAAGACTCGGTCATTTCGGCAAAGATCGCCACAACCCCCTCCAATTCGATCATTCGCACCAACTTCGCCAAATCATCTGAGCTTGGGGCCCCGAGGGTCGAGCCGCCAGGGATAACAGTCCCAACGATCTCAAACCCATAAACCGCTGCAAAGTAACCCAAGGCGTCATGGTCGGTAACAAGATTCCTCGAGTCTCGGGGAACGGCTTCGAGAATCGACTCGATCTCCCTGTGGGTGATGTCGAGCTCGATGGCATATACCTCGGCTCGGGACGACCAATCGATCGATGCATCGATTCTGGCCATCTCCACAGCGATGAACCGCGCCGCCTCCGCCATTCGACTCGGGTCGAGCCAGACGTGTGGGTCAAGGTTGTTCCCCAGCGGAATCGGATCGAGCAACGGAGCTATCTCGAGGATGTTGGCCCCATCCTTTTCTGCGGCTGCCAGGACATCAACCAAAGCCTCCTCCAGCCCGAGTCCGATGGCAACGACGAGGTTGGCCTTGTTGATGCTGGCCACCTGACGCGAGGAGGGTTGATAGTCGTGCGGATCGGCTCCTGTGGGCACAAGCACCTCGACCGTGGCATCGGCTCCGACGATGTTTCTGACGATATCTCCGATGATCGTCGTAGTGACCACGACCGATAATCCCGGGTCCGCCTCCACTTCATCATTTTCGCATGCGGTGATCAGGAGAAGGGAGATAACCCCTATAATGAGAATCGTTCTCAACATCTCTTGGAAAGATACCCGAGATCGGATGTCAATGACAACCACAAGCCTCGACCGCAAGATAGACACCCGGCTCAAAGAGCACGATGCCCGATACACCCGGGGACGTCGTCTCGTCGTCACGACTCTCGCTGGATCGGACGGTCCAAAGTCTGCGGGAGAGCTGCATGCCGATATCGGCTCCACCATTCCCCTTTCCTCCCTATACCGATCGTTGGCGGTCCTCGAAGAGTCCGGTGTGCTCGTTCCCCATTTCACCAAGTTGGGAGTCGCCCGATACGAACTCGCCGAGTGGCTACAGGGACATCACCACCATCTCGTGTGCCTCCACTGTGGCGCGGTCGAGGACCTCGCCCTCCCCCAGTCCTACGAAGAGAGGGTTCGTGAACTCGTCGAGGAAATTGGCTCGACTGTCTCTTTTACACCGGTGAATCACGCCTTCGAGATCGAGGGCATCTGCTCGAGGTGTGCATGAGGAGCAGTGCAGTCCAGGCGAAGGACCTCGTCCTCGGCTACGGATCAACCGTAGCGTTGAGCAAGTCATCCTTTGCTATCCCCACTGGGAAAGTCACCACAGTCATCGGCCCAAACGGTTCCGGGAAGTCCACTCTTCTCAATGCCGTTGCGGGGCTTATCGACCCGATCAGCGGCTCGATCGAAGTCCTCGCCGGAACCAGTTCTTCCCATCGTATCTCCTATGTGCTTCAGACCACGAAGGTCAATGACGCCCTCCCGATCTCGGTCCGGGAGGTGGTCATGATGGGCAGGTACGCCAGTACAGGCGCTTACAGATGGCTCAGCCAAGATGACCGCGACGCGGTGGCTGAGGCCATGGAACGCACCGGAATCACCGAGCTCGCCGGCCGTCATCTCAACGACCTGTCGGGCGGACAACGTCAACGGGTATTCGTCGCCCAAGGCCTTGCCCAGGAGCACGACTTACTTCTTCTGGACGAGCCTCTCACCGGAATCGACTTCACAACAGCACAGGCGATCGACTTCGTGATTCACGACGAGCTCGCTCGGGGGTGCACTGTTGTCATGACCACACACGACCTTTCCGAAGCTCAAGTGGCAGACAATGTGCTCCTTCTATCGGGCCGAGTGGTGGCTCACGGCTCGCCAACGGACGTCCTCACCACCGAGCACCTGAAGGACGCATACGGGGCAGCCCTCCTTCATGTCGAAGACGGCCGAGTGTTTCTCGACGACGCAGCGCACCGCCCGGTCGGAGGTCGCCATGTGCACCGTGACCGGATCATTCACACGGAGTCTTCTCAATCCGATCTTCACAAAGAGTGACGGTCGACGGGCGACACACAACTACAGACCTATGGCCTGACCCAGGAGCTGACGCTGGTAGCGAGCATCCCCGAGTAACAACGACGACGCCTTTGCCCGCTTGAGGTAGAGGTGGGCGTCGTGCTCCCAGGTGAACCCGATTCCGCCGTGGACCTGAATCGTCTCGCCGGCGATCCAGTTGTAGGCCTCCGAGCAGACCGATCCTGCAAGCGGTGCCGCGATGGCAAACTCGTCATCGTCATCGACGACCCGTACTGCGTGATAGGCGGTCGACTTGGCGTGCTCGGTCTTCATGAGCATGTCGGCACAACGGTGTTTGATCGACTGGAACGAACCGATTGGACGTCCGAACTGGTAGCGGGTCTTTGCGTACTCAACCGACATCTCCAGACACCTCTGTGACCCACCGACCTGCTCCGCTGCCAGACAGGCAGTCCCGATTCCCAGCGTCTTGCGCAGCGAGATCGTGGACTCACCGCCACCCAGCAACGCGCTCCCGTCGACTCGAACGCCGTTCAGCAAGATGTCGGCCTGGCGACGGGTGGGGTCGAGCACCGGTGTCTCCGTGACATCGAGACCTGGTGCATCCGCTGGTACGACGAACATGCCTATGCCGTCGTCAAAACCCGCGGCCACGATGATGACGTCGGCCTGTTGGCCAGCAAGAACGAAGGGCTTTGCGCCGTCGAGAACCCATCCTGTGCCGTCGGCTGTCGCCGTTGTCGCCAGGCTGGGGAGGTCCCAACCGCGAGGCTCCTCGAACACTGCCAGCGTGGCGATGATTTCTCCCGATGCCAGTCGTGGCAACAGACTGGCTTTCTGAACGTCATCACCCGCAGTATCGATCGCCGCGGTCGCCAGAACCGCGCTGGCGAAGAACGGACCGGGTGTGACCAGACGGCCCATCTCCTCGAGCAGAACGCTCAACTCGGTCAGCCCGTACCCGGCACCTCCGTGCTCTTCCCCGATAGCGAGACCGGTCCAACCCAGGTCAGCGATCTCCTTCCAGAGCCCTCTGTCCAATCCCTCTTCGGACATCATCAGCTCCCGAACAGTTTCGAGACCGATGCGATCCTCCAGAAACTGACGCGCTGTCGTCCGGATGAGCTCCAGATCCTCGGTCGGCGCGTAGGAGACTGACATCGGGTCGCCCTCACCCACGAGGAACGTCCTTCCACGGCAACTCCTTGTCAACGCGGGGCTCGCCAGGAAGGCCGAGGACACGCTCACCGAGGATGTTCATCATGATCTCCGAGGTCCCCCCTTCGATCGAGTTGGCCCGGGTCCGCAGAAACGCCTTCTGCGGCATCGACGTGTCGAAACTCGTGGGTCTGGTCAACTGGTAGCCACCCGGGTAGAGAGTGCCCTCGAGACCCATCACATCGAGCGTGAAAGAGGTGATCTTCTTATTCAGATCGGCCCAAGCCAGTTTGCCAATCGAGCCTTCCGGTCCGGGGACACCGGCACTGGCCAACTCATTGGCTCGTGCGCTTGTGAGCCGGGCGGCCTCGACCTCGGCCCACAAGTGGATCAGTTCGTCACGGAGCAAAGGATCAGCAGATCCGGACCGCTTCCAGACGTCCACAGCCTTGGCGATCCTTCCCGAACCTCTCGGCACTGTGTTGCCTCCGATCGCCACCCGTTCGTTCATGAGAGTGGTGAGCGAAACCCTCCACCCGGACCCGACTGAGTCGATTCTGTTCTCATCGGGTATCCGAACGTCATTGAAGAACACCTCGCTGAACTCGGCCTCCCCGGTTATCTGATACAGCGGTCGAACGTCGATCCCGTTTGCCTCCATATCAACAACGAAGTAAGTGAGCCCGCGATGTTTGGGAGATTCGGGATCGGTGCGGGTGACCAACATGCCCCACTTGGAGACGTGGGCCAAAGTGGTCCAGACCTTCTGCCCGTTCACCACCCATTCGTCACCGTCGGGCTCCGCCCTCATCGAGAGACCGGCAAGGTCGGACCCGGCTCCCGGCTCGCTGAACATCTGACACCAAATCTCCTGATTGGTGAACATGGGCCGCAACCAGCGCTGCTTCTGGGCATCGGTGCCGTGGGTGGTCAGAACACCGGCGCCCATGGCGATCCCGAGAAGGTTGCTAAGACGGTTTTCGGTTGATCCACCCGCTTCTTCTATCCGCCAGTTGATATGGGGTTGGTCCTTGCGGGACAGACCAAGCCCACCGAAGCCCTCTTCGTGCCAGACCCACGCCAGCCCGAGGTCGTACTGGGCTCCCCAGAACTCCTCCGGCTCGGTGCTCTGAGGCGGGTGTCGGGCAAACAGCTCATCCACCACATCGTCGACTCGCCGATAATCAGTATCCGTCATCTCATTCTCCGCCTCTCCTGGGCTCACGGTACATCGGATCGACCGTTTCAAACGGTGAAGCTGGCACCCCAGTCGATGTCGACCAGCTCTATGCCATCGGCGGAAAGAACGTCGCCCACCATGCCTCTGATCCAACCCCGGCCACTCTCCGAGAGATAGAAGTCATGGATGGCAACCACCTGCGACGGTCGGAGACGTCGGGCGAACTCCACCGCACCGGTTGCGGAGTCCCAGGGAACCAGCAACGGGAGGGCCAGCACAGGTGCGGTCGCGGTCGGTTCGCGGCTGTCCCCGGGGTGGGTGAACACCCCGTCGATCGTGAACGCCCGATTGGGAGGGGTGGCACCGTTCGGTATCCGACCATGGAGCACATCCTCGACAGAGACTCCCGACGGGACCGAGGTCGTCACTTCGATGTCATGTTTTCGAAGAAAGCCCATCACCGCATCGTTGGAGTAGATGGTCAGGTCTGATCGACGATCGATCAGCCAATGGACGAAGTCCGGGCTGACATGGTCACCATGTTCGTGGGTGATGAACACCCTGCTCACATCTCCAATCGACCCGAGGTCCAAGTCACCACTCGTGAAGGGGTGAAAACCGGGGTCGAACAGGGTGGCATCAGAGTCGGTGGTGACGAGCAGGCAAGAGTCGGTGAGTCTTTCAATGGTGGCCATGTCGGGAACGCTAGTGGTGTGTCCTGGAAGTAGCGCCCGTGAGATGCAGTGATTATCTGTGCGACACACCACCAAACCCGCCACACGAATCCGCCGGCAGCAGACTCCTAACATCGCCAACCGGAGGAAAGATGTACCTGCACGAGTTGGAGACACTCGACCACGTGTCGCTGCGACGCCTCCAGTCGACGCGGTTGTCGGAGTTGGTCGCCCGTCTGAAAGCAGTCGACTCGGAGTACTGGGCCGGGAAGATGTCGGGTGTCGGCGAAGTCGACTCCCTCGACGACCTCGGCTCGCTCCCCTTCACAGCGAAGCAGGAGTTTCGCGACGCATACCCATACGGGATGCTCACGGTCCCCATGAGCGATGTTGTCCGTCTTCACGCCTCATCCGGCACATCGGGCAAGCCCACGATCGTCGCCTACACCAGGGACGACATCGCGGTCTTCGCCGAGGTCAATGCGAGGTCTCTGGCTGCGGCGGGAGCAACCCGCGATGACGTGGTCCACGTCGCCTACGGATACGGTCTCTTCACCGGTGGGCTCGGTCTCCACTACGGGGTCGAGGAACTGGGAGCCACCGCGGTGCCCGCCTCCGGTGGCAACCCGGGGTTCCAGGTCTCGTTGATGGCCGACACCGGTGCCACCGGTTTGGCCGCCACCCCATCATTCGCCCTGATACTCGCCGAGCGTGCGGAGGAGATGGGGCTCAAGTCGAACATTCGGCTTCGGTGGGGCGTCCACGGGGCCGAACCGTGGTCGGAGGGTTTGAGAGACAAGCTCGAAGCAGCCTGGGAGGGTGAGTACGACGCCTGCGACATCTACGGGCTGTCAGAGGTGATCGGTCCCGGCGTGGCGATCGAATGCCGTGAGCACAAGGGCGGGATGCATGTCATCGAGGATCACTTCTACCCTGAGATCGTAGATCTAGAAACCGGTGAGCCGACCCCCGACGGCGAGCTCGGCGAGCTTGTGATCACCACGCTCACCAAACAGGCCCAACCGATTCTTCGCTATC
Source organism: Acidobacteriota bacterium (assembly GCA_004356805.1). Lineage (GTDB taxonomy): Bacteria > Actinomycetota > Acidimicrobiia > Spongiisociales > ZC4RG35 > SZUA-217. The sequence continues at coordinate 24,722 of SMXW01000033.1, read as the reverse complement.
GGACACGGGATATCACCAGATTTCTCGAAGGAGCGTGTCCGTGCGGCCGAACCAGCAGAAGAATCGAGCGTTTGCAAGGACGTGCGGATGACATGTTGGTCATCCGGGGGATCAACGTCTATCCGAGGACGATCGAGACGATCCTCATGGCAGACTCGGCCCTGGGCGCCAATTACGCAATCGTGGTCGACAGAAGGTCCGAGCTTGTAGAACTGGAGGCGCGGGTAGAGGTGATAGACGCCTCCTTCAACGACAAAGCTGACGAGATTGCCCGACGTCTCCAGGATGAATTGATGGAGACCATCCGGTTGCGAATCAGCGTCACCGTCGGACCACCGGGCAGCATCCCACGCAGCGAGGTTGGAAAGGCCAAGCGAGTTTTCGAGCAAACCAGTGACGAGGACCCGCTGAGTTGAGGATGACCCCGGACGAGACCAGAGCAACGGCCGATCCGAGGCTGGGAGAAGTCCCCCATCGAGTTGTTGCTCACGGTCCGGTCGATTCTCTCGAGGAGGCTGCCCGCCAGAGAGGGGTACCAGCGTCGGCAGTGATCAAAACGATGGTCGTGCGCAGAAGTGAAGATGACTATGTGTTCGTGCTGGTTCCCGGCGATCGAGTGATCGATTGGGCCAAGCTTCGCTCGGTCCTTGGAGAAAGACGTCTGTCCATGCCCGACGCCGAAGCGGCTCTCGAAGTGACCGGATACGTCCGAGGGACCATCACCCCTCTCGGCGCCAAGCGACCCTTATCGGTGGTGACCGACGAGCGGGTCGCCTCCGGTGAGGTCTCCATCGGAGGCGGGGCACCCGGGGTGTCGATCACGATCGACGGTGAGGCCCTCGTCGCAATGCTCGCCGCAAATGTGAACGACGTCACCAAACCTCAGGCCTAGAGCCAAGTGGTGTGGACTCCGCTTGCTCACCCGAGGACACTGAAAGAGGACGCCTCGTTGATCTCCCGGTTCCTGCTGAAGACCCCCATGTCCAGTTCCAGCCCGGTGTAGAGCATCTTCACTTTCACAGGGTCGGAGTCATGGTCGTGACCGGCCTCGACCGCATCGATCAACTGGACCATGCAATATGCCGCGATATGGGAGTTCTTGAACTGGTTTCCGCTGGTGCCGATGGCGACGTAGAACCCGTCCAGGTCTGTCTTGTCGTAGATCGGAATCCAATCGTCGCTCACGTCGTAGAGATCGACGACTCCCTTCTTCTCGCTCGGAATGCCTAGTGAGGGGAGACGTCTGGCAAGACGCAGCACCTGGGTGCGCCACTGGTCTTCCGTGATGTTGCGGTCGAATTCGTCGGGATTCTGTACCCAAACCTGCGGGTCGCACTCGGGATCCTGGCTACCGAGGAGGATGTTGTTCCCCACCTCGGGCCGGAAGTAGGTTCCGAGGTCGTCATCCCCCACCAGCATCCCGTCTTTCTCAAAGTCCATGCCTCGAGGCGACGGAACATGATGAACCTCATGACGAAGTGCCCTCGTCTTGATGCGCATCGAATCGGCGACACCGGCCATCTCGTTGATGACGAAGGAGTGTGGCCCGGCGACGTTGATCACGATGGGAGCCTCGATGGAAGTGCCGTCGACCAGGTCCACACCGCCAACCCGACCTCCCTCAATTCGAATTCCGGCGACCTCGGCATTGAATACGAACTCTCCACCCTTGGCCTCCGCCGCCCGCTGAAGGTTGTGGGTGGCCAGCTGGGGGTCGGTGATGTAGCCGGCTATCGGTGTGTGGACAGCGCTCGTGATCTGTTTCGCAGGCTCGTCCCAGAAGGCATCGTCGTCGGGGCGCTTCGGTGGTGAGTGATCGCCAGTGTCGATGCCGGGGAGACGCTCGGTCAACTGCTCGGTGTCCCAGACCTCGTAGGGGATTCCGATCTCGTCGAACAGGGGCAGGACCGTCTTCGAGTAACGCTCGTCATTCCCGACGAACACCCCACCACATTGGACGAATCCAGCCACTCCCCTCTCGTCTTCGACTTCGAGGTAGTTCTTCCAGTCCTTCCAGTAGTGGAAGCCTTCGTAGGCCATGGCCACTCCGGCCCAGGTTGAGTAGTGAGTGCGGACAATGGCGCATGAGTTGGCGGTGGAGCCATATCCGGCTGCGGGGAGTTTGTCGATGTTGAGGGTCTTGTAGCCCGCCTTCGACATCTCGAAGCCGAGATTGGCGCCGATGATCCCAGCGCCGATGATGATCGCGTCGTAACTTTGCCTATCACTCATATGTGCCAGGTTATCGCGATCGATTCGTCAGGCTGCGCCGCGAGACCAGCGGGTCTGTCTAGGGTCTCGCAGTCACATTGGGAACATCGAAAATGACCCGCCGACCACGCTTCTCCGCTTGGAAGTTGATCACTCACGGTCTGAGCCGGTCCCCATGGCCAAAGGTCTGGGAACAGCACGAACTGGCATCGACCTACGACGTGGTCATCGTGGGTGGTGGTGTCCACGGTCTCGCCACCGCCTACTACCTCGCCCGGAACCACGGCATCACCAATGTGGCGGTCGTGGAGAAGAGCTACATAGGGAGCGGAGGTTCGGGACGCAACACCGCGATCGTGCGGTCCAACTATCTCACCGTCGAAGGGTCTCGCTTCTATGACCGCTCGGTCAAGCTCTACGAACGGCTCGCCTCTGACCTCAACTTCAATGTGATGTTCGAACAACGCGGTCACATGACCCTGGCTCACAGCGATTCATCGCTTCGAACGATGAGATGGCGTGCGGAGGTCAACAAGCTCCAGGGCATCGACTCGGCGGTGATCAGCCCCGCTGAGATCAAGGAGCTCGCTCCCTTTCTCGACACCTCAGACCACCCCCGCTATCCGATCCTCGGCGCTCTCTGGCATCCACCCGGGGGCATCGTCCGCCACGACGCCGTGGTCTGGGGTTACGCACGAGCCGCGGCCGCCCTGGGCGTCCACATCCATCAGGAGACGGAGTTGGTCGGGATCGACGTCAAGTCGGACCGGGTCGTCGGAGTCCAGACAAGCCGCGGTCCTATTTCCACGTCAACGGTCATCAACTGCACGGCCGGTTGGTCTTCACTGATTGCGGCCATGGCAGGTGTCAGCCTTCCCATCACAACACGCCCACTTCAGGCTGCGGTCACCGAACCGGTCAAGCTCTTCCTCCACCCGGTGATCGTCTCGGGAAGCCTGCATACCTACGTAAGCCAGACGGTTCGCGGCGAGCTCGTGTTCGGGGCCACCGTCGACCCATTCACCTCATACGCCACGAGGGGGACGCTCGAATTCACCACAGACTTGGCCGGCCACATGCTCGAACTGATGCCCGCGATCGGAAACATGCGGCTTCTGAGACAGTGGGCCGGGTTGTGTGACATGACCCCCGACTATGGCCCGATCATCGGACCGACAGCGGTAGACGGTTTCTATGTCGATGTCGGATGGGGCACCTACGGGTTCAAGGCCGGACCGGTGGCCGGGGAATCGGTGGCCGCGATGATCGCCGACGGGAAACCAGGTGATTTGATTGGCCCATTTGGCCTGGACCGATTCGAGAGGGGAACGCTGACGGCCGAGAAGGGCGCTGCGGCGGTGGGGCACTAGTGCTCTGTCTCTTGGGTCCGGTCCCGCGATTCGGCGAGGCAGCGGCGCTGCAGGCCAGGACGCGGCGAAGTTGGCCACCCGCAGCGGTGCGTCGAGGACGAGGACGACGCCTCCGGTGTTGCTGTCCGTCGAAACGCCAGCGGACTCACGGGGTGGGGCACTGGTCATGCTGGTGATCGTTTGCCCCAACTGCGGGCCACGCAACGACAACGAATTCAATTTCCGGGGTGAGGTCATCCCACGTCCATCGGTGGACACCGACCCGGCCACCTGGCGCAGATACCTCTACATGAGGGGCAATACGTCGGGCTGGCAGAGGGAACGCTGGTTCCACGTCTCCGGCTGTCGCCGATTCCTGAACATCGAGCGCAACAACGTCACCAACGAGATCAGGATGGTCGCTGAGGTCGGAGGAGACACGACTTGAGTCGCTATCGACTCGACCCTCAGCCGGGTGAGGTCATCGACCGCTCGAAAACCGTCTCCTTCACTTGGAATGGGAGGCGATATGAGGGTTTCGAGGGCGACACCATCGCCTCGGCATTGGCCGCCAACGGAGTGCGGGTCTTGTCGAGGAGCTTCAAATATCACAGACGTCGCGGTCTCCTCACCGCCACCTATCACGATCCCAACGCCATGGTCCAGGTTGGGGATGAGCCAAACGTGCGGGCGGCTCACCAGGTTTTGAACGAGGGTATGGAAGTCTCGGCCCAGAACGTCTGGCCATCTCTCTCCCTCGACCTCAAAGCAGTCAACCAGTTGGTGTCACCCTTCCTCTCCCCGGGCTTCTATTACAAGACGTTCATGGCACCCCGCGCCTTGTGGCCCTGGTACCAACGAGTTCTGGGCCGATTCGCCGCTGGTGGAGTGGTCAACCCCGAGCACCATTCGGCTGAATACGACCACCGCTACGCACACCCGGACGTCCTGGTTGCCGGTGGCGGTCCCGCAGGGATGGCTGCGGCCATTGCAGCAGCCGAGTCGGGAGCATCGGTGATACTCGTCGAGGAGGAGCCCGCCCTTGGCGGCCATCTCCGTTTCGGTGATGACGGCGATCTCCAGGCTCTGGCCAATCTGAGAGCAGCCATCGAGGCTCAGACCGCCATCGAGGTGATGACTGATGCAGTGGTGGCCGGTCGCTATGACCACAACTGGGTGTCGGTGGTGCAACGTGACATGGCTCACGTCGAGGAGCGGTTGGTGTTGGCTCGGGCCAAGCACCTTATCGTCGCCGCCGGAACCCTGGAGCGCCCGTATGTGTTCAAGGGCAACGATCTCCCAGGTGTAATGCTCTCCACGGCCGCGCGTCGGCTGACCAATCTCTATGCGGTCAAGCCCGGTGACAAGGCCGTGGTGCTCACAGCCAATCAGTCAGGTGATGCGGCCGTCGCCGATCTGGAGAGAGCGGGCGTCGAAATCGCTGCCGTCCTCGATGCGCGCAACGGAGAGACAGTTGTCGAGGCATCCGGCAGAAAAGGCGTGCAGACGGTCGTCGACTCGAGTGGAAAGCGAACTGACGCTGATCTGTTGGTGACCGCAATCGGATGGACCACCTCCACGGCGCTGCTCAACATGGCCGGGGACCGGCCTGTCTATGAATCAAGGGCCGCTCGGTTTCTTTCCTCCTCCCTGCCCCTCAACGTTCTGGCGACGGGTGGATTGGTCGGAGACGGCACCACAGACCAGTTGATAGAGCACGGATCGGCGGTAGGGAGAGCGGCTGCACGCCGCGCCAAAACCGTCAAAGCCACATGGCAGGGGGCGACCTCTCACGCCGCACCAGGGGAGATCCCAACCCTCGACGTCGACGACCACCCCGAGCTATTCCGATCGACCACCCACGGGTTCGTCGACTATTCCGAGGATGTGACCTCGAAGGATCTCCTGGCCGCGGCGGAAGAAGGTTACGACTCGATTGAGTTGGCCAAGCGGTACACCACCGCAGGCATGGGGCCGATTCAGGGCAAGGTGGAAGCGGTCAATGCCCTCGCCGTTCACGGTGAGGCCATCGGAGCCAGTCTTCTGGAAACTTCAACCACCACCTGGCGGCCACCCTACGCACCCATACGATTGGGAACACTTGCCGGCAGAAACCGCGAGCCGTTGCGCCACTCCCCAATCCAGCCCTGGCATGAGAGGCACAACGCCAAACCGTTGGTAGCCGGGCAGTGGATCCGCCCGGATCACTACGGCGACCCCGAAGCCGAGGTCCGAGCGGTGCGAAGCGGTGTCGGGATCATCGACGTCAGCCCCCTGGGAAAAATCGATCTGCGAGGAACGGACGTACCCAGGCTGTTGGAGTTCGTCTATGTCAACAAGTGGTCGAAACTGCAGGTCGGCAAGGTCCGTTACGGGGTCATGTGCGCCGAGGACGGGGTCATCATGGATGACGGTGTCACCGGTCGTCTCGGCCACGACCGATACATGATGTCGACAACGTCGGGAGGTGCCGGAGGCGTCTGGAACTGGCTCGACGACTGGCTGCAGACCAGTTTCCCGGAATGGGACGTGAAGATGACCGCGGTCACTGACGGCTACGCCAGCATCAACGTCGCCGGCCCCAACTCACGTGAGCTGGTCGGCCGTCTCACCGAAATCGACCTCGACGCTGATCGATTCGGGTACATGGAGGTGAGGACCGGCACGGTTGCCGGAGTCACCGACTGTTTCCTGTGGAGGATCGGATTCACCGGAGAGCTCTCCTACGAGATCCATGTGCCGGCCGGCTATGGGCTTTGGCTGTGGGAGAACCTCATCGAGTTTGGGGACGACCTCGGGGTGACAGCGTTTGGTGTGGAAGCTCAGAGAATCATGCGTCTCGAAAAGGGTCACTTCATCGTCGGCCAGGACACCGACGGTCTGACACAGGGCTTCGGCGTGGGCATCGACTGGGCGATCAAGATGGACAAGCCCGACTTCGCCGGGAAACCTGAACTGGCGTGGCAGAAAGAGAGGGGTGGCTACCCCCGGCTTGTCGCCGTCCAGACCGATGACCCGACAGTCGTCCCACCGGAGGCAAGCCAGATCATCGACGCCAGCGAGAAGATCAAGGGACGGATCACGTCCAGCCGGCATTCACCCACCCTCGAACGGTCGATCTGCCTGGCCCAGGTTGAGGAGGGCCTTGCCCAAGGAGGACAGCGTCTCAACATTCGTCTGCCCGATGGGACAACGGTCGCGGCAACAGTCATGGCCGATCAGGCCCATTTCGATCCGGAAGGGACCAGGCTCCGTGTCTGACTGGAATCCCGTTCCCAGGGGCATCGTGGCCAAAGTCGTGTCGTCGGAGGATGGCGACCTGACGCTCTCTGACGTCAGCCTCGCTCCGAAGTGGCGTGTCTTCTCCGGATTCGAAGATGTCCGGCCGGGCGCCTCGATGCGCTTGAACGATCAACTGGTCTGGTCGGTCAGCCCCGATGAGTGGACAGTCCTCGGCTCCCGACCGGGCGAGGATGACGTGGTCGACCTCACCCACGTCCGAGCCATGTTCCGGCTGACCGGTGTGAACGCTTCGAGGACTCTGGCCAAGATCTGCGCATTGGATCTCGGCGATGACATCTTTCCCGAAGAGGCGGCGGCCCGCACCCTTGTCGCCGGCGTCGCCACCGAACTGGTTAGAGACGACGAGGACGGTGTGCGGTCCTATCTGATCCTGCCCTCACGGTCGTTTGGCCTGTACATGTACGACGTCATCCTCGATGCTGGTGGGGAGTTCGGGCTGGGCTAGTGGTGTAAGACGACGCCGATCCCACATGTTGAAGACAAACAGACTACCGGGTGGCAGTACCCCGCGGACCTCGGCATTCTCGCTCACTGTACGTCACCAAACTTCCGGCGCTGGAGAGTGGCACTTGTATAACATCTGACAACACCAAACAACGTTGTATCAGATGTCGGTGAGGAGAAAAGAGAACTTGAGTCTTGACCCGTCATTCCCCAGCGACCTGGAGATCGCTGGCACAGCCAAGGTAAAACCCATCATGGAGATCGCCCTCGATGTCGGGCTCGAAGAGAGCGAAGTCATTCCCTATGGGGACACCAAGGCGAAGATCCATCTCGACGCCCTGAAGAGGATCGGGTCCAACCCAAAGGGCAAGTACGTCGACGTGACCGCAGTCACGCCAACACCGCTCGGCGAAGGGAAGACCACCACGACCATCGGTCTGGTTCAGGGGCTCGGTGCCTTGGGGCATCGCTCCATTGCGTGCGTCCGGCAACCCAGCATGGGCCCAACGTTCGGAATCAAGGGCGGGGCCGCCGGGGGCGGCTACAGCCAAGTCGTGCCCATGGACGAGTTCAATCTCCACCTCACTGGTGACATCCACGCCATTACGGTGGCGCACAATCTGGTGGCAGCGGCCATTGACGCTCGGTGGTACCACGAGGGTCGGCTCACCGACGCAAGCCTGGCGGAACTGGGGCTGAAACGCCTGTCGATCGATCCATACAAGATCAACTGGCGACGGGTGGTGGACGTGAATGATCGGGCACTGCGGAACATAGTGGTCGGCTTGGGAGGATCGGCAGATGGGCGACCACGAGAGAGTGGCTACGACATCACTGCGACAAGCGAGCTAATGGCGATCCTCGCTCTGGTGGACGGTGCCGACTATGCCTCCGCCTTGAAGAACCTCCGCGATCGGTGCGGTCGGGTTGTCGTTGCTTCGGCCAAGGACGGGACGCCGATAACGCTGGAGGACCTTGACGTGGCAGGCGCAGTGGCTGTACTGATGCGAGAGACCTTGCACCCGAATCTGATGCAGACCCTCGAAGGTCAGGCCGTCTTTGTCCACGCAGGCCCTTTCGCCAATATCGCTCACGGCAACTCTTCAATCCTTGCCGATCGGATGGCCCTTCATCTCGGTGAGTATGTCGTCACTGAGTCCGGTTTCGGCGCCGACATGGGGATGGAGAAGTTCTTCGATATCAAATGCCGGGTATCGGGCCTGAAACCCGACTGCGTCGTCATGGTGGCGACCGTCAGAGCGCTGAAGACCCACGGCGGCGGTCCCAAGGTTGTTGCCGGCCGGCCACTCGACCCGGTCTACACCAAGGAGAATCTTCCTCTCCTGAGGGCGGGCATGGTCAACTTGGAGTCCCATATTGCGACTGCCCTGAGCTTCGGTGTACCTGTCGTAGTCGCCATCAACCGGTTTCCCACCGATTCCCAGCATGAGCTCGATCTCATCACAGAAATAGCTCTGGCGGCTGGAGCGATGGCCGCCGTGACCGCCAACCACCATGCCCAGGGTGGCGAGGGTGCCCGGGACTTGGCTGAAGCCGTAGTCGAAGCATGTGATCAGCCCAGCAATTTCAACTACCTGTATCCGCTGGAACAACCCATCAAGACCAAGATCGACACGATTGCCAAGGAGGTCTACGGGGCTGCTGACGTCGAGTATTCGCTCAGGGCTGAACGGCAGATCGCCGACTTTGAAAAGGCCGGATTCGGTTACCTCCCGATCAGCATGGCGAAGACACATCTATCCATCAGCCACGATCCGACGCTGAAGGGGGCCCCCAAGGACTTCACGATTCCGGTGCGTGAAGTGAGAGCGGCCATCGGCGCCGGGTTCATCTACCCCCTTCTCGGGGAGATAAGGACCATGCCCGGTCTCGGTACCAAGCCTGCATACATGCAGGTGGACATCGACGAAGAGGGAAACGTCGTCGGATTGTCCTGAGATCGACCTGCTGGGCTTGGAGATGATCAGAACCTTCGTAGTAGCTCCGACGCGAGTTCCTATTCGAGGCCGAGCCGCTCCCCTAAGCCCTTGATCCGCTCCTCACCGCAGTAGACCGTGAACCCTTCATCGCGGAGAAACCCGACCACAGTCATCCCGAACTCCTCGCCCAACTCCACCGCAAGACTCGACGCTGCCGAAACACCACATATCAGCGAAATGCCGGCCACGGCCGCCTTCTGCACGATCTCAAACGAAACACGTCCCGACACCATCAGCCCAAGTGAAGGGAGAGGCCAGCTCTGACGGGCAAGATGGCCGACCACTTTGTCGACCGCGTTGTGACGGCCCACGTCCTCGCGCACAGTCATGATCACACCTGAGGAGTCAAAAGCGCCAGCCGCGTGAAGACCGCCGGTGGAGTGAAAAGCAGTCTGGCGTTCGAGAAGAAGCGGCGGCAGCGTGAGGATCGTTTCGGCGTCGACCACCGGGCCTTGGGGAGGTCGAGAGCCCGCCACTCGGATGGCGTCTATCGAAGCCTTCCCACAAACACCACATGACGATGTCGCATAGAAGTTGCGCTTGAACTGGTCGGGGTCGACCGAGAATCCCTCCACCAGATCGAGGCTCCAGCGTCCTTCGCCGAGTGATCGCACGCCGGACACCGCCTCGGGTCCCGGGACGATCCCCTCGGTGATGGCAAAGCCGAGAAGCAGGTCAGCATCATGGCCCGGGGTCCGCATGACCACCGCCAGAGGCACGCCTTCTAGCTGTATTTCGATGGGTTCCTCAACGACCAGGTGGTCCTCGACCACTACCGCATCACCACGGAATCGGACGACCCTGTGCGTCGTGACCTCGTCAGCCATCTCTTCCGCTGCTGACGTAGCTCTGTCCAAATCGACCCTTGATGCACAGATTCCCGAGAGTCACGTCGTGATCGTGGGGCGATGTGACTTTGACGATCTTTTCGTCCTGAGTGTGCAGGTCGAGATTGCATCCGACACCGCAATAGGAGCAGACCGTCCTGGTCACGTCCTGTCGTGACTCATCCCAGGTGTCGTTCTCACGCATGTCGAACTCCACTTTGCCCACGAGGGCGCCCGTCGGGCACACAGCGATGCAGTTTCCGCAGTAGACACATGCCGAATCGGGTAGAGCGACGTCGAACTCCGTTGAGATGTGAGCCTCAAAACCCCGTCCTGCGACCGCTATGGCAAATGTGTTCTGGTGCTCGACGCCACAGGCGTCGACACAGCGGTAGCAAAGGATGCAACGGCCATAATCCCGAACATAGAGGTCATCTTCGATCTTGGGTGCTGTGGCGACAGTCGCCGCTTTCGGGCCAAATCGACTCGGCTCGGCCCCCGCATCCTCAATCCACGAATCGAGCTGATCGCCTGACCGGTCGAGCTCGCTCGCGGAGCCCAACAACTCCAGAACGAGCCGTCGGCTGTGCTCGGCCCGCTCCGTCCCGGTTCTGATCTCCATGCCCTCCTCCAACTTTCGGGAGCAAGAGGGGACCAGAGCTCGGGAGCCTTCCAGTTCGACCACACAGACACGACAGGCGTTGGCCGCCGACATCGTGGGTCCGTAACAGAGGGTTGGCAGGTCCAACCCCACCCGACGACATGCCTCGAGGATGGTCGACCCCTCAGGGACCGTCACCACCTCGCCGTTCACCTGAGCGGTGATCGTCGACATCTCGCGCTCGGTCATGGTCATGCCGGTGCTCCCCGAAGCCGAAGACGAATCGCTGACTGAATCGCCGATGCCGCCGTCTGACCCAGACCACAGATCGAAGCGTCGGTCATCACCCTCGCCAGATCATCGAGACGCTCCAACTCATCGGCAACGGTGCCGAGAGTCTCGCCGTCGCCGAGTCGGGCCAGCGTTTCGGACTGACGAACGGTCCCGATTCGACACGGCACGCATTGGCCGCACGACTCGTCCCTGAAGAACCGGGCGATACGTCTCAACACAGGCCCGAAGTCGCAATTCTCATCGAAGACAATCACCGCACCCGACCCCAACGTCGCCCCGGCTGCCTGCGTGTCCTCAAACGTCAACGGCATGTCCAGAGAACCGGAGTCGACGAACACTCCTGCGGCGCCTCCGAGAAGAACGGCACTCAATCCAAGCCCACCTCTGACACCGCCGGCCAGGGCCAGGATTTCTCCCAACGTCGTGCCGAACGGAACCTCGAACACCCCCGGTTTCTCGACTGCGCCGGAAACGCAGAACAACTTGGGACCAGTGGATTGCTCGGTGCCCACCCGAGCGAACTCCCCGGCCCCGCCCGCGATGACCTCGAGCGTGGCCAGCAACGTCTCGATGTTGTTGATCCCGGTGGGTTTGCCAAACACACCATGCTGTGTGGGAAACGGCGGTTTCTGCCTGGGCTCGCCCCGGTAACCTTCGATCGAGGCGAACAGCGCGGTCTCCTCACCACAGATGTAGGCGCCTGCACCCCGTCGAACCTCGAGATCGAACTCAAAGCCGGCACCGGCCACATCTGTGCCCAGCAGCCCGGCATCGGTTGCCATCACGATGGCCTCGCCAAGACGTTTCTCGGCGGTGGGGTACTCGCCACGCACGTAGATGTAGCCCTTGGTCGAGCCGGTTGCATAACCAAAGATGGTCATCGCCTCGACGACGGCAAATGGGTCGCCTTCCATCAAGAGGCGGTCCTTGAAGGTGCCCGGCTCGGACTCGTCGCCATTGGCTATCACGTACTTGTCCCGTCCTGGCGCATCTGCCACTCCCCGCCACTTGATGCCGATGGGAAAAGCGGCGCCACCCCTGCCCTTGAGACCAGATTCGTCCAGCGCTGAGATCACACCGTCGGGACCGAGCTCAATGGCACTGGTCAGGGCCTCATAGCCCCCGGACTCCCGATAGGCCTGGAGACTGGCCGGATCGACGCGCCCGATCCGTCTCAGCAGTCGCAGCTGAGATTGATCTTGGTGAACCACACTGGGCGGAAGCTCATCGAACACGGCATTGCCAACCGCGTCGGAGTCGACCGGGGCGGCGTTCCCATAACCCTGGCCGGGATGGTGAAACATCACCGCCGGAGCTCGCTCACACTGGCCGAGACAGGGGCTTCGCTCCCACGAAAGCTCAGATCCCTCCAATGCCTGAATCAGATCCTCCGCCCCATATTGGGAGCACACGATGTCATCGCAGACATGGATAGTTGTCCTCCCTGGTTGGTCGGTGTTGAACAGGGAGTAGAAGGTGGCAACGCCGTATGCCTCGGCGGGCGGAACGGTGAGCCGGTCCGAGATGTAGCCGAGGGCGCCCCGGCTGACCGACCCGACGGCGTCCTGCACGGCATGAAGGGCCGGGAGCAGCATCTGTCTCTGCCCTCGGGCTTCGTGGCCTCCGTAGGCGACCCGACCGTCGAATGGTTCGCTCGGACCGAGCAGATCGTCGACAGCCATGCGCTCTGCTTCTGTGGGACGATCGAGAAGAGCGCGGAGATCCATCAGACGGATACCAGAGGCTCGACCCTGATGGCGGTTGCCTTGAATTCGGCAGTCCCCGATTTCGGATCCCAGGCGTCGATGGTCAGGACGTTGACGTCAACGTCGTCCGGGAAATGGACCGACATGAAGGCCAAACCCGGGCGAAGGGAGCGGTCGAAACGAACCGGAGCCTGGAGACTCCCCCGGCGGGAGGTGACAGTTACTCGATCGCCCTCGGAAACACCGAGAGACACTCCGTCCTCCGGTGACAGGTCGAGTACGCCAGGAATTCGCCGGGGTGACGAATATCGACCGCTCTGCACCCCTGTGTTGAAGGAGTCGAGACGTCGCCCCGTAGTGAGTCGAATCGGAAACTCCTCCGTCAGGGTGTCCACCGGTGGGTCGTCCTCAACGACGTGGAATGGCGCCCGGCGACCGGAGATGGGTCTCTCCCAGAGACGTCCATGAAGGAACAGCGTGCCCGGATGGTCAACGTCGGGGCAAGGCCACTGAAGGCCTCCCAACTCCTCGAGCCGCGCGTAGGTCATACCTCCGTGAAGCGGCGAGAGTTGACGCATCTCGTCCCAGGCTTCCTCGGCGGTTGGCGTGACCCAGGGATGTCCCATCGCACGCGCCACCGCCGAGAGAATGGCGATGTCGTCCTGAGCCTCGCCGGGTGGGTCTACTGCCCGACGGACCCGTTGCACCCGGCGTTCGCTCGACGTGAAGGTCCCTTCCGTCTCGCCCCAGCCGGCGGCGGGAAGCACAACGTCGGCCAGTTCCGCCGTTGGGGTCAGGAAGATGTCCTGGACAACAAGGAAGTCGAGGTTGGTGAGCCGCCGCCGCATCTCTGTGCTGTCGGCTTCAGACTGGAGGGGGTTTTCACCGATGATGTAGAGAGCGGTGAGGTCCCCTTCATCCATTGCCTCATGCATGAGGCTGATGTGTTTGCCGGCCTTTGGCGGAACCTCGGCACCCCACACAGCCTCGAATTTCGCCCTCTTCTCGTCGTCCTCGACGTCCTGGAAACCGGGGAGTTTATTGGGAAGAGCGCCCATATCGCCGCCACCCTGCACGTTGTTCTGACCCCTCAACGGGATCACCCCCGAGCCATACCGACCGACATGGCCGGTGAGCAGGGCGAGGTTGATCAGGGCGAGAACATTGTCGGTGGCGTTGTGATGCTCGGTGATCCCTAGCGTCCAACAGAGCTGTGCCGTTTCCGCCTTGGCGTACTCGTGGGCTAGCCGCTCAACGGCCTCGGCCGGGACACCGGTGATCTCTTCGGCCCTCTCGAGGGTGTATTCCTCCACGCCCGCTGCGTAGTTGTCAAAGCCCTCGGTGGCCTCGTCGATGAACTCTCGATTCTGCAGGTCCTGGTGGATGATCTCCCTGCCCACCGCGTTGGCCAGGGCAATGTCAGAACCGACGTCGATGCCCAGCCAGACATCGGCCCATCTGGCAGTGGATGTGCGCCGAGGATCGATGACAAACATGCGGGCACCGTTGCGCACGCCCTTGAGGACATGGTGGAAGAAGATGGGGTGCGCCTCACGGGCGTTGGAGCCCCACATGATGATGAGATCGGTCTCTTCGATCTCCCGGTAGGAGCTAGTGCCCCCACCTGCTCCGAACACTGCCGCCAGACCGGCGACGGAAGGAGCGTGTCAAGTGCGGTTGCAGCTATCGATGTTGTTGCTGCCCATGACGAGCCGGGCAAACTTCTGGGCGATGTAGTTGGTCTCGTTTGTGGCCTTGGAACAGCTGAACATGCCAAACGAATCGCCCTGGTATGGGCTCAGACCGGCTGCCGCCTTCTCGATCGCCTCCTCGAAACTGGCAGGCCGGAGGGCACCGTTTTCTCTCACGAGTGGCTTCTCGAGACGGGAGTAGCTTCTCTTCATCCTCACCTCCTCTCGCATCTGATCGATTCCGAGAGTACCTGCCCCAGCGGTGTGTGGTGGAAATAGTGCCTGCGTATCGGTGAGGGCCGGAGAGATGCGGTGTTCATTTGTGCGAGACACCACTGACGGGCCGTAGTCAGGGATCAGGCGGTCACGGAGACCCAATCATGGTGGATATGGCTCGAACCCTTCCTCACGTTGACGCTGGCGGACAAACGCGATGATCGCCTCCACGTCATCTTCGCTCAGTCCTTCGACCGGTGGCATCGGTCCAAAGTCCCAGTGATGGGCCGTGGCACCGATCAGAACCGCGATCTGAAACGCCCCGTCGCCATGGTGACCGGGCTCATAGAGGATCGACAGATGAGAAGGGCCTTTCTCTGTCCCGCGCAAGTCGCTTCCGTGACATTCGGCGCACGAGGCCTCGTAGGAATCGGCGCCTTCGGCGACTAATACCGGGTCCTGCTCGATGATCTCGTCGCCGGCTCCGTCACCGCACGCGGTGACCACCAGCATCAGAACAGCGACCATAAAGAGAGGCTTGGCGCCCCAGGGCTCATCTGTCACTTATCGAGGTTGCTCTTTCGCTCTAGGTACTCGTCACTATCGATCTCACCGCGGGCGTAGCGCTCATCGAGAAGATCGGCAGCACCACGACGGCCGGCGTGAGATGACCCTGGCCGACGAGTGGCCAGCCAGATCAGCCAAACGACGAGCGACACCATCAGCATCATGAACAGCAAGCCGAAGATGGCCATCCCCCAGCCCCAACCTCCCATATGCGACCAGCTGCCGGCGTCCGCTGACAGGACCAATACATCCATGAGAGTTGGCATGTCTCACCTCTTCGGTCCGACCTTCCACCTTTATACACCTTCCAGTTAACTAGAAGGTCAAGCCCAAAACTCGCGGATGTCCTCTCAGGTGACGTCGACAGTCACACCACCATCTACCCCGGAGATGGCAGGCACACCCGGGGTGGCACAAGTGAACT
The DNA here is from genome assembly GCA_004356805.1 of Acidobacteriota bacterium. Taxonomy (GTDB): domain Bacteria; phylum Actinomycetota; class Acidimicrobiia; order Spongiisociales; family ZC4RG35; genus SZUA-217. The sequence goes on along the minus strand of SMXW01000033.1, from coordinate 9,089 downwards.
CCGGTCTGGAGCCCGAGAAGAAGTCGGAATCGTCTCGTTGGCGGCGAACCAGCCAGAGCAACGGCATCGCCAGAAGTGTCACCAGACCGCCGACCACGTAACCGGCGGAGAATCCTTGTCGATCCGAAAAGGCACCAAGACCGGTCTGACCCAAAACGCTCCCGCCGCCCGAGATCATCGAGTCGAAAGACACAACAGTTGCACGTTGCTCAGATGGCACGACATTGTGCACGAACGCCTGGCGAACCGGCATTTGGACACCAAGAGCAACACCACCCAAGAACAGCAGCGCCACCGCTGGAACGAAGGAATCGACGACACCGACACCGATCAAGGCGAGCGAGAAAACACCGCCGGCCCAGAGGAACAGGGTGGTCCGGCGCCCACACCACCGGGTGACTATCCCGACGATCCCGTTCCCCAGCATCATCGCGATAGCGAGCAGTGCCGCCACCACTCCCGCCACCCACACGAGGTCCTGACCGAGCAACTCGAGGAAATATGGCTGCCAGGCATACCAAGCCCAGGCGAAGACACCCATCTGAACCGCGGTTGCAAGCATCAACAGCCGCAGCGAGCGGTGATGCCAGCCGAATCGGACCCCGGCACGCCCGATCTCCACGGCCTCGGCGGGGATCTCCCGTAACGGGACATGACGCGGTTCGAAACCCAGATCGTGCATTCCCACAAACGCCAACACCAGCAACACCAAGAGGAGCCCTGAACGCACCAGGAATGGGATGGCGAGATCGATCTGACCAAGCAGGCCGCCGCTCACGGTGCCCAACAGCATTGCCGCGCCGCTGATCATCTGTCCCCGACTGAACACCTGGTCCAACTCACCGTCGTATCCATGGAACCGAAGTCCGTCGACGAGCCAGGCCTCCATGGCTCCGGAATAGAAGGTGAAACCCAGACCGATAAGCACCGACACCACTGCAAACGCGACCAACCCACCACCCACCTGGGCCAGACCCACATAGACAAGGGTGGTGACCGCCAGGACCACGAGTGACAGAAGGAAGGAGATCCGGCGCCCCACAGTGTCTGCCACCACTCCGGTGGGAATCTCGAAGACCATCGTCCCCGCCGCCCATGCCGCGTTGGCGAGGAAAACTTCAGATATGGACAGGCCCGCATCGAGCAGAAACAGGGTGTTGACACCCCAGATGATCGATGCGGCCAGCGTATAGATGCCGCCATACATGTAGTAGCGCCGAACCAGTCGTGCTGCGGGCACCGGCATGAGAGTGGTGACGGCCATCGGCGGCACTCTACGTGCGTCACCGGTTCCTCTGGCGCACCCGTCGATCTCAGCGACACCCGGGTTGACACCACTGGTTAGCGTCAGTGATCGATGAGCGACCTCTTCTCCGCAAGGGCCGACGAACTGGCGTTCTCCTCGGCGCCGCTGGCGGCACGCATGCGCCCGCGATTTCTTGATGAGGTGGTGGGACAGGCCGATCTCCTCTCCCCCGGTTCCGCCTTCAGACGAATAGTGGAGTCTGGTCGCCCCGTCTCGATGCTGCTCTGGGGTCCGCCCGGCACCGGCAAAACAACTCTGGCCCGTCTCGTGGCTGCGCAGGCGGATGCCGAGTTCGCCACACTTTCTGCCACCTCAGCCGGAGTGAAAGACATTCGCCAGGTACTCGCTGATGCCAAGGGAAGGCTGGCGACCGACGAGCGGAGGACGGTGCTCTTTCTCGACGAGATTCACCGCTTCGCAAAGAACCAACAGGATGCCCTCCTGCCGGGAGTGGAAGACGGAACACTGACACTGATTGGAGCGACCACCGAAAACCCATTCTTCGAGGTGATCGGTCCCCTGATGAGCCGAATGACGCTGTTCCGTCTCGAGCCACTCGCTCCCGACGACCTGAGTCGTCTCCTGGAATCAGCGTTGCGAGACGGTGATCGAGGTCTCGGAGCGATGGATCTCGAACTGGCGCCAGACCTGGCTGTCGAGTTGGCGACCCGGACCGGAGGTGACGCCCGACAGTCGCTGAACGCACTCGAAATCTCGGCTCTTCTTGCGAAAGCCGAAGACAGATCTGAGATCTCTGAAGCCGACGTGGCCGAGGCGCTACAACGCAGACTCGTCCGCTACGACAAGACCGGTGACTCCCATTACGACGTGATCTCGGCTTTCATCAAGTCGGTGCGGGGCTCTGACCCCGATGCGGCTCTTTATTGGCTGTTCCTGATGCTCGAGGGAGGCGAAGACCCAGAGTTCATCGTTCGGAGACTGGTGATCCTGGCTTCGGAAGACGTTGGGCTTGCCGACTCGAGAGCCCTTCAGTTGACCGTGGCCGCCTCACAAGCGCTGGCATATGTGGGGCTTCCCGAAGCCACATATCACCTCACCCACGCCACGATCTATCTCGCAACTGCCCCAAAGTCGAACTCGGTCGGCCTCGCAATCCAGGCAGGTAAGGAACTCGTCCAGAACGGACCAACGCCGAGCGTCCCGCTTCATCTGCGCTCCACTGGTTATGAGGGTGCCCGCGAGCTGGGGCACGGTGAGGACTACGCCTATCCACACAATGACTCAAAGGGGGTCGTGGCCCAGCAGTACTTCCCCGACGGAGTCGCGCCCAGGGTCATCTTCAGACCTGGGGATCATGGCGAGGAGAGCGACATCGGCCGGCGTCTCGAGGCGATCGACCGCATACTGGGACGACACGACCGGACCTGAGTGCTCTCCGAGCGAAACCGGAGTCCTTACAGAACTGCGCCGATCCGTTCGACGATCTCGGTGAGGATGGCTGGGGATGTGGCGAAGTTGAGGCGTGCGTGACCTTCGCCACCCGGACCAAATTGAGCCCCCTCGGTTAGCGCCACACGAGCGTGATCGAGAAGAAACTCCGCAGGCGACTCGAGTCCGTATGGGCGAAAGTCGAGCCAGGCGAGATATGTCGCATCGGGTGGGGTGTACCCAACGTCAGGCATATGAGTTGTGATCAAATCGCCCAGCAGTTTGCGATTCGCCTCGAGACGCTCCATGACTTCGCTCAGAAATGCCTCGCCTTCGCCATAAGCGGCCGCATTGGCGATCAATCCGAACGTGCCCACCGCTACCTTGTCAAGGGTGAAGTAGTCGCTCCAGATCGTGATGTCGTCGTCGTTTGTCAAGATCACCTGGGCGCCCTTCAAACCCGGTAGGTTCCAAGCCTTGGAAGCCGAGGTGACCGTCACCACAGTCTCGGGATCGAGCGACGCTGCCGCAAAGTGCTCAGAACCCTGGTAGGTCAGGGCAGCGTGGACCTCGTCCGAGATGATGCGCCCACCGTGGGAAGCGGCGACATCTGCGAGCTCCTCGAGCTCGCTCGTAGACAGGCTGCGACCGGTCGGGTTCCAAGGATTGCAGAGGACAAGCGAACCCGCTCCCTCTCCAAATGCCCGATCCACAGCATCGACGTCGATCCGGTAGATACCGTCAGCGTCACGTCCGCTCGGCACTTCCACGAGGGACCGTCCGGCACGTTCCACCATCGAGAAGAACGGGTAGTACACCGGTGTGTGCATCGCCACCGCCGAACCGGGTGCGGTGAGATGGACGATGGCTCGACGGATGCCCTCGACAACATCGGGAACCGAAAACACTCGATCGGCACTCACTTTCCAGCCGAGATGATCGGCCCAGAATGCGACTGCCGCCTCGGCCGCCGCCCGATCGCTGATCAGGGAGAAGTAAGCGGTATCGCCACGGTCGACGGCGTCATGTAGTGCCCTGGTGACGGACGGAGCCAGCCCGAAGTCCATCTCCGCAACCCAGGCGGCAAGGACATCCTCGTCGAAGTAGGTCCACTTGAGACTTCCCAGGGCTCTTAGATCGGCGGCGGTTAGGTGGTCATTCACCGTCCAGAGGGTAGAAGATGGTGTGGAGCCATCATTGCGTCATCACTCATCGATGAAGGGCTCTAATCGAACCCACCCCAATGATTCGTCTCGCGGCTAAACCTACACTTCCCCAGTGATCGATTTTCAGACTCACCCCGATCGATACAGGCACTGGCGGCTCCGATTCGATGACCGGGTGGCGTACCTCGATATGGACGTCGATCCCGTCGGAGGACTGAGCCAGGACTACGAGTTGAAACTCAACTCGTACGACCTTTCTGTCGACATCGAGCTCGCCGATGCTGTTCAACGACTCCGGTTCGAACATCCCGAAGTCGGAGCGGTCGTCATCGGGTCACTAAAGGATCGTGTCTTCTGTTCCGGCGCGAACATCAAAATGCTTGCCTCGGCTTCTCATCCGCTCAAGGTCAATTTCTGCAAGTTCACCAATGAGACCCGGGTCTCGATTGAGGACGCCACCAACAACTCCGGTCAGCGATACCTCACTGCCATCAACGGGACGGCCACCGGCGGCGGTTACGAGCTATCGCTGGCGACCGACCACATCATGTTGGTCGATGACGGCAGCGCCCGTGTTGCCTTGCCTGAGGTTCCCCTCCTCGGCGTGCTCCCAGGGACGGGTGGGCTGACACGCCTCATTGACAAACGGTTTGTTCGCCGAGATCGCGCCGATGTTTTCTGCACGGTTGAGGAGGGAATGAAGGGAAAGCGAGCGCTGAGCTGGAACCTCGTCGACGAACTGGTACCCAGCTCATCCTTTGAGTCAACGGTCAGCGAGCGCGCCGCGGAGATGGCGGCTCTCTCCGACCGACCGGTAGATGCCAAAGGCGTGTTGCTCGCCGACCTCGATCGGAGTTTTCACGATGACGGAGTGGACTACTCGAGTCTCAAAGTAGAGATTGATCGGTCGTCGAGGATCGCCACCATCATCATCAGTGGGCCAGAAACGCCTGCACCCAGAGACGCAGCAGCTGCCGCCGAGGCCGGCGCCGGTTTCTGGCCCTTGCGACTGGCACGAGAGCTCGACGATGCCTTCCTGCACCTTCGCAACAACGAGCTGGAAATCGGCACGTTCCTGCTTCGCTCGACGGGCGCTCTCGACGCAGTGCTCGAGCACGACCGATTCCTCCACGCGCATTCTTCAGACTGGTTCATCCGCGAAGTCCTCCACCTCTGGAAACGGGTGCTCAAGCGTGTTGATCTCACTTCACGAACGATCATCGCCCTCGTTGAGCCCCACGGTTGCTTCGCCGGATTTTTGGCGGAGCTGGTTTTGGCTGCCGATCGCTCGTACATGTTCCAAGGGGTCCTCGAAGGCGAGGAGACGTCGGCAGCCCTCATGTTCACGCAGTCGAGCACATCGACCCTCACCATGTCTCAGGACCTGACCCGCATAGAAACCCGATTCTGGGGCAACGATGCCGGTAGAAAGCGAGCGCTGGAGGCGATAGATGTGCCGCTGACGGCTGAGCAGGCGCTGGAGGCGGGACTGGTCACAGATATCTTTGATGACATCGACTGGGACGACGAGCTCCGGATCATCCTCGAGGAGCGCTCGTCGTTCAGTCCCGACGCACTAACCGGCATGGAGGCCAACCTGCGGTTTCCCGGCCCCGAGACAATGGAAAGCAAGATTTTCGGGCGACTCACTGCGTGGCAGAACTGGGTCTTCCAACGCCCGAATGCATCCGGCGAGACCGGCGCACTGCGAAGATATGGCACCGGCCTTCGGCCCGACTTTGACACAAGGAGAGTTTGATGAGCTCGGACCTCGTTGACTACGACTCGCTGATCCCAAACAATGTCGGACTCGCCGACGATCCAAAACTGCGCCGGGCCCTCGAGGCGTGGCATCCCGGCTACCTCGACTGGTGGATGACCATGGGTCCGGACGGATTTCAGATGGCCGACGTATACCTCCGGACGGCGATCAGTGTCGAGAAGGACGGATGGGCGAAGTTCGCTTATGTGAAGATGCCCGAGTACCGCTGGGGAATCTTGCTGGCGCCGGCTATCGAGAACAGGACGATTCCCTGCGGCGAGCATCTTGGAGAACCGGTCTGGCAGCAGATCCCTGGCGAGTACCGAGCCATGCTGCGTCGTTTGATCGTTATCCAAGGTGACACCGAGCCTGCATCGGTCGAGCAACAACGCCATCTCGGCTCCACCGCACCTTCGCTCTACGACATGCGCAACCTCTTCCAGGTGAACGTCGAAGAGGGCCGCCACCTGTGGGCGATGGTTTATCTACTCCAGAAGTACTTCGGCCGCGATGGCCGTGAGGAGGCCCACGAGCTTTTGCTCCGACAATCCGGAAGCGTCGACCGACCCCGGATGCTGGAAGCGTTCAACGAGGAAACGCCCGATTGGCTGTCCTTTTTCATGTTCACGTTCTTCACCGATCGGGACGGCAAGATGCAGCTCGAGGCTCTCGCCCAGTCCGGCTTCGACCCCCTCAGTCGGACCTGTCGATTCATGTTGGCCGAGGAAGCTCACCACATGTTCGTGGGATACACCGGCGTCCAACGAATCGTCCAGAGGACCTGCGAGGCAATGAGCGAGGCCGGCATCGAAGACCCCTACGACTCCGAGGCCGTCCGCCGCCTTGGAGTGATCGACCTCCCGACGATTCAACGCAAGACAAACCTCCACTTCTCGCTGACCTTGGACCTTTTTGGGTCCGAGGAGTCAACGAACGCGGCCAACTTCTTCAACGCCGGGATCAAAGGGCGGCACCACGAAGAGCGATTGGAGGATGACCACCGGCTCCTGGCGGCGACATACCCGGTGACCAAGCTGGTGGACGGGGAACTGCATTCGATCGAAGTGCCGGCGCTGAACGCTCTCAACGCAAGGTTGCGCGACGATTTCATCGACGATTGCCGGGGTGGAGTAACTCGGTGGAATCGGATGATCGCCGGCATCGGGATCGACTTCGAGATCCGACTGCCCCACATTGCTTTCAATCGCGCAATCGGCGAGTTCTCAGACATCAACGTGTCGCCCTCCGGCGATGTCCTGACCGAGGATCGCTGGAATGATCAGTACGGCAGTTGGCTACCGGACACAGAGGATCAGGCGTTTATCCAAAGTCTCATGCAGCCCGAGCTCGACCCGGGAAAGTTTGCAGGATGGATCGCCCCCCCGACCAAAGGTGTCCACAACAAACCTGAAGACTTCCTATATGTGAAGCTTCCGTAGACGCTCCACACCCCTCGTCGTCGAAACGGTGAGGCGATTTCCACGACACACCACTAGTCCCTGAGCCGGAATCGCTGGATCTTCCCGGTGGCAGTTCTCGGGAAGTCTTCGACGACCTCAACCACATGAGGGAACTCGTAACGCTGAAGTGCCGCCTTGCACCACTTCTGAAGCTCGGACGTGAGCTCCTCCCCGGCCTCATGTCCTTCAGTCAGAATCACCGTGGCCTTGATTCGTGAGCGGTGGTCGATCTCAACCACTACGACTGCTGCCTCCTGTATGGCCTCGTGCTCCATAAGTCGGTTCTCGATCTCGATCGGGCTGACCCAGAGACCGCCGACCTTCATCATGTCGTCGACCCTGCCCATGTATGTGTAGAAGCCATCAGCGTCCTTGCGGTAGCGATCGCCAGAAAGGAACCAGTCACCGCGAATCTTGTCCCTGGTCCGATCCAGCTGATGCCAGTAGGCGCTCAAAGCGCTGGGGCCCTTGACCCACATCTCCCCCGCCTCGTTTGTCTCACAAAGCTCACCGTCGACATCACGGATCTCCAGTGAATAGTCGTCGACGGGTACCCCCGTTGTGCCCGGTTTTACCGAGTCCTCTCGATTCGAGCAATAGATGTGGAGCAGTTCTGTGGAACCGATGCCGTCGAGGATCTCGAGACCGGTGCGATTGAGGAACTGCCGCCAGATCTCCGGCGGCAGCGGTTCAGCGGCTGAGACGGCTATCCGCACCACCGACCAGTCGGTCTTGTCGAACCGTGGGTCGGCGAGCATCGCGTTGTACAGGGCCGGCACCGTGAAGAGAACCGATGGTCGGTGGCTGTCAATCCGCTCTAGTAGACGGTCGGGAGTAGGCCGACCTGTCAGATAAACAGAGGTTGCCCCCGTCCATAATGGAAAACTCAGGCTGTTGCCGAGGCCGTAGGCGTGGAACATCTTCGTGCTCGAGAAGACGACGTCACTCTGGCTGATCCCCAACACCGATTCCGCATATGCGGTGCAGGTTGCCGCTACGTCGGCGTGACGGTGAACGACGCCTTTCGGCAAACCGGTCGAACCCGACGAATACAGCCAGAACGCCATGTCATCGGGGTGTGTCGTCACCGGAGAAACATCACCAACGTCGGATGTCATCCATTCGTCGAGGGAAGTTGCATCATCGGGGGCCGATCCATTGGCAACTATCAGACGCACATCGGGCCGGGAGGCAATCTGGGGACCGACACTCTCCAGGAATACATGATCGACGACTGCGGCGATGGCGTAGGAATCATCCAGGAAGTAACCGAAGTCATCGGGACGGGCGAGAAAGTTGACCGGGACCGGGATTGCCCCGATGCGGATGGCACCCAGGAAAACAGCCGGAAACGCCGGTGTGTCGTCCAGCACCAGCATCAAGCGATCTTCTCTTCGAATCCCGGCATCGGTGAGCCGGGCGGCGACATTGCACACCGCGGCGTGGAGCTTGTCGGCAGACCAAGCCTCGTCGTCTGCTGTTATCAGGGCAGTATCCGACCCCCGCCCTGCTTCGAGCCACCCATCGATGAGGGTGCTCACGTTCGGTCCTGTCTGCATGTTCCGCGCTCAGGCCGTCATCGTGGCCACAGTTCCGTCCAGTCCGAGCTCGGCGATCGACTTATCACGCATCTCGACCTTGCGGACCTTGCCGGTGACGGTCATCGGAAACTCGCTCACGAACTTGATATATCGGGGAACCTTGAAATAGGCGATCTTGTCCCTACAGAAGTCCCTCAACTCGTCCTCGGTGAGCTCGCCGCCCGGGGCGAGCTGCACCCACGCCATGAGCTCCTCGCCGTACTTCTCGTCGGGAACACCTATGACCTGGGCGTCGGCGATGGCCGGGTGCGAGCAGAGAAACTCCTCTATCTCGCGGGGATAGATGTTCTCACCGCCACGGATGATCATGTCCTTTATCCGACCGACGATGTTGACATAACTGTCGTCGTCCATGGTGGCCAGATCGCCCGAGTGCATCCAACCATCGGCGTCAATGGCATCGGC
>SMXW01000032.1 GCA_004356805.1 Acidobacteriota bacterium | reverse complement strand
CTACGTGACGGTCTACACCTCAGAACAAGAACGGGTCGACGCGCTTGCCGACTGGATCCACACCTACAACCATCACCGCAACCACACATCCATCGGCGGACCACCCATCAGCCGTGCAACCAACGTGGCTGCTCAACACAGTTAGCTGGCGGCGTTGATCCGGTAGGGCCGATTTGGTACTTTCGGGTGGCGTCTATCGTGATCAGGCACGTCCTTGAAGTCGTTCTTGCTCACGATCGTGCTCGTGGGCGACTTTGGTTGTCGTGCCGTTCTGTCCCAATAAGCGCTGTTCGCATTGATGATTGGCCTGGCCCCGCTCGGGCTGGTCGATTCTGGCGGGATGAAGAGGAAATCGTGCGGAAGGAAACAACCGATGTCGACTGATTCTCCCGATCCCCAAGTCGTAGTGGAACCCTCCCCTGTAGTGCGTTCTCGGGTCGCCGCCTACGTGGCTTTGACCAAGCCGCGAATCATCGAATTGCTATTGATAACCACCGTTCCGGCAATGGTTCTGGCCGCAAACGGGTGGCCGGGCACATGGCTGGTTTTGACCACCCTCATCGGTGGAACCCTCTCAGCCGCCGGGGCGAATGCGCTCAACAGCTACCTGGACAGGGACATCGATGAATTGATGAATCGGACCCGTGGCCGGCCGCTCGCCCGCCACGAAGTGCCACCGAGGAACGCATTGGTGTTTGGGGTGGTGCTCGGCATCGCCGGATTCGCATGGTTGGCAGTTAGTACCAATCTTCTGGCGGCATCGATCTCCACCGCTGCCCTCCTCTTCTACGTGTTCGTGTACACCATGGCCCTCAAGCGAAAATCGGTTCAGAACATCGTCATTGGTGGGGCTGCAGGCGCCGCGCCCGTACTGGTGGGCTGGGCGGCCGTGACGGGAAGTGTCGGCGTATCCGCCTGGGTGCTGTTCCTGATCGTGTTCTACTGGACGCCACCGCACTTCTGGGCCCTGGCCTTGCGTTACAAGGACGACTACGAGCGGGCCGGTGTTCCCATGCTCCCGGTGGTGGCCGGTGTCGAAGTCACCACCCGGCGAATGTTGCTCTACACGGGTCTGATGGTTGGGGTCTCACTGTTGCTCGTTCCCCTCGGCAACATGTCGTGGATCTACCTCATTGCCGCGCTCGTCCTCGGCGCTTGGTTCCTCTGGGATACGTGGCGGGTCTATCGGGAGCCCAGCCAGGCGATGCGATTGTTCACCACTTCGACCGTGTACCTGTCTGTTCTCTTTGCCGCTGTGATGCTGGACGTCCTGTTGTGAAGCGTCTTGCCCCGGGGTTGGTGCTCTGTGGCCTGCTTCTCGCGGCCTGTTCCTCTGATGCCACAGCGTTTCCTCGGATCGCCTCGTCTCCGGGAAGTGTGGGCGTTGGTCAACAACGAGTGATGGTCGCCTTGACCGACTTGGAGACAGGCGGGCATCTTGCCTCTCCTGATATCGAGGTTGTGGCGACGCTTCGAGACCGCACTGGATCGCCGTTGGGTGAGTACAAGGGCGAGTTTGTCTGGTTGGTGCCCGATGTTCGGGGTCTCTACGCCTTCTATATGGAGATTCCGGGACCGGGGACATTCCAGCTGACACTGGACGCCGGCCGACTTGGGGGGCTTGGGCCCGTGGGTCTGGTGACGGTCGATGATCCGCTCGTTGTGAGCCCTGGCGACGAGGCGCCCAGATCGGATACTCGCACTTTGGCCGAGACTGATCTCGCCGATCTCACGTCGGACCCGAGCCCCGACCCGTCGTTCTACGAGCTCACCGTGGCTGAGGCAGTTGAGTCGGGTCCCTCAGTGATCATCTTTGCCACTCCGGCCTGGTGCACGTCTGAGGCATGCGGACCACTGTTGGACCAGGTGAAGGAGCTGTCGGCTGGGTTCCCCTCCCTCAACTACGTCCATATCGAGGTCTACGAAAACATTCATGTGAGCTCGTTCGATGAGTTGATCCTTGTCCCTTCGGTGGTCGACTGGGGTCTCCCGTCGGAGCCTTGGGTCTTCGTGACAGACGCCGGGGGCGTGGTGCGTGCCTCCTTCGAAGGAGCCGCTTCTGACGAGGAGTTGTCACGGGCGTTTGCAGCCGTGTCCTCCTGATCCGCCCTGTTCCACTCGAAGTTGGGCGGACGTTCGGATTCTCCGTATGATGCCGTCACGATGGCCCGGTCCCGTCACCGTTTATCTCGTCTAACTGCGCTGGTCGGCACCACCGCCTTTCTTGCATCCTGTTCGCTTATCGAGATTCAAGATGCTCCGATGACGACGTTCGAACCGGCCGGTCCCAATGCCGAGCGGCTCGATGGCCTCTTCTGGATGGTCTTTTGGATAGCCACTGTTGTCTTCGTGCTGGTGATTGGCGCGATCGTCGTGATGCTCTTTGTTTTCCGGGATCGGGGCAAGAACGATGCGGAGGAGCCGAAGCAAATACATGGCCACACCAGGCTCGAGGTCGCCTGGACAGTTATCCCGGCTCTGATCCTTGCCGCGATTTCGGTGCCGACGGTCTCAGCAGTGTTCGAGCTCACCGGATGTGATTCTGACTCGATGAAGGTGGAGGTTGTCGGCCACCAGTGGTGGTTCGAGTACCACTATCCGGCCCAGGGGATCGACACAGCCAATGTAATGGTCATTCCGGCGGGTCAAGAGATCTGCGCCGTCATGACGTCCGATGACGTCCTTCACAACTTCTGGATTCCTGCTCTCCATGGAAAGCGGTACCTGGTACCGGGCCAGGTCACCTTGTTGAGGCTCGAGTCGTACGAGCCCGGCGAGTTCTGGGGCCAATGCGCCGAGTTCTGTGGTCTGTCTCATTCACTGATGCGAGCCCGCGTGCTGGCTATGGAGCCGTCCGACTTTGAAGCTTGGGTCGCCGATCAGCAGAAGCCGGCGGCGCTTCCGGTGGAGGGGATGCCCGAATATGACGGCTATCAAGTCTTCACCAACAAGGGCTGTATCCAATGTCACACCGTCCGCTTTGACGACGACTCGGCCTCGAACATTATCCAGCGGGAGGATTTCAACGGTCCGGATCTGACGCATTTCGCCTCGAGGACCGTGTTTGCAGGCGCCAGCCTTCCCGAAGAGGGGGAGAGCTATGACGCTGCCCTCAAGAAATGGCTGGCGGATCCGCCCAATGTGAAACCGGGTAGCTTCATGCCGAATCTGGCACTTACCGAGCAGGAGATCGACGATTTGATCGTTTGGCTGGGGAGCAACAAATGACGGTCACAGCTGAGCGTCCGCGGACGACGATCTTCAAACGCCCATCCTCGGCTTACGGGATCTGGTCATGGCTGACCACGGTCGATCACAAGAAGATCGGCATCATGTATGGCTACGCCGCCTTCTCCTTCTTCATCATTGGTGGCCTCGAAGCTCTCTTGCTCAGGGTCCAATTGGCCCAGGCCAATGCCGAGTTCCTCACGGCTGGTGCTTACAACGCGTTGTTCACCATGCACGCCACGACCATGATCTTCCTCTTCATCATGCCGGCTTCGGCTGCGTTCATGAATTATCTGATCCCGCTGATGATCGGTGCCCGCGACGTTGCCTTCCCGCGGTTGAACGCCCTGTCGTGGTGGATCTTCTTCTTCGGTGGCATCTTCCTGTACAGCACGTTCGTCTTCGGAACGTCGGTGGCCCCGGTCGGACCCGATGGCATCTCTGGGAACCTGGCGGCGGGAGGAGGCCCAGGGAGCTTCAACTGGCTCGCTGCTTCTCCCGATGGCGGTTGGTTTGCCTATCAGCCCAACGCCGGCCCCTTCTATTCACCGGGGACGGCCATGGACTACTGGGCTCTCGGTCTTCAGATCATCGGACTCGCATCGCTGGTCTCGGCGGTCAACTTCATCGTCACCATCTTCAACATGCGTGCCAAGGGAATGCGGCTTTTGCGGATGCCGGTGTTCGTGTGGATGTCGACCGTTGTTGCCTTCCTACTGCTGTTCTCGATTCCGATCATTGCGGTGGCGCTCTTCATGGTTACCTTCGATCGGCAGTTTGGAACTCTCTTCTTCGCGCCTGTGGGTGGTGGGGACCCAATTCTCTGGCAGCATTTGTTCTGGCTTTTTGGACACCCAGAGGTCTACATCCTGATCCTGCCTGCAATGGGAATCGTGTCCGAGGTCCTGCCGGTCTTCTCCAGGAAGCCCCTGTTCGGCTACTCGGCGGTGGTATTCGCCGGAGCGGCAATCGGCTTCCTCGGCTTCGGAGTATGGGCTCATCACATGTTGGCCTCCGGGATCACTCCCGTGGCCCAGGCGGCATTTGGCCTGGCGACGATGACTATTGCCATCCCCACGGGCATCAAGATCTTCAACTGGCTCGGGACCATGTGGGGAGGGCGATTACGTATGACCACCCCCATGCTCTTTGCCGTTGGCTTCATCGCGATGTTCACGATCGGCGGACTTTCCGGAGTAACCCATGCAGTCGTGCCCTCAGACTGGCAACAGACCGACACCTACTACATCGTGGCCCACTTGCACTATGTCTTGTTTGGCGGTTCGGTGTTCGGTTTGTTCGCCGGGCTGTATTACTGGTTCCCCAAGCTGACTGGCAAAATGATGAACTCGAAGCTGGGGAAAACCCATTTCTGGCTGATGTTCATCGGCTTCAACATCACCTTCGCCCCCATGCACTGGCTCGGGCTTCAGGGGATGGTGCGACGAACCTGGAAATACGCGCCTGAAACCGGGTTGGAGCCGTGGAATGTCGTTGTGACCATCGGCGCCTTCATCATCGCTTTGAGCGTCGCTGTCTTCATGTACAACTGGTTCCACAGCCGGAGACACGGTGTGGACTCCGGGTTCGACCCCTGGGATGCCAGGACTCTCGAGTGGGCGATCCCCAACCCGACTCCCGAGTACAACTTTGGTGTCTCGCCGGTGATCTCGAAGCTGGACCACTTCTGGCATCTCAAGTACGACCAGGATGACGAGGGTCGTGCTGTTCGCAAAGATGATGCCGACCAGATCATTGCCGAGTTGGAACATGTCGGCCTCAACCCGCCTGAGCCAATACACCTACCGAATCCGTCTTACTTCCCGCTGCTCATGGCCGCCGGCTTCCCACTGATGTTCTACGGGATCATCTACCACACGACTGCATGGGGCAAGGCTCTTATCGTAATTGGCGCGATGGTTGCCCTTACCGCCGTGATCGGCTGGGCCATGGAACCCGTCGAGGAGCCCCACGACGAACCGAGTGAAGAGAGGGCGGAGGAGGTGGAAGCGGGTGTCTGATGTAGTGCACGAAACTCCTGTCGCCCACCACGACGAGCACGAATCGACCGGGATTGGCAACCGAAAGCTCGGAATGTGGGTTTTCCTCAGTTCGGAGTTCATGTTCTTCGGGGCGCTGATCGCGACCTATTTGCTCTACTCGAATCGAGGTGGTTTTGAGGGGACGTACCCGTCCGAGATCTACGACATTCCATTCACCTCTGTCAGCTCGTTTGTGTTGTTGATGAGCTCTCTGACGATGGTCCTCGCCCACAACGCCTTGAGCAAGGGCGACCAGAACGGAACCCGGACCTGGCTGTTTGCCACTGCCGCTCTGGGGGCAGTTTTTCTCGGTGGTCAGGTGTTCGAGTTCACCGAATTCATAGTTCAGTCCGACATGACCTTGTCGACCAACCCGGCGGCATCAGCGTTCTATCTGCTCACCGGTTTCCACGGGACACACGTGGCGGTCGGCGTGATCATGCTGCTCTCGCTTTGGGGCATCTCCCGTCGCAAGGGGGGTCTCAGCGAGGAGCACGGCATGAACCTCGAATTGGTCGGCTTGTACTGGCACTTCGTCGACATCATTTGGATCGTCATCTTCACCGTCGTTTACCTGCTTTCGGTTCCTTCGGCATGACGGCCGAACAAGACACCCACCCGTCGCCGGCCCAGTACTGGAAGATCGCTGCGCTCTTGGCGATCCTCACGACGTTCGAGGTGGCGATGTTCTACGTCGATCGCGAACTCGGACTCGGCGGTCTCAACGCCCTCATCCTGATATCTCTTGCACTGCTCAAGTTCGTGATCGTGGTCGGCTGGTACATGCACCTCCGATTCGAGAGCGCGATCCCCAATCGATTCTTCACCGCCGGTGCGATCCTTGCCCTAGCCCTCTATCTTGTGGTCCTGTCGGCGTTGGGTGTCGTTGTCATCCGGGGATAGCAGTGATACCCACCTGGCACCCGCACTTCGATCTCTGGATCTTGCTCTTCATCCTCGGGTTTGGCTATTGGTATGTCAACGTGCGGATCCGAGCCCACACAATCCCGGCGACGCCGGGTCCGACTCAAAGACAGTGGTGGCAGTGGTATATGGCACTTGCCCTTATGTGGTTTGTCTCGGGTTGGCCGCTGCATGACATCGGCGAGGAATCGCTGTTCACGGTGCATATGGTCGAGCACATCGTCCTCGCCCTGGTGGTTCCCCCGCTATTGCTCATGGGTACTCCACGGTGGCTCGCCGACGCAACGCTCGGCCATCCAAAGGTGGCCGCGTGGCTGAGACCCATCGCTCGGCCGGTGCCCGCTTTTGTGCTGTTCAACACCATATTCATCCTGATCCACTGGCCGACGATGGTTGAGATGATGCTGGGCAACCAGCTCGCCCACTTCGTCATTCATTCCCTCCTGTTCTTTTCGGCTGTCCTCATGTGGATGCCTGTCCTTTCTCCGACGATGGCGATTCCGAAGATATCTCGCCCGAGTCAGATGCTCTATCTGTTCGCCCAGTCTCTGCTTCCTGCGATCCCAGCTTCCTTTCTGACGTTCTCCACAGTGGCGATCTACCCCGTCTACGGCGCTGCGGCTCTCGAGTGGGGGTTGGATCCGGTGACCGATCAGACCATTTCGGGCATCGTGATGAAGCTTGGCGGCAGCTTCATCCTTTGGATCACCATTGCGGTGATCTGGTTCCGGTGGACCTCCGAGGAGCGGGAGTGGGAGGAAATCAACACCTCCGTTCCGACCTCGTGAGCGCGCCCCTCCAGTTCGGACGGTTTTTCCTGCCCGGTCCCACTGAAGTGCATCCGGACGTCCTTGCTGCACAGACCGGACCGATGATTGGTCATCGTGGTGCGGCCATTCACGATCTGATGGCTCGAATCGACGATGGTCTGAGACCACTGTTCCTCACTGAGAGGCCCGTGTTTGTTTCGACCTCATCCGCGACCGGGCTAATGGAGGCGTCTGTTCGCAACGGGGTTGTGGGCGGTCGGGTATTGAGCCTCGTCAACGGCGCTTTCTCGAGCCGATTCGCAGAGATCGCCCTTACCTGCGGTTTCGACGTCGACGCATGGGAGGTCACCTGGGGAGACGTCCACTCGCCGGAACAAGTCGCCGACCGACTCGCCGCCGGGGGATATGACGCGGTGACCGTTTCACATTCCGAAACCTCGACCGGCGCACTCCAGGACCTGGAGGCCATTGCGTCGGTGGTCGATCAGAGCGAGGAGACGCTCTTGCTCGTCGACTCGGTTACCGGGGTCCCCGGGCTGGAGACGAGAACCGACGAATGGAGGATCGACTTCATACTCACCGGATCCCAGAAGGCCCTGGCGCTGCCACCGGGACTGGCATTCGGGGTGGCGTCCGAGGCGATGATGGATCGATCGGAGAATGCCCCGGGCCGAGGCTGGTACTTTGCCCTTGACCGACTCATGTCTGAGCTCGTGAAGAACCAGACTCCGGCCACCCCGGCGCTGTCCCTTTTGTATGGACTCGACGTCCAACTGGCTCGAATAGCCGAGGAGGGCATCGAGAACCGATGGAAGAGACATCTGGCTATGCAAGAGCGAACGATCGAATGGATCGAAGAGATGAAGGAAGTCGGGGTGGGTATCGACACCTTTGCTGTCGAGGGTCATCGGTCTCCAACCGTTACGTGCATATCGATGCCCGACGGTGATGGGGCATCGGCCACCGTCGCCGAGATGCTTGATCGCGGCTGGGTGATCGGTGGCGGCTACGGCAAGCTGACGGAGTCCACAATTCGTATTGGCCATATGGGCGACCACACGGTCGATGAGCTAGACCCTCTTCTCGCGGAGCTCGGCGACGTTCTGGGATGACCTTCACTGTCCTGGTCACCGATCGAGTCTCGGATGAGGGGCTGGCCCCGTTGCTCGACGACGACCGTTTCAGGATCGAGACCATTGACGACTCCGCAAGCGACGAATTCGAGGAGACACTGGCCTCGGCAGCGGGCCTGATTGTTCGAAGCGCCACGAGGGTGCACGCGGGAATGATGTCCCGGGCGTCTGGTCTCAAAGTGATCGGCAGGGCTGGAGTCGGCGTCGACAACATCGATTTGGTCGCCGCCTCCAAAAGGGGGATTGCGGTGTTCAACTCCCCGGGCGGTAATACCAACGCCGCCGCCGAGTTGACCATGGCGCTGATGCTCGCGCTTGCGAGGCGGCTCCCGGAGGCCGATCGATCGATCAGGGAGGGACGATGGGATCGAGCCAGACTCACAGGAATCGAGTTGAAGGGCCGCACCCTGGGGTTGGTTGGTGCAGGCCGGATCGGTGGGGAGGTCGCTCAACGATGCCAGGGCTTTGGGATGGAGGTTCTGGTCTACGACCCGTATCTGACGGAGGAGCGGGCCGAGCAACTAGGAGTGCGGTTGGTCAGCCTCGATCACGTGGTTGAGAACGCGGACGTGATCTCTTGCCATGTCCCATTGACCGATGAGACCCGCGGATTGATCGACGCTTCCCTACTTGGCCGGATGAAGGACAGGGTCCTGGTGATCAATGCCTCGAGAGGCGGCGTCATCGATGAAGCGGCCCTGGCAAAGGCGCTTCACGACGGGACCGTCGCGGGAGCGGCTCTTGACGTTTATGAGAGGGAGCCGTTGTCACCAGAAAGCCCGCTGCGGAATGCTCCCAACCTCGTCCTTACACCTCATCTGGGAGCCTCGACTGAGGAGGCGCAGGTCGGCGTGGCCACGGAAGTCGCCGGCTACATGCTCGCTGCCCTCGGGGAAGGCGACGTGTCGGCGGCGATCAATGCCGCCGAACTCGGCTGATTAGACGATCTCGAGGACGATGGCGGTCTGCTCTTCGGGAGCCCCCTCCTCGGGACCCTCACCTGAATTGATGAGCAGGACAGCGAGAAGAATCAGAAGGACCGTGCCAATCCCGGCCACGGCGACGAGAAGGTCGCCACCCGTGATTCTCATCTCAGGCTTACCTCCGGCAAGGGTGGCGAATCCCAGGATTCCGCTCGCCACCAGAACTGCGATGATGGCTGCTCCCCCAGATGTCAATTCGTTGGATTGGATCAGGATGTAGGCAAAGGGAAGCACAAGAAGGAGAAGGATCACCGCCGCCGACATTGGAATGCTCACCGCCTGACCCAAACGCTTCTTCACTTCTGCGACTTCTTTCTCGTCGTCATCGGAAACGGCGACGGGTGTGCCGAACAACTGGGGAACCAGGGAGGTGACTGCTCCAAGAACTGCTCCGCCGACAAGCATCACGGTCAGCGTCGGAAGAACGGGTAGCTGGATCAGACCTTCGCCCCCTTCGATTTCGGTGCCGAATCCGGCTGTCAGCAGGACTCCCGCGACGATGCCGAGGATGAGGCCCATTGCGGCGCCGATCCAGGCTGTCGAGCCCTTTGACTCGGATAGCTGCATGGCGGGGTCCGTCGACGCGGCAGCGGTACGCGACAAGCTGGCGACGATGGCGCCGAAGAGGATGCTCACCAGAGCGGCCCCGATCAGAACGCCGGTCGCGTCTACCTGTACAATCGGCCCCGTGTCCGGGATGGCTGTCGTGGTATCGGCCCAGAATGCGCCTGCCACGAGAAATCCGACCAGGCCAAGCGCTGCTCCGGTCCAGGCTCCGACCCTGACCGCTGTCTTGATCCTCCGTCCCATCGAAACGGGTTCGAGACGTTCCTCGGGTTCCGCCTCAACAGGTACTTCCTCGATGGCCGCCGGAACTTCGATCACGGGCGGATCCAATACGACGACTGCGGCCGGCGGAGCCTCTGAGACGGGAGCCTCGACGACAGGCTCGCTCGGCTGTGCCTCGGCCGATGGGACGGCAACGGCAATTGGGGCGCCACCAGCCCAGGCAGTGAGCACGTCATCGACAGTTGTGCCGTTCTCTGTGGCACGGGCAGCGGCCGAGCGTTGCACCAGATCGGTGGGCATTCCGAGGGCAGCGGCGGCCGTTTCAAGCAGTTCGCTCACGAGGCGGCACTTTAGCCAGGGAGTTTCATTCCCCGGCTGGGAGGTCAGCCAGAACGGTCATGATGGAGGTCGAACCCAAACAGGCCACGAGGTAGGGCCCCGGCCGTGTTCGGAGAAGAACTCCTCCGTGGTCTGACTGCCAACCTCGTGGTTGTCGAACGCGTCGATGAAGTCATGTCATGTGGAGATATCGCCACCAGTACGGCGAGTCCGAAGCCCTCGTAACGGCGTCTGCCGTTCTGGCAAGAAGGCCTCGGCGTGAACCTCTCCAATCGGTTGCTCGTCTCCGGCTTGCTCCTGTCTGATCTCCATATGGGGAGTCTGCCATCGGGGCCCTGTGACGGCGGCACAGTTCTGGATCATCATTAGCCTTCCGGCGAAATGCTTGCTTTCATCAGCTACCCGCCGATCCCCCTCTGGGACGTTGGGCCATTCACCTTCTCCCTCCACGGACTGTTCGCTGCCCTCGGTTTCGTCGCCGGCGCGTGGATAGCGACGAGGGAACTGCGGAAGCGGGGGTTTGACATTGGCAAGTATCAATCCGCCCTGACATGGGGTCTGATCGGCGCGCTGATCGGCGCCCGCTACCTCACCACTCCAGCTGCCATCTTCGACGCCGCACGTGAAGGCACGTCGATCCTCGCGACGCTGCACCCCCTCAATGGGAGCTTCTCCATCCTGGGTGGCTTCGCCGGTGGCATCGGCGCCGGCGCCTGGCGAATGAAACAGGTTGGCTTGTTCATTCTTCCCACACTTGACATGTCGGCCTTTGGCCTCGCCCTCGGAACTGTTGTCGGGCGAATCGGCGATCTGGCCATCGTCGAGCATCTGGGCCGTGCGACCACCGTGCCGTGGGGCTACGGGATCAAACCCGGTTACGACGTCGCTCCCCTACACAATGATCTCGAGTGCGACGAGGCGACGGTCGGACTCGACGGGTTTTGCGGGGTCTATCACCACGTCGGCCTGTACGACCTGATCGGTGCCGTCATCCTGCTTGGGGCTCTCTACTTCATCTACCGGCGCTTCAGCCTCCACTATGGGCAGCTCTTCTTTATCTGGGTTGCCTGGTACGGGCTGCAGCGTTTCGTGCTCGATTTCCTCCGCTTCGGAACGGGTGACGCCGAGATCGGGGCCTTCACATGGAATCAGGTCGTTGGATTGGCCGCCGGTGTCGGTGGCCTGATATTGGTTTGGTACATGGGTCGTCGAAATCCCCTGGTCACCCCCGAGGAGGACAAACTCTGGGGTGCCGATCTAGATCAGGTGGCTGCTACCGCGGAAACTGACTAGGTGTGTTGAGCATGGAGGTTGTTGACATTGGGATGAGTTGAGCCTCCCTGGTTGTGTGGTGTTTGTACGCACCAACGACCAGAGGAGGCTCTTGTGCACCGTAACGCTCGTCTCACCCCTGAAGGACGTCGGATT
>SMXW01000031.1 GCA_004356805.1 Acidobacteriota bacterium | reverse complement strand
CATTATGTACGGTTTCTGACGCCGTGATCAGCCGCCCATAAGTGCCGTTATGTGCGCGTGTTGATGGGCGACCTCAAAGCAATCGGATCGGGTGCTCTGCCTATGGTTCGCGTCGAAGTAACCCGGCCAGGTTGAGGAGGATGCTGTGACTGAGACGGAACGAATCGTGCGCACATTCCACGAATCTTGGGATCTGCGGGACCCGAAACGTGGTGCCAGCGTGATCGCCCACGATTGTCGGTTTGAGGACGTGGCACGCGGAGAACTTCAAATAGGTCCCGATGGTTACACCCGCGATTACGAGAGGTGGCGTTCAGCATTCCCCGACGGGGAAGTCAAGATCGTCAACGTGGTCGTTGACGGAGATTGGGCGGTCGTCGAGTTCGTCAACCGCGGCACCCACACCGGACCTCTTCAATCCAGCCTGGGCACGTTCGCTCCATCGGGTCGTTCGATGGAAGTCCGGTACTGCAGTGTGATACGTGTTCGTGACGGCATGGTTGTCGAAGGTCGCGACTACTACGACTCGGCCAGCATCGCCTCCCAGCTCGGTCTGATCCAGTCATAGGGGGCGCCTCCCGACGGAGCGCTGGCGAAAGCGAATCAGCTTGTTGGTTCGGTGATGACCAGTTCTCCGCCTGTGCCTTGCTGCCCCGTCAGGCAACCATAAGTGCCGTTATGTGTGGCCCTCCCATGTCCGGTTGTGCGGTGCTGAGGCTCCGACTGGGAACACTTTCCACTCCCGGTGCCTGCCTTGCGAATCAGGAGCGGGGAGAAAATCGATGCGATAGAGTCGATGGAGATCGACCGCTCTTTTCAAGGAGGACATGGTGGCTATGACGCTCGTAATCGGAGGTACAGGGAACGTAGGCCAGGTTGTCGTGCCCGGGCTCCTCGCTGCCGGTCAGCAGGTGCGGGTGCTCACCCGTGACCCGACTTCTGAGGTGGCCCGGAGCCAAGCGGAGGCGGGCGCCGCGATGGTGCACGGTGACCTCGACGACGGCGCTTCGCTGGATGCCGCCCTCGATGGAGTCGACAAAGTGTTGGTGATCACCACGCCAACTCCCCAGCAGAAGGAACAGGCGCTGGCGGTGATTGAAGCCGTTAAGCGGAGTGCTCCCGATGCTCACTTCGTTCGCTTGTCGGCAATGGCGCCCGAGCCCGAGCTCGACTTCGAGCTCGGTCGGCAGCACCATGAGATCGACCAAGCCATCAAGTCGTCAGGCCTCAGGTGGACCATCCTGCGCCCGACGTTCTTCATGCAGAACTTGATCGGCGCCGCCGGAGGCGTCATTGCGGACGGGAACCTTTATCAGCCTTTCAAAGACGGCATCCTGCCGATGATCGATATCCGTGACACTGCCGACTCGTTTGTGGCGGTTCTCACCGGCGACGGCCACGAGGGGAAGACGTACAAACTCACCGGCAAAGAGGCCATCGGAATGGACCGTGTCGCTCAGGCTCTCTCCAAAGCCACCGGCAACCACGTCACATACGTGGCCGTGCCGACCGAGGCCGCGGAGCAGTCGTTTATCGAGGCCGGCTATCCCGAGTGGGTGGCTCACGCCTTCTGCGAGCTGTTCGAGGGGTTCGCCAACAACGGCCTGACACGGGTGAGCGACGGCGTAGAGCAGCTGACCGATCATTCGCCGCGCACCGTCGACGACTTCGCCACCGATTTCGGAGAGTTCTTCCAAGCGAGTTAAGCGACCGAGGCCCTCAGACGAGGCAGCCCTTGAGGCAAACAGACCGCCCATAACCGGCATTATGCGTGGGTGGCCAGCTGATGAATCGTGGTCTGGTGTTGGGCGGCTGCGGTGGTGGCTTGTTGGTTGAGTTTGTCGGCGAGGTCGGCGTCGAGGCCTTCCATGAGATGGCCGTAGGTGTCCATGGTGACGATGATGGAGCTGTGTCCGAGTCGGATTGGATGGCTTTGGGGTGGGCTCCTTGGGCGATGAGGAGGGCGGCGTGGGTGTGTCGCAGGTCGTGGTATCGGAGTGGTCGACCTACTGAGGTTTCGACCGCGGGATGCCAGAACCGGTACCGCCACGACGACGCTCGAACCCATGAGCCTTGAGGTGAGGACATCACCACTCCTTGGGGGCCGGTGCCGTATTCGGTGAGATGGGCGGCGAGTTCGTCGCACAATGCCTGGCCGAGTGAGATGGTGCGGCGGCTTCCTTTTGTTTTGGTTGCTCCCAGGGACACTGCGCCGTTGTGGTTGGTGAGACTGTGAGTGACGGTGAGGGTCCGTCGAAGCAGGTCGAGATTGTCTTTTTGGAGACCCAAGGTTTCGCCGAGGCGGAGTCCGGCGTAGGCGCCGAGTGACACCGCGACGCGGAAGCGGGGGTGTATCGCCTCATGCCGGTACGCAATGGTGGATGATCGATCCGTACGATTCGCAGCCAGGTCGGCTCATCATCCTGAGACCTGACGACGGACCTCGAGAATGGAGATCGGGATCAGGCTGGGAACCGACGAGACGTCACCCCATGGAGATTGTGGGCGGTTCAACTGACTGGACGCGACTTACCAAAGTCGAGGCAGTCGAACTCATGATCCAATTGGGTGGCACTGAGGACGAGCTCGAGGGTTGACGCACGGAGCCGAATACCCTGTGAGCGCCCACCTTCAAGGTCCGGAGGTGTGTCGAACGGAGATACTCGACTAGATCCGCCGCAGCAATATGACTCAACGTCAACGAAACAGGGACTCGACCCACTCCGTGCGAATCGCACTTAAGTCAGGTGTAGTTTCATCAATGTACCTCACCGCAGATGCGAACTTCCACTCGAAGTCCGTGTAGTTATAGGTGGCGTGGAGATACATCAGCCCAGTCAGCTCTCCTTGGTAATACCAAAGGATGGGGATCACCAGAGTTCCCTTGAAAGGCGAGATGATGGAGTCGGTCGTTTCGATATCGAACAGGTAGGGCGGTTGGTACTCGGCCGAGTGGTCGGGACTCATGCCCTCCACCGGGAGTCGGGGGGCGACCCGTGCAATCTCTTCTTCCACCTTCTCGACGAACCGTTCTCGAACAATGCTTGGATCAAGGAGATCCAACGTTGTCGTGGTGGCCGGATTGGTGGTAGTCGTGGAGGGGGTCACAACCTGAGTGGTTGTAGGGGGGGCACGAGTTGAGGTAGTCGTCGACGCAATCGACGTGTCGGATTCCTCGGCATTGGCAAGAGCTTCAGCAACGGCTTCGTCGACCCTCAGCTGGATCTCACTCTCCGACGGTCCCTGATTTCCGCAACCTGCCAAGAGGAGAGTAAAAAGCAGGAATACGCCTGCAAGCAGCCGTTTCGTCGTTCGCTTGCGTGCGTCGAACTTCACCTATTCGAGCGTACAGAACAAAGATTCACGCAGACGGTTTCTGTCACAGGTACTCGGCATGATCGGTATTGGAGAGTCAGTTCCGAAGCCAACGTTAGGAGACAGACATGACCACCAAAGCCGAGTGGATTCACACTTTTGACCAGGCGACCGGAGCGTTCCGGAACATGGCTGAAGTGTTAGCCGCCTTCCGCGGCTCTCTTATCGAGGAAGGGTTTAGTGAGGAGGGAGCGGAGGACCTTGCCGAAATGCTGTTCGCCCTGCTGATCGCGGACGATAAGTGACAAGGGGCGATGGATGTCTGGGCAGAGCGCCTGGCGATCACAGGTCGACGAACCCTAAGGAGGAAAGACACAATGGAGACTGGCGACGGACAAACCCTTAAACAAGCGGTCTCTAATGCCCTTGAGAAAACACACAAAGGGTCGGCCGACTATCCGTTTCGCGTGGAACTCGCAACCAGCCAACCGGTGAAGATGGTCTATGACCGGTAATTACGTCACACCGGGGAGAGTAGAGGTCCATCTGCACGCCGCTCTGACTGAATCGGGTCTTGTTCTTGAAGGCCAGGATCTTGGGGATTTGGTTAAGCAATTGTTCGGCGACAGTGACTACGAATATTGGGTTACGGTTGGCTGGCAAGACGTTGCTCGGGTGGAGGGACTTCTGACGTCCGAGCTCGGCGTAGAAAAAGGTCGCCCGGTTCTCGAGATGATGAGGATGGCCTGGGAAAGCGGCATGTTCCAAACCGATGTGGATTTCAGAAAATGGCTAGAAACCCACGAGATCTCTAGCGAGTTCGCCAGCTACGCATAACCGACCGCCCCTTAGGCTTCACATGCCGTTGCCGCCGCCAACTAATTGGCGGCCCGCGATGACACCTCCGGCGACACCTCGGGCCGGTTCACTAAACTTCGGGATCTGGAGGCCAAGGACGAAATGTCGGCTCTCAACGGTTGAAACGTGGCGGAAGCTCTTGGGTCAGGGGAGTGGGCCACGAGGTTAAAGGCCTAGCGCGCCAACACTTCGAATACCGGACGACCGGGTTTCGAACTGCTTCTGGCGGGGCACCCTGAGGGCACCCTGGACCAAAACGGGCATTCAGGCGCTATTGCATGGAGATGCACCAAGGTGACTGGAGTGTCGCGGAGACGCACTGGCCCCTAGCGAAAACGTCGGGCACGCCAGGCTAAGGACCTGGTGGGTTCGTCTTCTCGTGGTTCACGCTGCTCTTTGCGGCCCACCACCTTGATCCTGACCGGTGGGGTCTACCACTTGTGTTCTATGGTTGCGCGGGTGGGAATCAGGGCCCCACACCGTTCGAAGGTCGACTTTGGTAACTCGACCTAACCCATCGTTGTCCATTGTTCTCTCCTTGCCAACTGAAAGTACCACGCCGGCGCCTGCTTCAGTCTCCGCCGTCCCCGAGGGAAGCCACGGACGGTATCTCCGAGCCACGGACGATCCTTGTGGGCTATTTCGGGGGCCTGACATCCGCTCTCGTGTCTCCGAAATACTCTCCTGTGGGTCCCGTAACACGTTGGGGTCCTCAATAGATTCTCCGAAGACAGGGGAGAGCCCCACGGAAGCTCCAGGTCCGTATATGGGTGGTTGACGGTTCCCCGGCCCGGTATCCTGGCGGTCGGTGCCCTTTTTGGGGCGCGTTTGGGGCGCGAGAAATCCCATAGATCCCCTCCGGGGGCGCACGGGGGCGCGTTTGGGGCGCAACGACTGACGAAGTCGTGAAAGTCCCTGTAAGCCACCGAAAGGCCTGAAAGGCCCCGTCCGACGGGGGTTTTCGGACAGGAGGCCCGTCAGACGGGCACTTCGGGCGTTTAGCTCAGTTGGCTAGAGCACTGCCCTTACAAGGCAGGGGTCGGCGGTTCGAGTCCGTCAACGCCCACAACCCGTCGCGACGGGCCGAGAGGTCAGAAAGCCCGTCAGGACGGGCCTCCCTGACACCTTTCCGTGTCTTACAGGATCTTTCGGGATCTCCCATCCCTTGCGCCCTCCGCTGCGCCCTCTGCGCCCTCCGGGGATCTCTTGCGCCCTCGACGCGCCCTCTAGAGAGGCGTACATAAGTGCTGCCGGCTCAAGGGGTCATTGCAACACTTCGGCGAGTTTTTCTGATGGTGTCATCCCTCCGAGGGTTTGTCGAGGGCGTCTGTTGAGCGAGTCGGCGGCAGCGTCGAGGTCGTCTTGGGTGAGGCTGGCCATGTCGGTGCCTTTTGGGAAGTACTGACGGAGCAGCCCGTTGGTG
>SMXW01000030.1 GCA_004356805.1 Acidobacteriota bacterium | reverse complement strand
AGGGAGTTTCATGAGGAGATGGAGTGTCGGCGCTCAGTCAGATTTTTCTCCGATGACCCCGTGCCCAGGGGGCTGGTGGAGCTAGCCATTCAGACTGCCTCCACGGCGCCTTCAGGTGCGCACAGGCAGCCTTGGCGCTTTGTGGTGACCGAAGACCCAGACATCAAGCACCAGATACGGCAGGCAGCAGAAGAAGAGGAACGCATCAACTATGAAGGCGGCAGGTTGCCCGACCACTGGAGAGAGGCGCTGGAGCCTCTGGGCACAGATTGGCGCAAGCCCTTCCTTGAAACAGCGCCCTGGGTCGTAGTGATGTTTGAAGAGCGTCACGGCATCAACCCTGACGGGTCGCGGCGTCATAACTTCTACGTCAAAGAGTCAGCGGGGATAGCTGCTGGCATTTTCATAGTGGCGCTGCATCACATGGGGTTGGCGACGCTCACCCACACGCCCAGTCCCATGAGATTCCTGACCAAGCTCCTGGGACGTCCCGACAACGAGCGCCCCTTTTGCATGTTCCCGATTGGCTACCCGGCCGATGATTGCGTGGTGCCCGACCTGCGGCGCAAGAGTCTCGACGAGGTGATGGTGGAGGTCGGCGAGGCCCCAAAACCACGAACGTGAGGTCGTTTGGCCCGTATCCGGGCCGTAGAACCTGAGGTTCGCTTCTTATAGCTCCATGATGACGGGGACGATCACGGGTTTTCGGGCGGTTTCGGCGCGAAGTACGCGGCCGGTGGCCTGACGGACCGTCTTCTGCAGTTCGGCGTGGTCGGTCCGGCCAGTCTTGTGCTCCTCGATGGCTGCCCTCACCGCATCGGCAGCTTTCGCCAGGACTGCGCTCGGGTCGTCCATGACCCCGTGACTGTCCATGTCGGGCCCGTAGAGAAGCTTGCCCGTGTCATGGGCGATTCCAACCGTCACCACCACGACCCCATCATCGGCCAGGTGAGATCGGTCGCGAAGAACCGCATCCTGAACATCTCCCACGGCTGACCCGTCGAGGTAGACGAAGCCGGCGGGCACCGCCCGCCGCTTCACAGTGGTCTTCTTGCCCTCAATCGTGATTCGGTCGCCATCCTCGAGGACCTCGACCGTTTTCACACCCATGGCCCGCGCCAACTCGGAGTGAGCATGGAGATGTCGGTACTCCCCGTGAATCGGGACGAAGGCCTTGGGGCGAAGAATGTTGAGAAAGGTCAGCAGCTCCTCTCTCGCTGCATGGCCGGATACGTGGACATGGGAGTTCCGTCCATGGACGACCGTTGCCCCCCGGCGTATGAGATTGGAGATGACTTTGGACACGGCCGTCTCATTTCCCGGTATCGGCTTTGCCGAGATGAGAACCGTGTCGGTCTCGTCGAGGTCGACAAACTTGTGCCGGCCCTGCGACATCAGGGAAAGTGCGGCATAGGGCTCCCCCTGGCTCCCTGTCGTTATGAGCAATTGTTTGTCGTCGGGCAGGTTGACGAGTTCATTGATGTCGACGACCGACCCTTCCGGAATATCGAGGACACCCAGGTCCGTCGCAATGGTGGTGTTGCGATGCATGGAGCGACCGAAGAAGGCGATCTTTCTTCCCGCGGCGACTCCAGCATTGGCGATCTGCTGGACCCGGTGCATATGTGAGGAAAAGCAAGCAGCTATCACCCGCCCGGGGGCATCCCGCACCACATTGGCGATCGGAGGACCGACCGAACTCTCCGATGGTTCAAAGCCCTCCTTTTCGGCGTTGGTCGAGTCAGAAAGGAGAAGCCTCACACCGCGCCGACCGAGAGCCGCAAACGCAGGCAGGTCGGTCGGTCGCCCGTCGACGGGTGTTGGGTCCAGCTTGAAGTCACCCGAGTGGACGACGATGCCCTCTGGCGTGTCCAGAACAACCGCCGACGCCTCCGGGACCGAATGCGTCACCGGGACGAGCATGAACCGGAATGGCCCATGATCTATCCACTTGCTACGGGTGATCGTTCGAAGATCCGACTCGACGCCCAACTCGTCGACACGCCCACTCGCCATCTCCATCGTCAGCCTGGCCCCGTACACCGGGACCTGGATGTCCCTGAGGAAGTAGGCAAGGGCCCCCATGTGATCCTCATGACCGTGGGTGATTATCACGCATTCCACGTCCTTCTTCCGCTTGGTCAGCCAGGACCAGTCCGGAAACACCAGGTCGACACCCAACATGTCGTCTTCGGGAAACATGAGACCCACATCGATGAGTGCGATCTTGCCTTCGATCTCGACGGCGGCACAGTTGCGGCCGATCTCCCCGAGACCGCCCAAGAATGTGACTGACACGCTCATAGGCCTTGAAGCGCCCCCAGCGCCTTCTCGATCGCTGCGAGCGTGTCGTCAGATGCGGCAACCAGGGGGAGCCTCACATCACCGACAGGTTCCCAGAACGAATTCATGGCTCCCTTCACAGGTGTCGGGTTGGTTTCCAGAAAACACGCCTCGCACAGGGGCATGAGCTCGTAGTGAAGACGTCTGGCCTCCGGCCAATCACCAGATTGGGCTGCCTTGATCATCGCCTTGATCACCCTCCCTGCCAGATGGGCGACCACTGATACCACCCCAACCGCACCCACCGAGAGCATGGGAAGCGTGAACGTGTCCTGGCCGGAGTAGACCGGCAGACTGGGGACGCGCTTGATGGTCGCCGAGGTGAACTCGAGATCGAGCACAGCGTCTTTCACCGCAACAACCTGAGGGTGGCTGGACATGGTTGCCAGTGTCTCCACTTCGATGAGGGACCCGGTCCGTCCCGGGATGTTGTAGAGCATCACGGGCACTCCGACGTCGGCGATCGCTGAGAAGTGCGCCACCAGACCCGCTTGGGATGGCTTGTTGTAATAGGGAGCCACCGCGAGGACTCCGTCAACCCCCGTCTCCGCGGCGCGTTCGGTCATCTCCACCGAGTGACGGGTGTCATAGGTCCCGGTACCCGCGATGACCAGAGTGTCTTTCTCCTTCACGGCTTCGACCACGGTCCGATATAGAGCGACCTTCTCGTCGTCCGAGAGCGTCGGCGACTCCCCCGTCGTACCGGTGACCACAAGAGTGTCTGTTCCCTGGTCCGAAAGATGTCTGGCTAGACGCCAGGCGGTGTCATGGTCCACCTCTCCCGATGAGGTGAATGGGGTGATCATCGCTGTGGCCAAAAGGCCGAAGGGGGCGGATATTGTGTCAGTCACGCCCACCACGTTACCGATTGACTGGCCAGTGGTCCGCCTTACAAATGATTGCAGCGTCTCTCACATCCACACCATCTGGGCGATAGACCGCTAGAAACCCTCACTGATGGAGCTCAAACTCCCCGCACCGTGTGTCGTTGTCTTGATCGGCCCCAGTAGCTCCGGCAAGTCAACATGGGCCACTGATCACTTCGCCCCCAACGAAGTGGTGTCGTCGGACTCGCTTCGGGCGGCGGTCGGCATCGACCAGGACGACCAGCAGGCCAGCGCGGCAGCCTTTGACCTGTTGGACCGGATCGTCACCGAGCGACTGTCTCGGGAGCTGACCACGGTCATCGACACCATGGGTCTCAATGCCGAGGACCGGAGAAGATGGGTCGCTCAGACCCATGATGCCGGGCTGTCATGCCATGCCATCCTGTTCGACACGGCAGCAGAGTTGTGCGAGCAAAGGAACGACGAGCGGACTAGACCGCTCCCGAAGAGCGTCTTGCGCAAACAGTTGGCCAGATTCAGGACGGCATCCATAGAAGTGGAAACCGAGGACTTCGACGGCGTCCACACTCGCCAACCGGTGGCCGTGGTGACACTCGAGGTCGCTGCCATCGCTCAGGAGGAGCGTGACCTCTCTGCCCCGGTTGCTCACACCTTCGGACTCCTCTTGAGCAGGTTCGACTGGCCGCAGGGCAACCTCGGGGAGCAGATCGCTTCGATCGCGCAGCGCGCCGAGGCAGCGGGATTCCGCGACATATGGCTGATGGATCATTTCCGCCAGATACCCCAGGTTGGGCGGGCTTGGGAAGACCTACCCGAGGCATACACAACGCTGTCATACATGGCCGGAGTCACCGATCGGATCCGCCTCGGTGCGCTCGTCACCGGGATAACTCACCGAAATCCGGTGTTGTTGGGAAAGATGGTCGCCACGTTGGACGTGTTGTCCGGGGGACGTGCCTGGTGTGGGCTCGGCGCTGCCTGGGACGAGGACGAGCACGGGGCCTACGGAATCGACTTCCCCGGATTGGCCGATCGCTACGACCTCCTCGAGGACACTCTGCGAATGCTCCCCCTCCTCTGGGGCAAGGGGTCCCCCAAATTCGAGGGCAAGAGCTTCTCTGCCCGGGAACTGGTCTGTTATCCCCGCCCGATACAAGATCGGATTCCGATCCTGGTGGGAGGCTCCGGCGAAAAGAGAACCTTGAGACTCGTTGCCGAGTACGCCGACGCCTGCAACCTCTTCGGGAAGCCGGAGGTGATTCGACACAAGGTCGACGTGCTGCAGAGACACTGCTCGAATCTCGGTCGTGACCCGGCGCAGATAGAGATAACCCACCTGATCTCAGTGCTGGTGGCCACGGACCGTTCGGAGTTGAGAGAGCGAGTCGATCAGCTTCGTGATCGCAACACCTCCGTCGAGAAGTACTCCGCCCGATACAACGTCGGCACGCTGGACGATCAGGTTGCGCTCTTCTCGTCTTACTCCCGATCCGGGGCACAGCACTCGATGGTCGCTCTCCCTGACGTGGCGTTGGAGGGCTCGATCGAGACATTCGGCGATGTGATCTCAGCATTCGAGGAGTCCTAGGAGCCCGTTGAACAATGCATGTCACCCATCTCAACAACCAGATCATCGCCACTCGCGGTGTCCTCGACTCCGCCATTCCGCCACCAGGAGTGGCGACACCTCGTCCTTGCGAGTGACGCGCTTGGCCGCCGATCTGACCAACGGCATTATTCAACAGACTCCTAGACTCGCTCCATGGCTACTACCTCGACAATGTTGGCCCTCGGTACCGAGGCACCCGACTTCTCGCTACCTGACACCGTTTCCGGCAACGTCGTCTCGCTGGCCGACTATTCCGACAAGAAGGGGCTGCTGGTGATGTTCATCTGCAACCACTGCCCCTACGTCAAGCACGTTCGCCAAGAACTCGCTCGGCTGGGAAGTGACTACTCGAATTCCGGTCTCGGGATCGTGGCGATCTCGTCAAACGACATCGACGCCTACCCGGCCGACTCCCCAGAGGCGATGAAGACAGAAGCCGAGACCTTCGGCTACTCCTTCCCCTACTTGTATGACGAAACCCAGATGGTGGCCGCGGCATACACAGCCATGTGCACACCCGATTTCTTCTTGTTCGGTGCCGAGAACAAGCTTGCCTATCGGGGTCGCCTCGACGAGTCTCGCCCCGACAGCAGCATTCCCGTCACCGGCAATGAACTGCGGGCAGCCATAGACGCCGTTCTCGCTGGTGACCTCGTCTCCGACCAGCAGCTGCCCTCAATGGGTTGCTCCATCAAATGGAAGTCCGGCAGCACCCCCGCCTACTTCACCTCCTGAACCGTTCCCAATGCATGGGCGATCGCATGTGATCATTACGCCGCGTGGAAGAACCTCAGTTGAAAAAGGACCCAGATGACAAAGCAGTACGACTCCCCGCCCGAACTGGAAATCGACCTGGACAAGAACTACACCGCCACCCTTGACACCAATCACGGTGAGGTGGTCATCGAGCTCGACGCCGTCCGCTCCCCGCAGACCGTGAACAACTTCGTCTTCCTCGCCCGTGACGGCTTCTACAGCGGAGTCATCTTTCATCGTGTGATCAAAGGTTTCATGATCCAGGGCGGCGACCCGACGGGAACAGGAAGCGGCGGACCGGGGTATCGGTTCCGCGACGAGATCGAAGGCACCGGCAACTACAACCGTGGAGTCGTTGCAATGGCCAACTCCGGACCGCACACCAACGGCAGCCAGTTCTTCATCTGCCACACCGACGCGGGGCTCCCGCACACCTACACCATCTTCGGCAAGGTCACATCGGGCCTGGAGGCAGTCGACTCGATCGCCACCGCAGCCACAGACCGAAATGACCGTCCTCACGACGATGTCGTCATCAACAAGGTGACCATCAACGAGAGTTGAGGCTATGAACCAGGGTGATTCCGCCAGTCGGTCCAAGACTGTCACTCAGAAAGACATCGAGCTCTTCACCGAGATCACCGGTGACCGGAATCCCCTCCACTATGACGCGGCCGTCGTCGAGCAATCCCGGTTTGGCGGAATCATCGTCCAGGGTGGGGTCACCAGCGGTCTCCTCAATGCCGTCGTCGCCGAGGACCTGCCCGGTCCGGGCTCTGTGTTCCTCAACGTCAACTGGAATTTCCGCGCACCTGTGAAGCCGGGCGACACGATCACGGCTCGGGTCGAAGTGGTGGAGTCTCGGGAAGACAAGCCGTTGACAACACTCGACTGCCTGATCACGAATCAGGACGATGTAGTTGTGCTCGACGGCACGGCACTTGTCTGGACCGAACCCCTCGCCTGAACCGTGAATGCCGACCGAACCACCAGGTAGTCATGGCCATGGACCTTCTCTGCAACGCTGCTCAGTCGAGAAGCCTCGGGTTTTGGGCATAGGTGCCGACGACGCTGGCCTCGGCCAAGACGTGTCTGTCGATGGCCGCCCTCACGTCGCGACCGGTGAAGTTGCCGTAGACCAATGTCGAATCCATATCGAGCGCGAAGACGGTGAAGACGTAGTGATGGATGATGCTGTCGTTCCACGGTGGAGCTGGCCCGTCGTACCCGTAGTAGTTGCCCCTCATGTCGGCGTCTTCGGCAAACCAGCCGGTGAAGTCGTTCAACCCCTGCCGGGAGCCGTGCGGGCCGTCCCCCACTTTTTGGCCGCCCACCACGACACCGTCGGCGAACTCACCCTCCGCGATCGCACGAAGGTCGCCGGGCAGATCAACAACCACCCAATGGAAGAAATCGACACGGCGCAGATCGGCAGGGATCTCACGATCCTCCTGGTTGACATCATCTCCGACACTGGGCACGTCGTAGTCGTGACAGATCAACGCAAATGATTTGGTGCCGTCAGGAACCTCCGTCCAGTCGAGGGAGGGGTTGACGTTCTCGGAAAGAGCAACGTGGTTGTCCGGGTGGGCTCTGCTAAACGCGTAACGGTTGGGGATGGTGCCGCCGTCAGCGAAACTGCTGGTTGAGAGCTGCATGTGTTGGACAATACCCAGGGTCTCCCGTACTGATCAGACGCGCCCGAGAATTCTTGCAAGCTCCTCGACCGCCGCCCCGTCGATCGGGTCGAGCACCACCTGGATATGGCTGATTCCGGCCTTGGCGAACCCATCGAGCCTCTCAGGAATGGCCTCACCGGTTATCGGCTTCGCCTCGGGGCGGTCCTCGCTACCGGCCACTCGTCCCTCGCCACGAGACAGCTGCACATACACCGCAGCCGTCTTCTCGATCTCACTCGAGTCACGCCCCACCTCGACACAGGCCTCCTCCAACTCGGAGATCAGCGGTCGGAGGCCTTCAGCCCGGTTGCCGAACCACACATGCCAGCTGTTCCACATGTCCACGTACGGAGCAGTGATGCGGAGCATGCGGGGACCATTTGAGCCGACCATCAGTTTCATGTCCGATCTCGCCCGGGGAAGGAGCTCCATTTCGCGGTGGGTGTAGAAGCGACCCTCAAAGTCGATGGAACCATCCCGAATCAGCGTGTGGATGATGGTGAAGGCCTCCTCGAATCGCGACACCCGATT
Source organism: Acidobacteriota bacterium (assembly GCA_004356805.1). Taxonomy (GTDB): domain Bacteria; phylum Actinomycetota; class Acidimicrobiia; order Spongiisociales; family ZC4RG35; genus SZUA-217. The sequence goes on along the minus strand of SMXW01000030.1, from coordinate 29,893 downwards.
GTCATAGGGGAAACCGAAGGCTTCGTACTCAGGTTTGTTCCAGCCTGCCCCCAAACCGAGGATGAGGCGGCCCCCGCTGATCTCGTCAACAGTCGACGCCTTCTTGGCAATCATCGCCGGTGAGTGGAACGAGGTGGCCGCAACCAGGGGGCCCAACTCGATCCGCTCGGTGGCTTCCCCCAGTGCGGCCAACATCGACCAGGCCTCCCAAGGGCCTCGGGCACCGGTCACGTCATCCCTGAAGATCAAGTGGTCGCCCACCCAGACCGAGTCGAATCCGCACTGCTCGGCGGTGGTGGCAATGTCGCGGACCTCGAGCCAGCTGACGTCACGCTCCACTTCGGGTAGTTGGATTCCAATCTTCATGTTTTCGACCATCGAAGCATCGTAAGCTGGTCCTTTGGGCGCCATCGTCGGCTACAAAGGGCCCACGGTGTCCACCATGACCGCCAAATCGGCTCTGAACCCTGCACAGCGCGAGCGCGACCTCCAACGGATGACGAGTGAGGTCTTCGACGTCTTGGTGATCGGAGGAGGCGTCACTGGAACCGGAGCGGCCCTCGACGCCGCGTCACGGGGGCTGAGCGTGGCGCTCGTCGAACAACGCGATTACGCCTCCGGAACGTCGAGTCGTTCCTCGAAGCTCTTCCACGGCGGTCTCCGCTATCTGGAGCAATTCAACTTCGGCCTGGTCAACGAGGCGCTTCGCGAGCGCAACCTCATGCTCAGACTTCTCTGCCCCCACCTGGCACGGCCCGTTTCGTTCATATATCCGCTGAAACACCGCTTCTGGGAACGACCCTATGTGGGAGCAGGCGTGCTCCTGTACGACATTCTGGCCAAACGGGCCGACAGCCCGCTCCCCCGCCATGAGCACCTGTCGCGAAGCCAACTTGGGGTCGTCGCGCCGGCTTTGAGCACCGACAATATCTATGGGGCCGTGCGCTACTGGGATGCGCTGGTCGACGATGCCCGACACACCATGATGCTTGCCCGAACTTCGGCGGAGCACGGTGCTGCCCTGGCGACGAGCACCCGGGTCACTGGACTCGACTCGGCCGGTGGTCGTATTCGTGGCGCAGAGGTCTTGGATCTGGAATCGGGTCGAAAGATCGAAATCAGATCCAGAGCGGTCATCAATGCTGCCGGTGTCTGGAGCGACGACATCCAGGATCTCGCTGGGAGTCGCGGTCTCGAGGTGGAGGCATCGAAGGGTGTTCACCTGGTAATACCCCGGAGCCGCATCGAATCGGAGACCGGGATGATCTTCCGTACCAGAGAGAGCGTTCTTTTTGTGATCCCCTTTGACGAGTTTTGGATCGTTGGCACCACCGATACCCCCTGGACTCTGGGAAGGGCACATCCGGCAGCAAGCCAAAAGGACATCGACTATCTGCTCGAATGGGTGAACACGGTTCTCACCGATCCACTGAGACGTGACGACGTTGTCGGTGTCTACGCCGGTCTGCGACCCCTTCTCACCGGCGAATCGGATAGCACTTCGAAGCTGAGCCGCGAACACGCCGTCGCCGACAACGGCCAGGGGCTCATCAGCGTGGCGGGGGGCAAGTACACCACCTACCGAATCATGGCGTCCGACGCAGTGGATGCGGTTGCCCGCTACATCGACCGACCCATCGCTCCTTCACGAACTCAGAGGATCCCCCTTGTAGGAGCTGACGGGATTATTGAGCTCCGCACCGCTATTCCACCGTCCGGGATCGCCCCTGACGACTACCAGCGGTTACTCGGACGGTACGGATCCCTCGTCGGCGACCTCGCCGATCTAGTCCGGGTCGACCCCGACCTGGCCGAGCGACTCGTCGAGGACGCTCCTTATCTGAAGGCTGAGATCGTGTACGGTGCCACGCACGAAGGGGCGTTGCACCTCGATGACTTCCTCACCCGGCGAACCCGCATCTCGATAGAGACACGGCATAGAGGATCTGGAGCCGTCAAGGAAGTGGCAGGATTGGTGGGGCCGCTCCTCGGATGGGATACACAGACTTCTGCGGACGAGATGATGCACTACCGGGCAAGAACCGAAGCGGAGCGAGACTCGCAACGCCAGCCCGACGATCGCACCGCCGACGCAGCGCGAATGGGAGCACCAGACGTGAGGACCAGTCGGGCGAACTAGTCGTCTACCTCGTCCGACGCGGGAAGGGCGGCACGGTCGAAGTTGCTTTGCACGTTCCACAGGATCCAACCAACATCCCTATCCTCCGCCGCTTGAATCGATGCTCGGATCTGGCTGTTGGTCCACCAGAAGGCTTGGAGCCAGGGTCGCAGCCTGGTGCCCGACTGCAACCTCGGCAGGGCATCGTCGATGGCGTCGGCGGTCACCGCGTACGGGTGATCGTTCGGATCGTCGAAACCCAGCCACCCATCGGAGTAGTGACTCGGATAGACCATCGGACTGAGCACGTCCAACTGCCCCGATAATTCCTCCGGTTTCTGGCCGAGACCCTGATCGTTTGGCACGGACACCACGATGGCGAAGATGGCGGCGCTCATCAAGCAGCCCATCGGCTGCAACGCACTCCTGGCCTTTGCAAAAAAGCTCTCGATGGCTCCAACCCGTTCGGTCTCCGTAAGTGAGAGTTGTCCGCTCCTTTGGGCGGTCCGCCCGGCCGGAAATCTGACATAGTCGAACTGGATCTCATCAAACCCCAGCTCACAGGCTTCGATGGCCAGGCTGATGTTGTAGTCCCAAGCCGTCTCCGCAGTCGGGTCGATCCATGGTCCGGCGAGCTTCTCATCTGGACGGGCTTTGGCACGGAAGGCATCCTCGAAAACGGCAATCCTCGTTATCGCGTATAGACCGTGAGCGTGCGTCTCAGCAAGTCTCTCGGTTGGGTCGTACCAAACATCAACCGCTCCAATATCGTGAGCTTCGCCGACCGTGGTGTCATATAGGACCGTCCCTCCCGCCTGCTTGGTGTCGAACACCAACGCGTTCACCGCTGTGTCGTCTGCCAACTTCAATAGCCACTCGAAGTGAGCGTCGTCAGCGGCCGCACCCGCACCGACTCGAAGCCCCCTCACCTTCTTGGGGCCAATTGTCACCACGAAGAAGGACGACCCCGTCTCCCACGGCACCTGGGCTTCGGTCCAACCCCTCTTGGAGACACGAAACGGCGCGGGCTCCGTGGCCTCAAAGGTAAAGGACCCATTAGTCCCAGTCCTGAGCTCGGCTGACCCAATCGTTATCGTCGCCCCTGGCACCGGTAGCCGGGAGGCATCAACGACCTTTCCGAACAGGGTGAAGACAGAACGCGTCGTTGTGGTGGTGAATGGTGTCGTCGTCGATGTGGTGGCGGTTTCAAGGACCGTCGTAGGCGAGGCTATGACGACCGCACTCGTCGTTGGCCCGCCCACATCAGCGGTGACGCAGGCAGACGCGGCAATGCATAGAGCCGAGAGGACGAGTGGGCGGGAACGTGGGGACTTCACCCAGACATGGTATTCGTCAGGTCCAGCGTGAGACCATGGCAGTCATGGTGAACAGCAGTAGCAGGGTGTCGACAGTCCCGAAGGTGGCTATCCGTGCAGTGGCGGCCTTGATCCGGGATTGATCTCCTGATTCCACGGCCTCGGCGACGGCCTCTGAGCCAGGGTCGAAGATGAAGATGCCCAGCAGGGCACCGAGGACAATCATCCCGAATCCGATGGTGACGAAAAGGGTGCCAAAGCTGAGAGAATCATCCTGAAGAACCATCACGAGTCCGGTAATGAGAATCAGGATGGAAGCCGGCATGTACAGCCTCTTGCTGAGTTGTCCTGCCACCCGGTACCACCCGGCCGTGACCTCGGCTCCCTGGCGGGCGGCCAGACCTGGTACGACAACCTGGATCATGTTGGCCCCGAGCCAGGTGCCGGCGCCAGCTATGTGGATGACAAGCATTACGTCACGCAAATCCATGGGACTCCTCCGAATCGTGGACCAGCAAGTTAGCGCTCTGTTCCCATTAAGGGCCTGGCACATTTACGATCGGCCGTCGTGGTCGACAAGAGCGAACCCCAGGGCTGTCGCAACGCGGCCATAGCGACATCGTTCCTACTCGGGTTTGCCGTGGTGCTCATGGCCAGTGGCCTCTCCCTAGTCACCAGGGACTCCTGCGAGGGTCTCTGCGAAACTGTCGGTCTGACACTTCTGTATGCCGGTGGCCCGGTATCGGCCCTTCTCGGCGTGGTCTTTGGCGACTTGTTTCTGGCCTGGCCACTCGATGTAACACTCTGGGTGGTTGCCGGATTCACCTCGGCCCGTTGGGCTGAGCGCCGGTCTCGGGGGGTCCTCGGTGTCGCTCTGCTGCTTCTTCTCCTGGCCTTCGTCTACGGACTAGTCCTTTCGCAATTCGTAGAAATAGCCGTTTAGAAGATGCTCACCGTCACTTATCGTGACCTGGTATGCCAAACGTGATTACTTTCCGTCTCGTGGGAATCGGGCTAGCCGGTCTGCTGATCGTGGCCGCGGCCTTCTCGCACACTGCCCTATTCCAAGCTCCGTCACCGGGCTCGGACCTCAGGGCTGTCAGTGGGGCCGAGCTGGTCATCGATCTGGTGCAAGGCCAGGAAACACTGCTCTGGTCCTCATTATCGGGGAATGTCACCGGCTACACCGTGCTCGGCTGGCCTTGGCGTGTCGACGGGCACGACCTCGGCGGTGCGCTGATGATCGACAGGCCCGAGGATGGCTCGGCAGGCATCATCGACTTCGGCGAGAAGCCGATGTCAGCCAGTTTCGACGTCTCCGGCTAAACCGCCAGGTATTGCTCCAGGTCCGAGTCGTCAAATGGACCGACCGCCCCGATCATTCGCGTATCGGCGCCGTATAGGTCGACTGCCACCGACTGCACGTCGCCGAGACTGATCGCCTCCAGCTTCTCCAGTCTTTGGTCGACCGACAGATGGGGCATCCCGGTCAACTCGTCCTTTCCCAATCGCACCATCCGGCTGTTGGCATCCTCGAGGGACAACGCCAGGCCGCCCCTCATCGAGCCCTTGGCGCGCTCCAGTTCTTCGGGTGTGATGCCGGAGTCGACAACCTTCGACAGTTCGTCGCGAATCACGTTCAGGGCGGTGTCGGTCTGACTGGGTGTTGTCCCTACATAGACTCCCCATGCTCCGGTGTCGGCGAACGACAACTTGAACCCGTACACGGCGTATGCCAGTCCACGTTCTTCCCGCACCTCACGGAACAAACGGGAAGACATGCCCGACCCCATGATGTGGTTGAGCACCTCAAACGCCCACCGTCGCTCGTCGGCTCGGTCCAGTCCCGGACCGCCGACCACAATATGGGCTTGCTCGGTGTCTTTCCGCTTGACGTTGATCCGGGGCCTGCCGACCAACTCGCTGTGATCATGATCGAGGGTGTCGCCCGACCAGTCGCCGAACCGCTCGCTGATCATCTCGACGAGCGTCTCGTGGTCAACCGACCCCGCTGCAGCCACCACCATCGACCCGGCCCCGTAGCGACGCCCCCAGTAGCCATTGATCTCGTCGCGTGATATGCCAAGGATCGAATCCTTGGTGCCCAGAACTGGAGCCTCGAGGGCATGGTTCGCAAAGACAGCAGTGGTGAAGTTCTCGAAGGCGACGTCGTTTGGATCGTCCTCGTACATGTTGATCTCTTCGACCACCACATGGCGCTCGGCGTCGATCTCGTGCGGGCGAAAGGCGGGACGTTGGATGATCTCGGAGAGAACGTCCAGTCCCGTGGTCAGCTCCTTGTCCAGGATCCGTGTCCAAAAGCAGGTGGCTTCCTTGGACGTGAAAGCGTTGGCCTCGGCACCTATCGCATCGAAAGTCTCTGAAACCTCGCGAGCAGAAAGCTTATCCGATCCCTTGAACAGGAGATGTTCGAGGAAATGGGAAACACCCGCTTCGTTGTCGCTCTCGTCGCGGGTACCTGTGTCGATCCAGCAGCCAAGGGCCTCGGATCGAAGGGAAGGCATCGTCTCCGAAATCACTCGGAGACCGTTGGGAAGAGTTGTCAGGTCGTAGTACACGGACCGAATCGTATTACTCAGTGGTGTGTCGTGGAAATAGCGCTTCGCTTCGGTTTGACACGGCATGAGACAATTGGCAGCTTATGCGTGGACGTAACCAGACATTTCTCGCCGACCTCGTCGGTCCTGAGGACAAGGCCATAGAGGCGGTCGTCAGCCGTTACCAGCGCGTTGCACCAGCTGTGACCAGGCTCGCCCGGAGTCTTTCTGACAACCCCAACCTTCGGGTGCGTCTTGGTTCGGAGAGCGCCGCTTCACCGGATGAGGTGGTATGCGACCCTCGGATCTTCCAAGCCGCGTACCACCGCAACGCTCCCGTCACGCCCGACGAAGTCGCCCTGGCGTCGGCCCTTCACGAGGTGATGCACCTGGTTTCCACCAATCTGGATGAGAAGAGGCCTCTTCCCGACGATTGGCCCATCGACGGAGACGTTGCCCAGGATGTTGAACTCGATCTGCTGACGGCGCTGGAACGGGCCGGGAAGCCCGTGGCTGAGATCATATTCTTCAGCCTCGAGGACGCTAGGCAAGAAGTCCAAGGTCTTTCCTCGTACCCGGGCGCAAGGTCTGTCCTCGAAGACCTCTACATGTCGTCGCTCGGCCAGGCCATCTCAAAGTCTGGGGCACTCAGCCAATTTGTCTTGGGGTGTTTCCTTCTCACAGGCAACTACGTCGATCGCGAAGTGCTCGAACGGCATTTCGAGGCCCGGGCGGCCGTGGCCATCGATGATGCCAGTGAGCATTGCCGTCTCGCCGGAGAGACGGACGACCCCTGGTATGTGGCTCAACTCGCCCTCGAGCTAGAAGCGATCGCGCACACGCACGGTCTTATCGCCGAAGTGCCTAGCACGGCAACGAACGCTCAACGCAAACTGGCCGAGGATGCAGACGCGGAGAAGGCTGCTGCCGGAGTGGACACCGTCCGGCTGATTTCGCCCATCGTGTCGGACGCAGACTCGTATCGGGACACCAAGCGCGCCACAGAATCCCGCTCCGGTCTGTCCGACCGCAGGGGGGCTTCCGACATCGCCCGCAACGAGGCGACCGATCAACTGTTACGCGTCAGCCAGGCACCGCAAGTGTTCCTACCGACCGGTCAGAGTGGAAGACTCCTGGTGACACAGATCCCCCACTCCTTCGCTGCTTTCAAAGCGGAGGGCCTCGAGTCGATGAAGGCAGCGGCCAAACGCTGGGGGGTCGCCCAACGAAAAGTCTCTGGTGAGCTCTTTCCCTTGTTCGCTGCCAACCAGAGACGTGGCCTCCGCTCCGGATTCGATCAGGGCGACGTCTCTCCACATGCCGCCCTCTTCATTGGAGCCGGCCTCTATCAGAGGCTGTACGAGCGTCGCTCGGCACACACCAGACGTCGCTACGCGGTTTCGCTTCTTGTGGACGCCTCGGCCTCGATGCTGAACCCCGGTCGCAGCCAAGGTCCAGGAACATCTTGGGCGATGCCCGCCGCCCTCCTCGGCGCATGGACCATGGCCCGACTCTGTGACGAGCTGCAGATCGACTTCGAGGTAGCACTGTTCAACCGCGGTTTCGCCGCCAAACCAGATGACACGGAGGAAAGCTTCCGACGCGCCCGATCGGCCGCAACCGCCGGTCTTCGCCAAACGCAAGGAACTGCAGCCGAAAGACTCATCACCACGGTGAACCACTACATCGTCAAACCGTTCGACCGACAATGGCGCGACGCTCAGCACGCTCTGGCCGGCCTCTTTTTCACGGCGGCTGAGCCGAAAAAAGCCGCAACATTGGCGCGACGGAACGCCAACACCGCACCACCCGTCTCGCTCTTCGAAAAGGCCGCCAATGTTGACGAGTTCAACATCATTCACGCCGCCGATCGCATGGGCCGTCTTGGCGCCGACGTCAGACTTCTCATGGTCCTCGCTGATGGCATGACACGCGGCTCGATGGAAGCGCTGACTAAATCGGTCTCGTCCGTTGAGGCTGCCGGAACCACCGTCATCGGGATAGGCATCGGCGATCACACCGTCGACGACGCCTACCAGCGTCATGAGGTGGTGGAGGAGCCCGACCAGTTGGCCAAGGCGATGGTGGATGGGACGCGTAGCGCATTGCGACGAAGCCTGGCGATGTCTGGCATGGATACCTGGTGGATGCGAGCACCCGAATCTCGAAAAAAGGGGAAATCAATTGCCTGAGACAGTGACCTTCGAGGACCCGAATGCCGAAGGTAGGCCCATCGAACTCGAGAAGTTCGAGATTCCCGACGACTTGGCCGATTCGGACCTTCGCCTTCGCAAGATACCAGAACCCGATCCGCACTACATCGACCTTGGAATGCTCTACCGCTTCGCCCAACTCGAACAGGCTCGTCGGGCCAAGGCTGATGGCCTGGTGCCGCTTCACGTCGCTGTCCGTGGGCACATGGGCACCGGCAAGGACCACGACATCGAGCAGTTCGCTGCGGCGATGGGGCTCCCCTACTTCCGGATCCCGCTCACTGGCGAAGTTCGCGATGTGACGCTCATCGGCTCGACCCATCTACATGGTGACGGCAAGGGTGGGACCGAAAGTCGTTGGCAGGATGGCGACATTACCCGGGCTCTGCGAGGACCGGCGTTGCTCAACCTCTCCGAACTGAATGCGGCCGGCGCCGAGACATTGTTCGCCCTTCATGCGCTTCTCGACCGCTATGCCGCGCTTGATCTCCCCAACGGCGAGACAGTCCGCCTGAGAGACGACGTGCGTATCTTCGGCACGATGAACCCCACCGACATCAGGGACTATGCAGGCACCCAGATCCTCAATAAGGCCTTCGCTGACCGGTGGGTCATCTGGGAGAAGAAGTTCCCGGAAGAAGACCAGGTCAAGGCAATGTTGGTGCGGCGCTACCCCAAGCTGAAGGACGAATACGTGACGGCAATCGCTCGGCTCACGGTGGAGATCAACGCCTCCTTTGAGGAATCCGACACCGATGTCCGTGTTGAAACACCGTTGTCGCTCCGCTCTGTCCTTGATCGGATACCGACTGGCCTCCTGGTCTACGCCGCCCGCGAGGACCCACTGCGCAAGGCCTGGGACGAGTTTGTCCTTCCACAGATCGACGCCTACGACCGTGACCACTACGAGACAGTGTGGAATGCGGTCGTGAGAAAGGGGCCGTCGACAAAGCCCTTCTAGACCGTACCCCTGGTAGTGCGCCCCCGTATCCCGGGGACACATCTGCTCTTCCAGGAATCGGGCAGCGGCGCGAATTACCACGACGGACAGGTACGTTACGGACCATGGCCTATGACTTGGGCAATCCCAAACTCGACGAGACTCTTCGACAACTCGTCGCCGACGCGTCAGAAAACAACAACCAGGACCTGATCGGAGAACTGATTACGACTGTCCTGAAGTTGCATCGAGACGGTGCCACCCGCGGTGACTTGAAGCTGATCAACACCACGGTGAAGGAGATCCGCTACTCCAACCTCGTCTTCTCGCGTCACGACGAGCCGAAAGTGACCATCTACGGATCGGCGCGTCTCGGTGAGGGCGACCCCAACTACGAGATAACGGTTGTGTTCGCTCGAATGATGGCCGAGCACGGTTGGGGTGTTATCACCGGAGCAGGTCCGGGAATCATGGAGGCAGGCAACCGCGGGGCCGGTGCCGACAACTCCTACGGCGTCAATATCCGTCTCCCGTTCGAATCGGCGGCGAACCGCTATTTGTCCAAATCGCGCACAGTCAACTTCAAATACTTCTTCACCCGCAAGCTCGGGTTCGTCAAGGAGTCCCACGCCTTTGTGATCCTTCCCGGCGGATTCGGAACCCTCGACGAGGCATTCGAGCTGCTCACTTTGATCCAGACCGGCAAAAGCGATTTACACCCGATCGTGTTTCTCGAGGCGGAAGGTACGGGTTACTGGGGTCCCGTTATCGACTTTGTCAAAGATGTCCAACTCGCCGGAGGTCTGATCTCGGAGTCCGACCTTTCCCTGTTTCTTCATACCAACAGCCCCTCGACGGCCTGCGACCACATTCGCCACTTCTACGCCAACTACCACTCCCAGCGGTACGCCTCGGGCAGACTCATCCTGCGGATCCGTCAGGCACCTTCCGCCCAAGAGCTGGCTGCCCTGAACGACGAATTCGCCGACATCGTCGTCGAAGGGAGCATCGAGATCACCGAGGCGACGCCGCCCGAGGTCGAGGACGGCGACGCCCTCGATTGTGACCGCATTGCGTTTGTGTTCGACCGGAGGCAATTTGGGCGTCTTCGACAGCTGCTCGATCGACTCAACGAGATAGCCGAACTTCCCGAGACAACCAGCATCCCGACGCCAATGAGCGAGGAGCAAGCCGAAAGACCCTGGTAGACGCGAATCCTGGCTTGGGAGTACAGCGCAGTTCACTATTAGAATCCGAGGGTGCGCGACATACTGTCTGACCTAGTGGCCGAGCAACAGTTTCTCGACCAGTCCCTCCAGCGCATCCCAATCAAGGTTTGGGATCTCAAAACGCCCAACAAACCGTGGACCGTCCGGGACACGATCGCCCACCTCGCCGACTTCGAGGAACTGGGAGCCGATGCCATCAACGGGGGTGAAAGGGTCAAGGAATGGCAGAGCGCTGCAGACCTCGAAGCGTCGAAGAAGAAGGCCATCAAGAAGGGTCGGGGAATGCGCCCGCAAGATGTCATCGAGTGGTGGCGGGCCGGGCGGGCCAAAGTGGTGGAACCGCTGTCTCACATGAGTGGCGACGATCGGATCAGTTGGATTGCCGGCGACATGAGTGCTCGGACGTTCGCGACGTTTCGTCTGATGGAGACATGGATGCACGGTCTCGATATCTACGCCACGCTTGGGATCGAAGTCGAAGACACGCCGCGTATCCGCCATATCTGCTGGCTGGGTTGGAAAACACTTCCTTATGCCTTCAAGGAAGCCGGCGAGGAGTATGAGCCGGTTCGGGTTGAGGTCATCGGCCCCGGTTACTCCAAGTGGATCTATGGGCCCGAGGACACCGACCAATTGATCAAAGGGTCGGCTTCCGACTGGGCAAGGATCGTAGTTCGCCGAGCCAAGCCGAAGGACACTCGTCTCAAGGTGACCGGCGAGCATTCCGAGAGGGCGATGCAGGTAGCCAGGGCCTACCTGTGAGTCCCATCCCCCGCGTGGTGGGGATGGTCCATCTGCTCCCACTTCCGGGGTCCCCCGGCTTCAACGGGTCGATGGATGAGATCATAAAAACGGCCGTCTCCGACGCTTCGGATCTGGCCGAAGCCGGGTTCCCTGCTCTCATGATCGAGAACTTTGGCGATGTTCCTTTCCTCGCCGACGGTGTTCCCGCGGAGACGATCTCTGCGATGACGGTTTCCGTGACCGAAGTGTCAGATGCGACTGGATTGCCGTTTGGCGTCAATGTCCTTCGGAACGACGCTGTTTCCGCTCTGGGGATCGCCGCGGCGACGGGAGCCGCATTCATCAGAGTGAATGTGCTGACGGGCATCATGTACACCGATCAAGGTCCGATCGTGGGCCAGGCGGGAGCGGTACTTCGCAAACGCAGCCAACTTGCGCCCGGTGTGGAGATCTGGGCGGACGTGATGGTCAAACACGCCGCCGCGCCAGCCGAAATCGATGCCAGTCAGGCTGCTGCCGATATCGTGGAACGTGGCCGTGCAGATGCTGTGATCGTCTCCGGTTCGGGCACTGGAGCAGAGCCGGACATGCATGAGGCAACCGTGGTGAGGGCCGCGGTCCCAACTGAGACCCGCGTCGTGATCGGATCGGGAGCAAACGTGGACAATCTCTCCAGGCTCACCGGCACCGCCGACTCGGTGATCGTGGGGTCGTCGATCAAGGTCGATGGCGACGCCCGGAATCGAGTCGACCCGAGGCGGGCATCCCGATTCATCGAAGCCGCACGAGACGACGGCCTGCTGTGAACTCGACCAAGACAAGCCTCATCGACGGCGTGGCCGTGATAACACTCGCCCAGCCCGAAACTCGTAACGCCCTCACCGGCGGCGAGATGCTTGAAGATCTTCTCGACGCCATACATGACGCCGAGACGGACCCTGACACCGGCGTGTTGGTTCTCCAAGCCGAGGGCCCCGCCTTCTCGGCAGGTGGAAACGTCAAGGACATGGTTGCCAAGGATGGTCTGTTCGCCGGCAACCCGGCCGAGATCACTGAGAAGTACCGGGAAACGATTCAGCAGCTCACACGGTTCATGGCCACCACCGACCTCGTCACCATCGCCGCTGTCAACGGACCTGCGATTGGCGCCGGTTTCGACCTGGTTCTGGGCTGTGACCTTCGCATTGGCACTCCACGGGCGCGGTTCGCTCACACGTTCATCGAGATGGGAATCATCCCCGGTGACGGTGGGGCATGGTTGCTCCCACGAGTCGTCGGTTGGCAGCGGGCCACCGAACTCTCACTGACGGCACGATCGATAGACGCCGAGGAAGCAGTCAGGCTCGATGTCCTTCTCCGCGTCGTCCCGGAGAACAAGCTGGAGGGCCACGTCATGAAACTGGCGAGAACCATCGCATCGAAGCCGCGACCCGCGGTGGTCTTGGCCAAGCGTCTGCTCCGCCAGTCAAAGATCATGGACCTCGACCCCTTCCTGGAGTTTTCGGCGGCGCTGCAGGCGGTAGCTCATTCAACGCCTGAGCACGATACGGCTATCAGTCAGTATGTGGAGCGTCTCAAGGATCGCGACTGAATCGGAACCCTGTCTTGTGGAGAAGCTTCAGCATGGCTGCCGCGGGACTGGACGATCGTGCCGAGCGAAGGAGGGCGTCATGGCTTTCGAGAGCACCGAGCGCGCTCTCGAGGATCACCTCCAGAGGTATGACATTCATCGTCACTTCGGGCGCCTGACCGAAGGCGACGAGCCGGGTCCGCACCGTGCCCCCACCCCTTGCAGGGGTGTAGCACACACTTTTGTCGCGTAGGTCTTCGATCACCCGATCGAGATCGTCTCCGGAGTAGATCCAACTGAGTCGGTGCAACGCCGTGTGAAGCGTCTCGTGCTTGGTCAACGACGGGTTGAATGTCGCCTCCCCCTGCTTCACCTCCCCGACAATGACATCGATGGTGTCGTCTTCGAGAAAGAGTGGCACACCCGGGACTTCCAATTCGGACGCCATCACCGAGTCGTGGGCATCGGCCATGAACACCCGGCCCGGGAAGCGCAGGGCCAGAATGTCCACATCGGTAACGGTTTCCCATTCACCTCTTTTGTTCAAGGACTGGATCTGTAGTTCCGACAATGTGAGATAGCCGTTGGAACGCAGGAAGACTTCAACCAGGTCTGTTGCCACATCCATATGGCCATTGTGCCTAATTGATGCGGGCGACCCATACACTGACCGCATACCGTGGGCAAAATTAGCGTTCCGTGGTGAGAACATGAGGGAAATACCAACAGACATACTGATCGAGGTCATGGAGGACGTCATCGAGGACCTCCACGGTCACGTTCACAGAGTTTCTGACCTTGCCGTCGACCTCGGCGCCGGAATCGGACTCGGAAATGCCGATCTCGACCGACTGGCACTGGCCGGCATCCTTCACGATGTCGGCAAAATCCACTTCGACCCAAGGATCCTCGGCAAACCCGGCCCTCTGAGCGAGGATGAATTCGAGTTGATCAGACGGCATCCTGAAATGGGATTCGCCATGACCCGAACTCGTCTGGAGCCCAAGGTCGCAGAGGCAATCCTCTACCACCACGAGCGTTATGACGGTGGTGGCTACCCGTTTGGCCTGGAGGCGGACAACATTCCGATCCTGAGCCGGATAGTTCTCGTCTCCGACGCCTTCGACGCGATGACATCGGTCAGGGCATACCAACCGGCTCTGCCCGTAGACTTTGCCGTGAATGAGATCCGCACCAATGCCGGCACCCAATTCGACCCAACGGTCGTCGACATCTTCCTAGAAATTGCCGCCGTCGACAGACTCCCCCTCGAACTCGTCTCCTAATTCCCGCGTTCCTGATGCATGGGCGTTCGCATTGGAACATTGCGCCGCGTAGAAAGCATTTGCTGGCGAACTTCGGTCATTTTCTTGTCTCCATCTCCTGATACCTTTCGGGTGTGGATCCGCTGAAGACTTTCACGCCAGCAACGAGGACGTGGTTCGAGGCCTCCTTTGCCAGACCAACCCGGGCGCAGGCCTGGGGATGGCCGGCCATCAGTGATGGCGATCACACGCTGATCCACGCACCAACAGGGTCGGGGAAGACCCTCGCTGCCTTTCTCTGGACCCTGGATCAACTTCTCGCCGAGCCAGTCCCTGAAAGGGCGGAGCGATGCCGGATCCTCTACATCTCCCCCATGAAGGCCCTTGCTCACGACGTCGACCGCAATCTGAGAGCCCCACTCGCCGGTATCCGGCACGCCGCCGAACGTCTCGGTGGTGATCCGCTCCCCGAGTTGCAGACCTTTTTGCGTACGGGCGACACCCCTCAGGAGGACCGCCGCCGAATGGAGCGGAATCCACCCGACATCCTGATCACCACGCCAGAGTCGCTGTATCTGATGCTGACCTCGGCCGTTCGATCGGTGTTCCGAAGCGTCCGCTGGGTGATCGTGGACGAGATCCATGCCGTCGCTGGGACAAAACGCGGTGTCCATCTCGCCCTCTCCCTGGAGCGACTCGAAGAGATCACGGACGAATCACCACAACGCATCGGCCTATCGGCTACCCAGCGCCCACTGGACATCATCGCTCGATTTCTCGGGGGTGGCACGGTCGAAGACGGCAAATGGAACGCGAGACCGGTCACCATCATCGACGTCCCTCACGATCGTGAGCTCGACCTCGAGATCGTTGTCCCCGTCGAAGACATGAACGAGCCTGGAGAGCCTGATCCTCTCGATCCTGACCACACCCCCACCAGATCGATATGGCCGGCCATCTACCCCCAGCTGCTCAGTCAAATCAGAGACCACAACACCACGATCGTCTTTGCCAACTCGCGTCGTCTCGCCGAGCGAATCTGCTCGGAGTTGAACAACCTTGCCGGGGAAGATCTCGCCCGAGCCCACCACGGGTCGGTAGCCAGGGAACAACGTATCGAAATCGAAGAGGCGCTCAAGCGCGGCGAGCTCAAGGCCGTTGTCGCCACATCGTCACTGGAGCTTGGAATCGACATGGGCGCCGTCGACCTCGTAATCCAAGTGGAAGCACCCACCTCCGTTGCATCGGGCCTTCAGCGGGTTGGAAGATCGGGACATCATGTGGGTGGCGTTTCACGGGCAAAGGTGTTTCCGAAGTACCGGGGAGACTTACTCGTAGCAACCGTTGTTGCCGGCGAAATGGCCAAGCAACATGTGGAGCAGACACGCATACCGACCAATCCGATTGACGTCCTTTGCCAGCAGCTGGTCGCACAAGCCGTGTCCGGCGACACGTCAGCCGACGATCTGTACGAGATGACACGGCGAGCATCGCCCTACTCCGAACTGAGTCGTCAGGTCTTCGACGAGACCCTCGACATGCTGTCGGGCCGGTACCCGTCGGATCTCTTCGCCGAGCTGAGACCCCGCATCACCTGGGATCGCGCCACCGGAGAGGTGACAGCTCGACCCGGGGCGAGACAACTGGCGGTGACCAACCCAGGAACTATTCCTGATCGTGGTCTCTACCGAGTGATCCTGCCCGACGGGAGCCGGGTCGGCGAACTCGATGAGGAGATGGTCTATGAGTCTCGAGAGGGCGATACCTTCCTGCTCGGCTCGAGCGCATGGCGGATCACCCGGATAACCCATGACAGGGTCGAGGTGGTTCCTGCGCCAGGCGACTCCGCGGCGAAAATGCCCTTCTGGCACGGTGACATGTTCGGTCGACAACTCGAGACCGGTCGCGCCGTCGGAAGGTTCGTGCGAGAGATGGCGAGCCACAATCACGAGACAGCCGAGACGATCCTCCGCGATGAGTACGGCCTCGATCAGTTTGCTTCGCGCAATCTGATCGCATACATCCAGGAGGAGAAAGACGCCACGGGAGTCCTGCCCACCGATCAGACCATCGTTGTGGAACGCTTCAGGGACGAGATCGGCGATTGGCGTGTAGTGCTCCTCTCTCCCCTCGGAGCCAGGATTCATGCGCCGTGGGGCATGGCCCTCCGTCATCGTTTCAGAAGTCGCTACGGAACCGATGTGGATGTGATCTGGTCCGACGACGGCATCGCATTCCGATTTCCCGATTCTGACGATCCACCTGAGGCGGACGATCTTCTGCTCGACCCCGAAGAAGTCGAGGCGCTCCTGGTTGATCATCTCGCCGACACGGCTCTGTTCGCCGCGCGGTTCCGTGAGGCTGCAGGCCGAGCGTTACTTCTCCCACGTCGCCGGCCCGGTGAACGCACGCCTTTGTGGCTGCAACGACGCAAGTCGGCCGACCTTCTCGGCGTGGCCAAGCAATTCGGATCATTCCCGATCCTCCTCGAGACATACCGAGAGATTCTCCAGGACGACTTCGACCTCCCCTCGCTCCAGGAGGTCCTCGGGGAGATCCGATCGCGAAAAATCCGGGTGGCATCGGTCGACACCCACGGGCCGAGTCCTTTCGCTTCCTCGCTTCTCTTCTCGTTTGTGGCCGCCTACCTCTATGAAGCTGACGCCCCGCTCGCGGAGAGACGCGCTGCGGCGCTGACACTTGACCGCGACCTGCTTCGAGAGCTCCTCGGCGAGGGCGAGCTACGCGAACTGATCGATCCGGAAGTAGTGGCGGCGGTGGAACTCGAACTCCAGCATCTGACTGAAAACCGAAGGGCCACCAATCCGGACGGACTCCATGACCTCCTCCGTGATCTAGGACCACTTTCAGTCGTCGACATAGAGGTGCGGACTTCGAGCATCGACGTGCCGACAGCACTTCAACATCTCATGGCTCAAAGAAGGGTTGTCGAGGTCTTCATCAGTGGAGAGACGAGATGGGCGGCCATCGAGGACGTCGCCCGGATCCGCGACGGTCTCGGGATCCAACCTCCGCCCGGGGTTCCACAGGCGTTTCTCGAGCCAGTCGAAGACCCTCTCGGAGACGTTGTCGGGCGCTATGCCAGAACTCACGGTCCGTTCACGTCAATAGAGGCCTCGGCAGCACTGAGTCTCCCCAACGGCGTTGTCGAGACCGCGCTCAAGAATCTCGAGCATTCGGGTCGAGTCGACAAAGGGGCCTTTCGACCTGGCGGCCAGGGTCGGGAATGGGTTGACAACTCGGTGCTCCGTCGACTCAAGAGACGGTCGCTGGCCGTTTTGCGCAATGAGATCGAACCGGTCGAGCCATCTGCGCTGGCTCGATTTGGCCTGGCCTGGCAAGGAGTCACCTCTGACCCTCCTCGAGGCAGCAACGCCCTTGCAGACGCCGTGCGCAGGCTGACCGGCGCCGTTATCCCGGCCTCGGTTCTCGAACGCGATGCGCTGGCAACGAGAGTGGCCGATGCCGGAAATGGCATCGACGCGCTGATTCTGGCCGGGGACCTCGTTTGGGTGGGCGAGGGTTCGCTTGGCTCCCGGGATGGGCGAGTCGCTCTCTATCCCCGCGACACCCTCGCCTTGCTCTGGCGAGGCCCAGATCAGGACGCCGAACTGAACACCAAGGCATCGGAGATCCTGGACCTGCTCCAGCAGGACGGTGCCAGTTTCTTCCGGGATGTTTACGAGAGGACGGGCGGCGGAGATCTCGAAGAGACGCTCGGAGCCCTCTGGGATTTGGTATGGGCGGGTCATCTGACGAACGACACATTCGAGCCCATTCGTGCATTTGTCGCTAAACGCCGTAGCCCCAGCTCGGGTCGACGCTCGCTCTCCAGTCGATTCCCGGCACACGCTGCCGGACGATGGTCGCTCACCAGCGGACTGGTCCAATCCACTCCTTCAGAGACCGAGCGTCATGCAGCATGGGCGGAGTTGCTCCTCGATCGGCATGGTGTGGTGACGAGGAGCACAGCACTCGCCGAGGGTTATCCCGGAGGCTTCACAACCCTCTATCCGGTCTTCAGCCATCTCGAGGAGACCGGGCGCATCCGACGCGGCTACTTCGTCGAGGGACTGGGTGGCTCGCAGTTCGCACTCCCCGGCGCCGTCGACCGTCTTCGCTCCGAATCAGAACCATCGCTGATGGTCGTTGCCGCCACGGACCCTGCCAACCCTTACGGAGGAGTTCTTCCCTGGCCTGACCTGGCAGAAACCCGACTGGCTCGTGATGCTGGCGCCTATGTCCTCCTGTCGGGCGGTGACCTCATCGGCTACCTGGACAAAGGCCGGCGTGGACTGACGCTGCTGAATCCCTCCGTCGATCAGTTCAGCCTCGTATCCCGGGCCATGGCGGACGTGGCCGCCAGGTACAGACGTCTAACGCTGGTCACGATCAACGGCGAACCTGCGTCGACCTCGCCGCTGGCTTCTCCCCTGTCGGAGTGGGGGTTTGCCACCGCACCGCGGGGCCTGACTTACCGAGGCTAGACCCGGTCGAGCACTTCGTAGGTCGTGTTGCGGAGCGCAGACGTTCGCCCGGCGGCTTCGATAACGGAGCGAAACTCATCAGTCGTCACCTCTTGGCCGTGTTCAGCTCCGGCAGCGCGCGTGATGATCTCACCCATGAGCGTCCCGCCCAGATCGTTACACCCTACGTCGAGAAGACGTCGGCCACCGTCAAGGCCCAATTTCACCCACGAAGCCTGAATGTTGTCGATGAGCCCATCGAACGCGATACGAGACACCGCATGCATCAGTACCACCTCGTCCCATGTTGGTCCCGGACGAGCTCGTCCGCGGAGATAGATCGGAGAACCCATGTGGACGAACGGCAGCGGGACCATCTCGGTGAATCCACCGGTTCGGCGTTGGATTTCGCGGATGACCTCGAGATGCCTGGCCCATGACCGCGGGTGGTCGATGTGACCGAACATGATGGTGGAGGTGGCCCTGAGACCCAGCTCATGAGCGGTGATCATCACCTCGGCCCATTGCGAGGTACGGATCTTGTCCGGACAGAGATGCGTCCGAACGTCATCGTCCAGAATCTCGGCTGCGGTCCCGGGCAGTGTGCCCAACCCGGCGTCCTTGAGCTCACTCAAGAAACTCTTGACCGGAATGCCCAGTGTCTCGGCACCCTGCCAAACCTCCAATGGCGTGAAACCGTGGATATGCATGTCGGGAAGCTCTTCCTTGATCGCCTTGACCACGTCGACATAGAAGTTGCCGGTGAAATCGGGGTGAATCCCACCCTGAAGGGTTACCTCGGTTGCCCCCCGTCCCCATGCCTCACGTGAGCGATCCACGATCTCGTCGAGCCCCATCAGATATGGCTCGCCACGCAGGTTCAGAGACTTGGGGCCTTTGGAGAAGGCGCAGAAGCCACACTTGAAATAGCAGAGGTTGGTGTAGTTGATGTTGCGGTTGACCACATAGGTCACCGTGTCTCCCACCGCTCTCCTCCGAAGCTCATCGGCTGTGTGGGCGACGGCGTCGATCTGATCGCCCCTCGCCATGAAGAGCTCTTCCAGTTCGGTCACCGTGGGGGCATGTCCATCCAGGGAGCGCTCGAGTACTGGCGCCAGATCACCAGCACCACCGAGGCCCCCGACTCCCGATCCGTCGATCCACACCGAGTCCATCCACTCTGCCGACAATCGCCCAACCGGCACCGGGGGATCCATGTCCTTGCCCGGGGCCCACTTATGGCGCGGCCGTGCCGCCCCGGACCCGTCGACCTGGTTGAGCCATGTGGTGAATATGTCCTTGGGCAGCATGTCTCTCGCCTCGTCGATCTCGACGCCGAGCGGAAGCGCCGTGCGCTCGACAAACTGAGCCTCGGGCATCGAGTCGCGCAGTTCACCCAGTCTCTCCGCACTCCAGTCGCGGAGCAACAGGTCGGTGGCGCCGTCCGAAACCGCCCTCGCCGCCTGAAAAACATCGTCGACGAAGACCGAGACCGAGGTCTCGATCCCAGGCAGACCCGTGATCTGTGCCGCTCCGGCAACCCCGGAGCGCCTGGTTCTCAGATAGGCCGATCGACTTCGGGCGATCGCGTCGAGCACCGTCTCCCTTGGGCCGCTATCGACGACCGTCAGCCGCCACGGCGCCACCCCCTTCGCCTCCAGCAAGAGCGCATCGCCCGGCTCGACTACCCATGCTGCAGGATCATGGTCGCCAATCTCTCGCGCCACCACCAAGACACCCCCCTTGAAACCCGAAGCGAGATCTGCCGAGGTCGGGGTGTCGATCTCGATGGTCGTCGTTCCCTCACGTCGTCGGCTGACAGCCGTCGGCTCGGCGAGTGTGTCGGCAGGGCGGACGCGGAGGTAGGTGACTCTCATGCGACTCCAATCTTGGTCCATATCGCGGCTAAACCGTCGTCATCGGCTGCTGCTTGCACGTCAGCGAGCAATCCCCCATCGATCCAGTCCTCGTTGATGTACTCGGGATAGACGGGAAGACGTGGTCGGAGTTCGAAACCCGCAGCCTGCGTTCGACGCTGTAGGTCCTCCAGGTGAGGCCAGGGCGCCTCGGGATTGACCCAGTCGATCGTCAATGGTGAGACCCCGCCCCAGTCATTGATCCCAGCTTGGAGATAAATCTCATAACTCTCGGTTAGGTTCGGCGGCACCTGGATGCTCGCCTCGGCGCCCATGATCCAGCGAGCAAGGGCAACCACCCGGGCAAACCAACGTGGCACTGGTTCGGCGGAGCGTCTCATCGGTGTGTCGGCCTTCGCCCGGAAGTTCTGGATGATCACCTCCTGTATCGCTCCAGTCGCCCCGGCCAGGTCACTCAGGGCAAAAAGCGAATCAACTATCTCCTCGTGGTTTTCTCCGATGCCCACCAGAATTCCGGTTGTGAACGGCACCTTCTGCCGTCCGGCTGCCTCGATGGTTGCCACCCGCCGGACGGGCTCCTTGGTTGGGCAGTTGTGATGGGGCATTCCCGGCTCGGTGAGCCGGGTCGAAATGTTCTCCAACATCATCCCCATCGATGGATTGGTCGGCCTCAGAAGGGTCATCGCCGTGTCGTCCAGAAGTCCGGGGTTGGCATGGGGAAAGAGCGAAGTCTCCGACCTGACCAGGGATGACATCTCCGCCAAGTACTCGATGGTGGAATCGAGACCTTTTCCCTCCAGGAAGTCTCGAGCCTGGGGCCACCGGTTCTCGGGGCGGTCGCCCAACGTGAACAGCGCTTCGGTGCAGTCGGCGGCGTCACCTGCCTTGGCGACGGCCAGCACCTCATCCGGCTCCAGATAGACACCGCCGGCGCCCGGTGGCTTGGCAAAGGTGCAATAGGTGCAACGGTCGTTGCAAAGCGTCGTCAGCGGGATGAAGACCTTGCGACTGTACGTAACGACCTTCCCTCGCCCCTCATCTCTCAACGTGGAGGAATGCTCGAACAGCAATGCTTCGTCTGTCTCGCCGCTGAGATAGCGCAACGCGAGATCTGGGTCCGGAGAGGGATGAGTCATGGTGAGATGGTGGTCATAGTCACTATTCAGGAGATCCCCGAGGAGCCGGCGCCTATCACACCTCCATCAACCGGTACGACGGCTCCCGTCATCCAAGAAGCTGCATCGGATGAGAGAAACACGATCAATCGTGCCACGTCCTCGGGCTCGCCGACTCGACCGAGGGGATGCAGACGCGCCGTGGCGGCTTCGTCATGGAGAAGAGCGCTGGCGAGTCTGGTCTTGACCACAGCCGGGGCGACAGCGTTCACTCGAATATCGGGAGCCAGCTCCATGGCCATCTGTCGGGTCATGTGGACGAGCCCGGCCTTGGAGACGTTGTAGGCCCCCATCAACGGGCTCGGTCTGAGACCGGCTACGGAAGCAACGTTGACGATTGTGCCACCGTTCTTCTCCATCCACGCGTGAAAAGCGGCACGTACCCAGAGCAAAGGGGCCCTGAGGTTTACCGCCCATGTCTTGTCCAATGCTCCGAGATCGACATCCATGAGCATCCCGGCCGCGGGGTTGGTTCCTGCGTTGTTGACAAGAATGTCGCAGGAGCCAAACCGCTCTACCGTGGCCTCGATCGCCTCGTTGGCGGCTTCTTCAGAGTCGGCTCGTGCCGGGAGCGCAAGGATCTTGTCCGTATCCACGCCAGCCTCGACAAGCTGAGTTTTGGCCGTCTCAACGTTCTCCGCCTTGCGTGACGTGATGGTCAGACCGGCCGCCCCGCTGCGGGCGAACTCGAGAGCCGTTGCCATCCCAATGCCGCGGCTCCCGCCAGTGACGACGGCGACCTTGCCTTCGATCGAGACTTCCATACTCCTCCTACGGATTTGACCCCGAACTTACCTGCCGGGTCGACGGATCACTGACCGCCCCGCTTCACTCCGCCATACTTCATCCTGGTGTCCGACATAGCCGAGGCTCGCTGTTCGTCATCGTTGATCCCGGCATCGACGATTTCGCCGACAAAGAGTGTGTGAGTCCCGAAGTCGATGGCCTGGCGCACCTCGCAATCCATCCATGCCAGGGCGTCTTCGAAGATCGGGGCACCGGTCGTTGCTGTCCGCACCGGACGATCGTTGAGGGTGTTGCCATCCCTCGTGGCCGGCTTGGAGAACTTCACAAAGACCCGGGTATCTTCTGGGGACCAAAGGTTGACAGCGAACGAGCCCCCCTCTGTGACGAGACGATGGGTCACCGCTTTGTTGTCGATACCAACCCCAATCAGGACCGGCTCCATGCTGAGCTGAGTGATCCAACTCGCGGTCATGGCATTCCACTCTTCGCCAGACGCCGACCCAATGAGGGCCAACACGTTGGGGATCTTCCAGGTGACCTTGTTGATCAGCTCATCGTCCATGCCATCCTTCTCACACAGCGAGGCGGGGAACCCTAATGTTCTCGGCGTGCGGATCCTCATCGCCACTACAGGTGTGCTTCCCGCCGTTCCGGTTGCCGGCTTTTGCAAACGTCTTATGGGAGAAAGCGCGAACGTCACGGTGATGACCGTGATACGCGTCCCCAGGTCCTTTCTCGAGTCGCTGGACGATGACATGCGGCGCTCCTTCCTTGATGAGACAGAGGACGAATCGTCGAGCGCCGAGGAAAAAGCGGCCCTCTACTTGGAGGAGAGGGGCCAGAAAGCGGTGGACCCGATCTGTGCCGCCCTGGCCGCAGAAGAAATCGAGTGCGACATTCGTTTTGTCGATGGCGACGATCCCGCCGAGGCGATCATCCAGACTGCCGGGAAAGTAGACGCCGAGATGGTGATAATGGGAGCCACCCGGCGTCTCTTCACCGAAGAGGCCTGGCGGAGTGTCTCGGCCCGCGTAATGACCAACTCCCATCTCCCCGTTCTCTTGGTGCCGGGAACCAAGATCGTGGACACCATGGAGATGCCAATCATTGAGGTGTAGATGAGCGACCGGAACAAGGACATCATTGAAGAGTTTCGAGACAATGACGGGAATGTAGGAGGGATGTTCGACGGCAGGCCCCTTCTGCTGCTGCACCATGTCGGTGCCAAGTCCGGGACTGAGCGAGTCAGTCCGCTCATGTATCAAGCGTTGGACAACGGCTTCGCCATTTTCGCCTCGAAGGGTGGCGCCGATCAAAACCCGGCGTGGTTTCACAACCTGAGGTCAAATCCCGAGACCACCGTGGAGATCGGTACAGAGACGGTGACGGTCAGGGCGAGAGTGGCCGAAGGCGAGGAGCACGACCACATCTGGGCGCAGCAGACACGAGACTTTTCGTTCTTCGCCGAATACGAGAAGAAGACCTCCCGCCCCAAGATTCCGGTGGTGGTGTTAGAGCCTTTCTAGACGATCGAAACTGGCCTGCGGGGGGCGCCAAGAATCTGTCACACCCGCTTCGTACCTTGTCGGGTATGGACTTCGATCAATCCGAGCTCTGTGAGCACAAACCGGTTTGGGTAGGCCGAATAGCGGTCGCTGCCTGTCAGGAGTGTGAACGTATCGACTGGTTCTCCAGTGAGGGGCCGGTTGACTCAGCTGAGGCCATCGCCGCACTCTTCGGCAGCTATGACCTGGTCGGACCTCTCGAGGCGCTGGGGGCGCCAACCCGACGCGTCCTTGCGTATGTGCCGCCATCCAGCCGGAAACGCAAGAACCTCGAGGCACTCCCGAAACGGGTCTGGCTTCAGGCCGGCCCTCGTCTGTGGATGTCCCACGACGGCGAGGTCCTACTCCTGGCGACAACTCAGCCGATGCTCATGGAGAACCTGACTAGAGGCGCCTAGGCCTGCACCGGCTCAAACTGCGTCTTGTAGAGCTCGGCGTACAGCCCGCCGCCATCCATGAGAGTGGCGTGATTGCCCCTCTCGACGATCCTGCCTTCGTCTATTACGAGAATCTGGTCGGCCTTGCGCACAGTGGAGAGCCGGTGCGCAATCACGATCGAGGTTCGTCCCTCCAAAAGGAGCTCCAGCGCATCCTGGATTAGTGCCTCGGAACGCGAATCAAGATGAGACGTCGCTTCATCGAGTATCAGAATTTTGGGGTCCTTGAGTAGAACACGAGCAATCGCCATGCGTTGCTTCTCACCGCCCGAGAGTCGATAGCCACGCTCTCCGACCAGCGTCTCGTAGCCTTCCGGGAGCTTGTCGATCATGTCATGGATGTTGGCTGCCGAGGATGCTTCGATCAGTTCGTCGAGTGTGGCGTCAGGTCTGGCATAACGAAGGTTGGCCGCGATCGTGTCGTGGAAAAGATAGGTCTCCTGGGTAACCACTCCGACCGTTGCTGCCAACTCCTTCAAGTCGACGTCGCGGACATCTTTGCCGTCGATCAAGACCCGCCCCCCTGTGACGTCATAAAGCCTCGGCACCAGATATGAAATCGTGGTCTTGCCGGCTCCCGAAGGCCCAACCAGTGCCACCAGGCTTCCAGGCTCGCATATGAAACTGATGTCCTCGAGGGCCCAGTTCCGGGTCGATGCCTGAGGCGCGACGTCGTCGTCGCCGGGGGTCGCATGCCAACTGAACCGCTTCACTGCCTGTAGCCCCTCAGGGCCCTCCGACTGATACCGGAACGAGACATCAACGAGCTCGATGCGGCCGGTGGCCGGCAAGAGGGCAACCGGGTCAACGGGAGCGGGTATGTCGGGTTCCAAATCGAGCACTTCGAAAACCCTCTCGAAGGAGACAAGAGATGTAGCGAACTCGACACGTGAGTTCGAGATGGCCGACAAAGGCCCGTAGAGCTGTGTGAGCAGAGTGGAGAACATCACGATGGTTCCAAGCGATATCGAGCCGTCGATAACGAGAAGACCGCCCACCCAAAAGACGGCCGCCGTGCCAACCGCCGATACCAGGCCGAGCGCAGCAAAAAAGCCACGACCGACCATCGCCCGACGGACCCCATAGTCCCGCACCAGGGAAGCCTGCTCCGAGAAGCGCTCCCTCTCCTCGTCCCACCTGCCAAAGAGACGAACCAGCAGAGCACCGCTTACATTGAACGACTCCTGGAGGATCCCCGACATCTTGGCCTCGTGATCCATCTGCTGTTGGGTCACCCGACGGAGAACCTTCGCCACCCTCCGGGCCGGAAGCACGAAAAGCGGAAGAGCGGCGACCGCAAGCAGCGTGAGCCGCCAGTCGGCCTGCACCATGACAAAAAGGATCACGATCACCGAGATGACGTTGGAGACGATCGACACGAAGGTTCCCGTAATGGCCTGCTGAGCGCCGACGACGTCGGAGTTGAGTCGGTTCATCAGCTCACCCGTCTTTGTAGCTGTGAAGAAGCGAAGGGACATCCGCTGCAAGTGGGCAAACAATTCCCGGCGAAGATCGAAGATGATCCCCTCTCCTACCCGTGATGAGACCCATCGCTGGGCGACACCGATCACGGCGTTGATGAAGGGCACCAGGATCATTCCCAAACCGAGCAGCGTCAGTTGGGCAATGTCTCCATTGGGGATGGCCTCATCGACCAGCAAACGGATCAGAATGGCCGGGAGCACGGACAACCCGGAAATGACGATGATCGTGAGGAGAATCCCCACTAGGCCCCTTGCATACGGACGTCCGTAACTCCACACCCGCTTCAGCAGTTCGCGGTCTATGTCAGGCCGGTCTTGCTCCTCGTCGTACTTGAGATAACTCCACCAGCCACCTGAATGAAAGATGCTTTTCTTCCTCCTACTTGAAGGTCGAGATTAGGAGAAAGGAGTCCCTAGCTCGGCCAGGAAGACCGACTCGGCCACCATCGCCAGAAGCGCGTCCTGAGCAACGAAGCTCCGCCCATACAGCTCGTACCGGTAGACGCCTTCGAACCAGACCAGGGTGGTTCCGCCAGTTGAACTGAGTCTCCAGACTTGCCGGCCGTTGAGGTCGATGATGTCGCATTGATCGGTGGACTGGTCGGCAAATCGGGCGCACGAAACGTCACCTCCGCCCAGGGTCAATTCGGTCGCCGTCTCCTTGTCGTTTGCTATCCGGAGCACGGCCATCTGTGCCACCGATCGCGAGCGGCTGTACGGCTCGGCTGACCAAATCCCAAATGCGGCGCTGGGATCATCTGAGAGCTCACCAGAGCTCTCGATAACAAGCTGGGAGGAAACCCACTTGGCGCCATATGGCACATCGGCCGGAAATCTCACCAGCGGAAGTGCAGCAGCGATTTCTGCCCTACTCGCCTGGATGAAGCGGTCTCCCTCGCGTCTCGCGAAAACCTCGGCGATCAGCGCCTCCGGGTCGGCCAGATTCTCGGTGACAATCCCGTCGTTGGACCACTGGAGGTTCGTCGCGCTCGAAGACCGGGGAATCGTTACGGGAGGCGCGGAGGTGGTCACCACCACCGGTTCGTTGATCCATTCTGAGCTTCTCTGCCCGACCGACCCGAGTGGCGCCTCAGAGCAGGCCGCCAGCAAAGTTGCCACCGCCATCACCAGCGCGATGCGAGTCGTCAAACGAGACAAGCCAAGTTTCCCCTTTCACGTTTTCCGCATAGTGAACGATCTACCATTACCCGGACGTTCCCGGCTTTCCTGCCGGATCCGTGAGTGGTCATTCTCCCCCACTTATCCTTCAGAACGTGAATCACTTCACTTTGATCGAAGACGCCTTCCCCGACCTGGGAGCAATGGACGTCGCGGTGAGCCATTCGATTCTGTCCGCGGTGGCCCGTGGCGAGATGGATGGCGTGTTCCGCCTCCACGTTCCCGGACCGGTAGTGGCGTTTGGTCGAGCCGATCGGATGACACCGGGATATCTCGACGCGGTAAGAGCAGCAAGCGCCAAGGGCTTTACAGCCGTGGAGAGACTCGCCGGTGGTCGGGCAGCCGTTTTCCATGAGTCGACACTGGCATTTTCCTGTGCGGTTCCTGATACCAAACCACCTGCGCGGACTATTCACAGATTCGAGATCATCTCGTCACTGATGCAGCAAGCGTTCCAATCGCTTGGGGTTGACGCCCGAATCGGCGAGCTGCCTGGCGAGTATTGCCCCGGCCAATGGTCCATCAACGTGGGCGATCGTGTGAAAGTGATGGGCGTCGGTCAGCGTCTTGTCAGAGGTGCAGCCCACGTCGGCGGTGTGGTCGTCGTCGACGATGGACACCGGATCCGCGACGTCCTCATACCCGTGTATCGGTCACTCGGTCTCGACTGGGACCCACGAACCGCCGGCTCCCTTGCCGATCGATCGCCAGGTTTGGACAACGACAAGGTCTCCACCGCCATCATCGAAGCTTTCGCCTCACGATTCTCGCTCGAACGCGGAACGCTGCCCAGCACGGTCATCGATGAGGCGACGTCCCTCCTACCCGATCATCTTCCACGGATGGCGTGATGAAAGTCCTGATCCTCAACGGCCCCAGCCTCAACCTCCTCGGCAGCCGCGAACCTGAGATCTACGGCAGCGAAACCCTCGCCGATCTAGAGCAATCGGTCTCCGGGTGGGGAACAGCTCTTGGCATCGAGACCGAGACCTTGCAGTCCAACCATGAAGGCGCTCTCATCGACGCCATCCAGCAGTACGACTACGACGGGATAGTCATCAACCCCGGAGCATTGACCCACACATCCAGGGCATTGGCCGACGCCCTCAGATCGGTGGAGGCACCGGTAGTCGAAGTTCACATCTCGAATATCAAAGACCGGGAAGTCTGGCGAGCAGAGTCGGTGATCTCAGAGGCATGCGTATCAACGATTTACGGACGCGGAATCAGCGGCTACCGAGACGCCCTTCGCCACCTTGCCAACCGAGCCGCCGGTCCGCTCGAGACAGTTCGGTATGGTCCCCACGCCGACAATGTGGGGGATCTACGAAGCGGCAAGCGCGGACTCGTCGTCCTGATTCATGGCGGCTTTTGGCGTCAGGAGTGGCAGCGAGACACCACTGAGTCATTGGCTGTCGACTTGACCGGACGCGGATTCAATACCTGGAACATCGAGTATCGACGAATCGGCAGCGGTGGCGGATGGCCCGGCTCG
This sequence comes from Acidobacteriota bacterium, assembly GCA_004356805.1. Taxonomy (GTDB): domain Bacteria; phylum Actinomycetota; class Acidimicrobiia; order Spongiisociales; family ZC4RG35; genus SZUA-217. Next base: position 1,493 of record SMXW01000030.1, on the reverse strand, counting down.
GCGCACGACGTGCTGATGGCGCTTGATTTCGCCCCTCAGCTTGGCCTCGAATTCGAGAAGGTTGCCGTCATCGGACATTCGGCTGGCGGGCATCTGGCGCTCTGGTCGGCGAGACGCTCCCAAACTGAGATCAGCCAAGTTGTGGCGTTGGCTCCGCTCACCGACCTGGGGCGACACGCCCAATCGGGGATGTATGGCGCCGCCGAAGCTCGGTTGCTGCTCGAGTCTGGGGCACCGCCAGTATCCGATCCAGGTGACATAGCAACGATCCTGGTCCACGGTGGGGACGATCGTCATGTTCCTCTGGAGCACTCATCTGAGCTTGCCATTCAGGCAGGACTTGATTTGATCACGACCTCGGGCGGGCACTTTGACCTTCTCGACCCGGAGCGTGATCCTTGGCCACGGATCGTCGAGACAATAAACCGATCAATCTGATGGGGACGGGGCACACCGCGCTAACCTCCGATCGTCCGGTCGACCTGTTGATCGCTTCGACATTGTTCTCCACAGAGGGGTATGGTTTCAGGCCCTGGGAGCGGACGCTGATCCGCCATGGAGTCACTTTCTATATGCGTTTGAGACGCCTCTCGTTTATCGCTGGTTGGGCTGCAGTAGCCCTGCTTGCCTTTGTGGGTTTTGCGGCTTTTGGAAACCCCAGCTCGACCTCGCAAGAGGTCCAGGTGGAGGCTGCGGCCGCGTCCATGGGCCATACCAGCGGTGCCTACGCCGGACTTGCCTTCGCCCTGCTTGGTGGAGACCAATCCTCCACCAACACCGAACTCGACGTTCCCGAGGGATTTCTCGACCCGAACCTTCAGACGCTTGGAGCAGTTGTCGAGGAGTCACCGACCGAGGACGACCCTACGGAGGACACACACCCGTCAGCCGGGACCATCGCATCGCCAACCTCTGGTTGGCTGTCTGAGGTTGAGGTGAGAGCGTTGGTTAGTCTCTATTTCGAGCCCGAAGATGTGAACCGGGCTGTCCGGGTCGCCTGGTGCGAATCACGCTTCGATCCCAACTCGGTGAACCTCCGCACCGGGGGTGTGGGCCTGTTCCAGCATCTTCCTAGGTACTGGGACGAGCGGGCGGCCAACGCCGGCTTTAGCGGATTTGAGCAAATCAACGCGGAGGCCTCGTCGGCGGCGGCCGCGTGGGCCGTCTATCACGGTGGTGGCTGGGACGTTTTCGGCTGTCAAGGCTAGAAGAGCGTGCAGATACGTGGCCCCGGTCCACGTGCCTGCACACCCATCAGTCACCGAAAGTCACGGGACTTCACTGTTCGCACTCCGATAGGTTCGAAGTCCCTGGCCACGATGTTGGTGACACCGTCGTGAAACTCGAGACGCCCGTGAATCACCAGGGCGGGGCTCTTTCGTACCACGTTCCGATGTTTCGCCCACACCTCGGGAAGCACCACGATGTTCAACAGCCCGGTCTCGTCCTCGAGGTTGAGGAAATAGACACCTTTGGCCGTCCCCGGTCTCTGT
>SMXW01000029.1 GCA_004356805.1 Acidobacteriota bacterium | reverse complement strand
TGTGGAATCTCAAAACGGCAGGGGCAGGGTCGAAACTTTCAAGGGTGCCTGTGCTGTAATTGGACTAGCTACCACGCCGCCGCCACGACCTGCTTCTGCTCAGCGCGGACTTCCGGTTCTACATGCTGCGTCCCTCTGCGGACATGCCGCATTTCACCTCTTTTTGGATCGTGCTGCGCCCTACCTCTGCCTAGAAAATGATGCGCCTTTAACTTGCAGTGGCGCTGCGCCCGGCCCAGGCTGGCTCAGAATCCTGGCGCACCCTCACCCGTCATAATCCCTGCTACCTATTGAGTATTTCAGGGGGTCATCTCATGGGGGAGGGGGTACCGTCTGCCCATCTGAGGGGGTGCCCCCTCCAGTGTCAGAAGATACACCGTTTACTGCAAGTGGGAGGGGGAGGTTGAGTAGGCCGCTACCTTGCATTGCATGATAACCCATGGAGGAAGAGGGGCCATCCATCTAGAGGGTCGTGTAGGCAATCCGGACCTTGTGTGACAGATCGGGTTACGCGCCCATAAGTGCCGTTCTGTGCGGATGGACGAATGGGGTCGATGCGTGGGTGGAGAGCTGTTGTTCGCGGCTAGGTTATCTGCACTCAGCAGTTCAGAAGCAGGAGCGCGACGGCCATGGGTAAGATCGAGGTGAAGAGGGAAACGACCATCGACGCCACGGTCGAGGAGCTCTGGCAGATCCTGTCGGGCGGGTTCACAGATGTGGGGACGTGGGCGAGCCTCGTGAACTGGTCAAAGCCGAATCCCCAAGCAACCGAGGTGCTTGACGGCGCCCCGACCGGCGGACGCATCTGCGACGTGCCGGGCTTCGGGCGGACCGATGAGCGCATCATTAGGTTTGACGTTGAGTCGCATACGATCGGCTACAGCGTGACTGCCGAGAAGATTCCCGGCTTTGTGAGCAACGTGCAGAATATCTGGAACCTCCGCGAGGCTGGCCCTGAAGCGGCGCGTGTGTCGATCAACCTGACTGCGGACGTTCGCGGGATCCGCGGCGTCGTTATGGGACCGATGATGAAGTCGCGGTTCGGCAAGGCCGTTGACCGCTCCATCGAGGATCTCAGGGTCTACGCGGAGACGGGCGCGGTTTCAGAACACAAGCGTCGTCGCCAGGAGAAGCTTGGCACCTTGACATAAAAGATTCATTATGCGTGGAATCGCTTGGCGCGACGCTTGCGCTGATAGTGCCGCCGGCATGGGTCCAGTCCCGGTAATCCCTGATTCAGTGGTCGGGCATTTCTGGTTGACTGCGGGGATAGCTCCTCGAGGAGGGCATGGCAGGTCGTCGGACCAATCTCGCATTGCTCGCCCTGCTCCTCGCCGCCCTGGTCAGTGGCTTCACCAGCTTCGCTTTGGGCACCAAGGCGACCATGGCCGTCGTTATTGGTCATGGGGTGGTGTCACTGGGGATAATTCTTCTTGCCCCCTGGAAAACGGGGGTAGCCCGTCGTTCGATACGACGACGAGGATGGAAGCAGACAGTCTCGTTCGCTCTTGTCGCTCTGACTGGTGTCGCTCTGCTGACCGGTGTGCTGCAGGTCAGCGGGCTGGTCACTGAAGTCGGGCCGGTGACCATCATGCAGATCCATGTCGGCTCCGGGATAGGGGCCGTTGTAGCTGTCCTGGCCCACACGATCATGCGCCCTGTCAAAGTGCACCGGGTCGATCTGAGTCGACGCAATCTACTCCGAGGAGCGGCTCTGCTCGGCTTGGCCGGAACCGCCTACCTGGCCCTGAACCGGGTCTGGGATCTTCTCGACGCCCCTGGGGCCAAACGGAGATTCACCGGCTCGCACGAGGTGGGGTCGGAGGACCCGATGCGGTTTCCTACCACACAGTGGCTCAACGACCGGGTGCCGCTTCTCGATCCCGACTCATTCCAGGTAAGAGTGCTCGACGGTGATTACACGAGTCGAGAGATAGCCGCTTTCGGCGATTCGATAAATGCGACCCTCGACTGCACAGGTGGCTGGTTCACCACCCAGAACTGGCAGGGTGCGAGTCTTGACCGTTTCATCAAAGATGGTGTGGGTAGAAGCATCCTGGTTCGATCGGTCACCGGGTATTGGCGCCGCTTCCCGATCGATCAAGCCGAACGGCTTCTGCTGGCAACGCACATTGCCGGTGAGCCGCTGACCCGAGGCCATGGATCCCCGGTCCGGCTAGTGGCACCGGGCCGACGGGGTTTCTGGTGGGTCAAATGGGTCGACACAGTCACCATCGACGAGGTGCCGCCATGGTGGCAGCCACCACTACCCACGGCTTGACCAAGACCTCATCACCTTTCATGGCGCCCGGGCAGGGGAATTCTCCCGACGACCTAACCGAGCACTGCCTCGATCGAGGCTTCATGAAGCACCCGCCGCTCTAGGTCGAGTCTGGGTGATCGTGAGATTGGGTCGTCGCTATGGGTTTTCCACGAGTCGCCATTGGCCTGGGCAACCGTCGCAGTCAGCCCAAATCTGTTCCGGCGTCCGCCCCGACAACAACTGTTCCGCTTCTTGTCGGATCAGGACGCCGATGAGGTGTCCTTGGGGGGTGGTGACGGTGACCGTCTCGGTATTCCGTTTCTGCATTCGCTCGACCAGCGGAGCAAGGAGACTGTCTGCTCGCACAGTCGTCGGTCCGAATTCCATGACGTCTCCGGCGAGCAGTTCCCGGTTCTTGGTCCAAGCTTCTCCCCGTAGTCGTCCGACGACGAGTCCGTCGCATTCAATTACAAGACACTCATCCCAGCCTGCGGTCTCAGTTCGAATCCAGACGGACTCGATCGACTCGCCGGGATCACATGTCGGGACGTCTGGTCGGGTCGCCTCGGCTACCCGCTGAACTGAGGTCTCGGTCCCATCGGTAGGTCGGCCTGCGGCCTTCCAATCGGCGAGACCGAGCACATAATCGTAAACCTGGGTGAATCCGAGTTGTTCGAGCTGGCACGCAGCTCGTGGGGACATGTCTCACAACCCGTCGTGTCAGTAGACCACCACAGGCTTGGCTCGGGTGAGTGTCGAAGTGGCTTCGGAATTGAGATTTTTTAGAGGGATGTTGATGGCACCCGGGATGTGGGATGCCATGAACTCTCCTTCTGGGAGAACGTCCACGACCTGTGCCCCCTGCTCAATAAGTGTGAGCAGCGTTTCTCGATTGATGTCGGTGATCAATTCAGGCCTCCTAGTAGCTGGAAGGAAAACGGATTTTGAAGTCGATGAGGCTGACCCAGTCGGGTGTGACGGTGATTCGGGCCATGTTCGTCATGGTGCTGTTGGCGTGGTCTCGAAAGCGTGCTCCCTGGGTGGGTCCCATGTAGCGGAGTCCGGCCTCGGCGTATTCGGGAACGGCGCCGGGGACGATCTCGACGTTGGCCTCGCCTCGGATGGTGAGGATCTCGTACGGGTTGTCATTGGTGTCGATGGTGACGGCCACGCGTGGATTAGCTCGAAGTGCTTTGACCTTGGGTGACTTGCCGGCGGCTCCGAAGACCAGTTGGTCTCCGTTCCATGCGAACCACATTGGGGTGACTCGGGGTGTGCCGTCGATGGCGATGTATCCGACTCTGGCTGGTATGGCCGATTCGAGCAGTTGTAGGGCGGTGGGATGTTCGAGGAGACGGAGGTCTCCTTGGGGGATGGTGTCGGTGGTCACCGGTGAGCTCCACTGCTCTGGGTTATGGCTCCGGCGATCTGGTCGATGGTGGGTGATCCAGCAAGACCGTCGGGTGTGGCGTAGGCCCGGCATGAGAGACCCACTGGTGCGTCGGCGTCGGCGAATGGGTCGGAACCGTCAATGAGGACAGTGGGTGAACCCCGGAAACTGTGAGCCTCGGCGGCCTCGGGGGTGGTGATCAATTGGAGTCGTACGGTGGCGTTGGTGCCGGTCTGTTCGACTACCTGTTCGATGCGTTCGATGGTGGTGAGCCAGTTGGGGCAGTCGTTGAAATGTTGAACGGTGATATCCATGGGTGTCCTTTCAAACGGTGGCGGTCGCCCGATCGCGGAAGTTGGCGATAGCGTCGGTCAGGTGTCCGAGCCGAGTGGGGTTGAGTGAGTAGTAGTTCCACTTGCTGCGTTTCTCACGATCGATCACACCGGCGTCCAACAACGTCTTCAGGTGGTAGCTGACTGTGGACTGGCTAACGGGGAAATGCCGTTCCACATCAACCACGCACACGGCCTCGCCGGTGACGGCGATCAGATGGACAATTGCCATCCGATAGGGGTCACCCAAAGCGTGGAACGCTTCCGCCAGATCCTCGGCCTGGACGATGTCGATTGGCTCGGTGTTGAGAGCTGTACAGCAGGCGACCTCGGTGTCGCACTCACAAGTGATCGGCCTCAACTTTGACATTTGGACTCCTTCAAGGAATACATCGAATTTTCTCGATGTATTATTCCATCGAATATCTTCGATGTAAGGAGTATCAAATGCCTATCGCCACCGGCACCACCGACCAGCTTTTGAACTGCTGCGTCCCGACAGCCACCGAACCAGCGGCAGCAGTCGTCGAGGCTGATGATTCAGAGGTGTCAGCACAAGAAGACGATTACCTCTCTGCCTCGTGCTGCACCGTCCCCACAGTTCAGACCGACGCCACCGCTGCCCTCGACGACGTAAAAGCCCATGAAGTCGCACCTGAAGTAGCTGCTCTGCGCACGGCCGGCTTCAGGCTTCTCCTCGATCGCGGCACCCCGGTCGGGTTGGACGATTGGGCTGAGGCTGCCGATATCGACCAGGAGACGATCAGCGAAGTGCTCAACAGGAACGCGGGCCGGGTCCAACTCGACGAACAAGGTCGACTACTCGGAATCGCCGGACTCACCATCGAGCCCAGCGGCCACGAGCTAGACATCAGAGGGCAGAAGCGTTGGACATGGTGCGCTCTCGACGCCGTGGGCATCCTCGGAGCCTTGGAAGCAACCGGAACAATCCGCTCCACTGACCCACGCACCGGCGCAACAGTCACTATCGAATTCATTGATGGACAACCCCAAGGAGGGGGCACCATCTTCATCCTCGGTGGCTACGACGGAGGCAACATGCGGGAAGAATGGTGCCCACTCGTCAACTTCTTCAACAACCGCAGCGACGCCGAAACCTGGGTCGAAGACAACCAACTCACCGGTGACATCCTCACCGTCCACCAAATCACCGAAGAAGCCACCGAAATTTGGCAGGCCGTCACCGGTCCAACCGATCACCCCACCTGCTAGGCAAAACGGCAAGATGGACGAGCGGATCAGTGAACGTGGAAGTGCTTGACCCTGGTCTCTCGGTCGATGAGGTATCTGTCGTCCTCGGGATAGAAGACAGCCTGGTCGATGTCTTCTCCCGCAAAGGCGACGATCGCATCGTGGCTGTCCCAGAAGCTGATCGTAAGGAATTCGGTGCGGTCACCGTCTGGTCGGCTGATCAGGTACGCACCCTGGTTGCCCGACCTTTTTTTGTACTCGGCGATGCCGGTGCCGAGAATGTATTCGGCGTAAGCCTCGGTGTCCTCAGGGCGAGTCCAACCTCGCCAGGTTCTTACAATCATTGACTCTTTCCAAGGTCTGGAGGAAGAGGGACCTTACCGGTGACGGCCCACCGAGTGGATACACGCAGAAGAGACGGGGACGGTGGCGATTTTCCAAGATTTCGCTTGACCTCAAGTTGACTCTAGGTCGTAGAGTTGTCTCCATGATCAAAACGCACGACCCAATTGCTTGCTCGCTGACGACGAAAGATGCCGCCCGACAAGGTTTGGAGTGGGCAGATCTACAGCGTCACGCTCTCACCGCCACAAGGATCGACGGTGGCGCCGCGATGACCTTCGATGTTGAATGGGCTGACAGCGTCGAGGACCTGGCAGCACGGGAAAGGTCATGCTGCGGCTTCCTGTCTATCACGACGTTGCGCTCCGACGACGAGGTGCGCTTGGAGATGACGGCGGACAATCCTGCGGCTCGCCCGGTGATCGAAGCCATGGCCGGTCTGGGCAATCAATGAGCGCCGTGGCCCTTCTGCCAATCGGCGAAGTCGCCGACAGCACTGGCGTCACCGTGTCGGCGGTCCGCTACTACGACGAGATCGGTGTGATCACCGCGACCACCCGGGTTGGCGGAAAGCGACGCTTCGATCCCGACACGGTGGGCCGAGTGAGCTTTATCCGTCGAGCACAAGAGGCCGGTTTCTCCCTGGATGAGATCCGCACCCTCCTCGACGACACACAAGGTGGCTGGCGGGATCTCGTAGAGGACAAGCTGGCCGAGCTGTCAGAACGCCGGGAGCGGCTCGATGTGATGATCTCCATGCTGGGTGACATGCAAGACTGCGGATGCGAAGTTGTGGCTTCGTGTCCCCGCGCAACACCATGCTGACCGTCTTCGGCGTTGTTGCCGGCACAATCATGGTCGTGTCCTATGGCTTGGAATCCAGAGGTGCTGTCTGGGTCGCTGCCTTTGCTGTCGGTTGCCTGGGGGCCGCCGTGTACGGCGCGCTGACCGGTGCATGGCTGTTCGTGGTGCTGGAGTTGGTCTGGGCGGGCCTTGCCGCACGCCGATTCACTCTCCTACAGGCAAACCAAGTTTGAGAAAGTGGAGACTGTGGGTGGGGGTCATCGGAGCGGAGTGCGACGCAGAATTGGTCGTGACGCCATGATTGCCAGTGCAGGTATCGGCGCCTTCCTTGGCATCAACGGAGAAATGCCGAGGAGGTCAGGCTAGGACTCGCCGCTTGGCCCGGTCTTCGATGAAGTCGGCCAGTTGAACAAACGGGTCGAAACCGACCACATTGGGCGCATCCGCCACGAAGTTGGATAGGGCGTTGATGTCGTAGAAGTAGGCATCGCCATCGAGGTCGTTCACCAGGTATTCCACGCCACCGAGATCAGCGCTGGTTGCTTCGAGGATGCGGGCCGCTTCGTCGATGAGGTGATCAGGAGGGGTGTAACCCTTGACGAGGTCGCTGGCATCGGTGATACCTTGCGCCGGGTCGCAGTAGTCGGCGGGACAGAGGTTGAACGACCCAGGTTGCAGTTGAAGCCGGATCGCGTATAGGAACTTTCCACCGAGGATCTCAATTCTCACGATCGAGTTCCCCCGGGCCGCGAGCTTCTCCTGTACCAGACCTGTGCCGTCGGGCCCGAGATCGTCCAGCAACCCTGCGTCGACCGCAGCGGCTAGCTCTGTCGGTGTCTGATACTCGGTGATCCCAGCCCCGCTGCCGCCGATGTTGGGCTTCACCAACACAGGGAAGGTCAGATCGATCGCCGCCCCGAGAATCTCACCGGCGTTCAAGATTGGACGCCCCTCGGGATGACGGACCCGCTCCCGTCTGAGCAAGTCCAACTGCTTCCTCTTGGACAACTCAAACTCATATGACGCCGAGCCGTTGATAACGGGTACTCCGGCCGACTCGACGTTACGGAGGAATTCGGGGGTCAGGAGCATCGCAGTCATGTGACCCCTGGTCCACGCCGAAGGACTCATCCGGTTGACCAAGACGTCCCAGCTGCCAACGAACGTCGGATCGAATTCGGGAATGGAAGCGTCGATAGAGGACCATTCGAGACCCCGCCGATCCAACTCGCCAAACAGGGGCGCATTCCATTGGGGGTGTTCATGGAGGACAGCAATCGACACAAGGGGCCTTTCCGGCTCGGTCATCGAATTAACCCTGTACCGGTAATGATAATTCCATCAGCCACCAACTCGGCGAAATGTTGCCACGACCACTCGAGCAGGCAAGCGAGATGGGTGGCTCGACATCTACCGGACCGGGCCGATCGTCGCCCCGCCTGGGGAAGCCGGGCTTAGGGGAAGATCCCTCTCACCAACTTGGCGTCGGCCACGCGTTGGATCCCCTTCATGAGGGCCGCCGTCCTCATGTCCACCTTCTCTCTGACGGCGATCCCGTGGACCTCTTCGTAACCGGTGAGCATGATCTCCCTGAGACGCGCCACTATTTCATTCTCGGTCCAGAAGTACTTCTGCACGTCCTGCACCCACTCGAAGTAGGAGACCGTAACGCCACCGGCATTAGCCAAGATGTCGGGCACGATAAAGACGTCTCGCTCGCGGAGGATGTCGTCGGCCTCGAGGGTTGTCGGGTTGTTGGCGCCCTCGATGATGACTTTCGCGGTGATGTCACTCGCGTTGTCTTTGTTGATGACTCCCTGGATGGCGGCCGGGACGAGGATATCGACATCGAGCGTGAAGATCGAGTCCCCGTCGATGGAGTCGGCATCGGGGTATCCCTCGAGGAAGCGGTTCTCATCGACCCACTTGGCCACAGCCTCTACGTCCAGCCCATCGTGGTTGTAAATCCCGCCCGAGATGTCGGACACCGCCACAATCTTGGCCTCCATCTGCTGGCCGGCAATCGCCGCATACCGACCGACGTTCCCGAACCCGTGAATCGCCACCGAGACTCCCACCGGATCCAGATCGACCTCCGAGGCGGCCCGAGGAAGCAGGAACATCAGCCCGCGACCGGTCGCCTCGCGTCGGGCGATGCTCCCCCCCAGGGCGGGGGGCTTTCCGGTGACTACGGCGGGAACCGAATGCCCGACATGCTGGGAGTAGGTGTCCATCATCCATGCCATCACCTGCTCGTTGGTCCCCAGATCAGGGGCTGGAATGTCTTGTTCTGGGCCGATCACATTGATGATCTCCATCGTGTATCGACGGGTCACACGTTGCAGTTCGGCCCGGGACAGTTCAAGCGGGTTGATCCGGACCCCACCCTTGGCGCCTCCGAATGGAACGCCCACGATGGAGCACTTCCAGGTCATCAACATGGCCAGTGCCGAAATCTCGCCAAGATCGACGTCGGGAGCAAAACGAATCCCACCCTTTGTGGGCCCCATCGTCGTCAGATGCTGAACTCGATATCCGAAGATCGTCTCGACCTCGGTGTAGTCGTCATGCCGAAAGGGAAAACTCACAATCATGGACCTCTGCGGACTGCGAAGCCGTCCGGTGACGTTGTCGTCTAGTCCCATCAGGGTCGCCGCCCGGTCGAACTGGGCGACCGCCTCGTGATACATCGGTGAGTCGAATTCGCGTCCGGCTTCCAATCAGGCCTCCGTTGAATGCTGCGCCGGAGCATCCTATGCCGTCGGCTCCCCAGGGGTAAGGACTCCTCCGAATCTGTCACACCAAGGTCGTACGTTGTCGGTATGAGCACATCGACATCAACGCAGGCGATCGATCCTGCGACACAGTCCGCTTCCGAGGCCATCTTTGCCGACCCGGTTTCCTACTTGCGCACGTACGGCATCGAAACCGCGTTGGTGGTTGAGTCCGAGACCTCACTCCCAGCTGCCGCCTAGCTCTACGATCGTCACGTGGACGTAAGGGAGATTCGAGTCGAGCCTGGGGCGTGGGACCATGCTGTCCATGACATAGACGGTCATCAGATCGTCGTGGCGGGGCCGGGAACGGGAAAGACCGAGTTCCTGGTCCGCCGGGCAAAACACCTGGTGACCAAGGGTCACGCCCGACGGGACGAGATCGTCGTGCTGTGTTTCTCCAGAAGGGCCTCGGCCGACCTGGGTAGACGAATCGAATCGGCGCTGGGTGCTACGGGCGTGCCCGTTGACACCACGACCTTCCACAGTCTTGCTCTTCGACTTCTGGAGAGGGGATCCGAAGGTGATCGCCCGAAACCACTCACCACGCCAGAACAGGTCGCTGTTGTCGCCCGAATACTCAGAGGGGAGGACCCGGCAGATTGGCCGATCACGTACCGCGGCATCCTCGCAACGGCGGCCTTCGCCGCGGAAGCGGCCGACTTCCTCATGCGGTGCTCCGAGCGTCTTCTGAC
>SMXW01000028.1 GCA_004356805.1 Acidobacteriota bacterium | reverse complement strand
TACCGGGACCGTGACCACGGACCAGACGACCGTGTCGACAATCTCATCTACATTCGCGGCCAGCAGCACATCTTCGACCACATCGACTGTCCAGCAGTCGACCTCGACGAGCGGACCACCCGCATCGACTCTGCCCACCAACCCCCTGGGACTCCTCACCACCACCGGAGTGCCCGTCGCCATCCTGGAGTCCAGACCCCTCGGCTACCAGGTGCTGACACCGTGTGGAAACGAAATGGTGATAGAGGACGGTGTGGCTTTTGGGACAACAACCGTTGTCATCGACCCCGGCCACGGAGGACCGGTGGACACCGGCGCGGTGGCTTCGACCGGTGTGGCCGAGAGGGAGATCAACCTATTGGTGGCCCAGGCCGTCGAACAACTCCTCTTGGAACAGGGCATTTCGGCGGTTTTGACACGTTCGGGGGACTACGCCTCTCCTCTCAACGTACGGGCCCAACTCGCCGACAGCCTCGATGCCGAAGTGATGGTGTCGATCCATCACAACTCACCGAGTCCAGGGCCGTCACCGATTCCCGGTGTTGAGGTGGTCATTCAGGCCAACTCCTCCTCGTCCCGACGTCTTGGAGGTCTTCTCTGGAAACGTTCGATGCAGGCGCTTGATGTATTCGACGTCGTTTGGGTTGCAGCGGACGATGCCGGTGTGATGACCGTTCTCAATAGTCGCGGTGACGATGCCTACGGGATTATTCGCCATCCGCAGACACCCACTGCCCTGATCGAGCTCGGCTACATCTCCAACCTCGCTGAGGCCGAGCTTCATCAAGATCCGATGTATGTCGCCGTCGCCGCCGGGGCGATCGCACAAGCAATCTCCGAGTATCTGCAATCCGACAGCCAGGGATCCGGCTTTATCGAAGGAAGGGTGTTCGACCCCGAACCAGGGGTGGGGCAAGATGTCTGCACCGACCCGGACCTGGGCCGTTGATGGGCCATCCAATCTGGTTGACCGTGGTCTTCGTTGCGGGACTCTCACTCTCGTCAGCACAGAGAGCAACGGGCAATAAGCGAGACCCGGAACCTCTGGCAAAGGCTACTTCGACGTCCTCCGCTCCCAGGAGCTGTACAACCTGCCGTACACCCCTCCGTCGGCCTTGAGCTGGGCATGGGTGCCGTCCTGGACGATTTCTCCTTTATCGAATACCAGAATCCGATCAGCGGCCTCTGCCGTAGACAACCGATGGGCAATCGTCACCACCGTCCGGCCTGCCATGAGCTCGTTGAGCGCCTGGCTTATCCGAACCTCCGTCACCGGATCGACTGCCGACGTCGCTTCATCAAGGATGAGTAGGTCGGGGTCCGCAATCGCAGCTCGCACCAGTGTGACCAGTTGGCGCTCACCCACAGAAAGAGCACTACCGCGTTCTCCAACCGGGGTGTCGAGGCCGGTTGCCAACTCGTTGAGCCATTCACCGAGACCGAGATGGTCGAAGACAGCGACCAGGTCTTCCTCGGTGGCATCGGGGCGTCCCATCCGAACGTTGTCCGCAATCGAGCCCCGGAAGAGAACTCCCTCTTGCGGCACCATCACCACCCGGTCACGAAGCGAGGCAAACCTGAGGGTGCGAACATCTACATTCCCGATCAGCACCTTGCCCTCGGTGGGATCCATCAGTCTGGAGAGAAGCTTGGCGAAAGTCGTCTTACCCGACCCGGTCTCGCCCACAATCGCGACTCTTTGCTCGGGAGGTATCACGATCGTGGTGTCACGCAGCGCAGGCGATGCCGTCGCGTCGGCTGCCATCTGGCCCGGCTGCGGATAGCGAAACGTCACCCGGTCGAAGTGCACCCCGACCGCCTCGTGTGGCAGATCCACACCATTCGGCCCGGGATCGGCAACGTCAGGGGCGATGTCAAGTATGTCGAGAACTCGCCGCCAGCCGGCTACCGCCGTCTGTGCCTCATTCACGGCTTCGCCCATGATCTGGACCGGCTGAACGAATAATTGGACGAGGAAGAGGAACGCAACAACGGTGCCGACGGTGGTGGATCCCTGAGCCGCCATGACCGTGCCCACCACCAGGACACCGGCGACGACAACCGAAGATGAGATTTCACCTCCACCCGAGAATGAAGCTGACAACCGCCCGGCTTTGACGGCAGCACTCCGATGGCTCTCGATCGCCTCCTCGAGACGCTGGCGGGTCCCTGACTCAATGCCATACGCGCGTATCACGGGTGCACCAACCACTGTCTCCGCTAGGAGGGCAAGCATGTGGCCGACCCGCTCGCGCACTATGAGATAGGCGACCTCCAGCCTGCTCTGGAACCAGCGAATCATCAGAACGATGAACGGCACGAGGGCGAGGACAATCAGACCGAGCGGTACCGAGAGCACGAGCATGACAATGAGGGCCAGAATGGCCTGGCCACCATTGATGATGATCATGAGACCGGCCCACTGCATGAAACGGCTGATCTGGTCAACATCGGAGGTGACCCGCGAAACGAGCACGCCTCTCTGCTCGGAGGCCTGGTGGAGCATCGACAGATCATGGATGTGTCGGAAAGCGCGGATACGAAGACCCGATAGGGCGGTTTCGGCGACGCGTGCCAAACGAAGGTGCATCCACCCGGTGGCGCCGGCCGTGATCAGCACCGCTACCAGCGCGATGAGGGTCATCTGGACGACGAAGCCGATGTCGATCGCCCCGTCCTCCAGGCCGCCATCGATTATCTGCTGGATGGCGATCGGAACAATCACTCTGCCCGCAGTCGCCACCAGGGCGATGCCAATGGTCCCGGCAAGCCCTCGACGAAGCTCGGGGGAAAGACTCAGACCTCGTCGGATGGTGGCAACAGCACCCTTTTTGGTGTCCTCCGTCGAGGCGGTGTCGACGGCAGCTCCGGCGGTCACGCCGGCTCCTCTATCTGGTCGTAGGCATCGATGAGGCTCCGATAGGCGGGAAGGGACCTGTAAAGCTCCTCGTGGGTGCCGCGGTCGATGACGCGGCCGTCCTCGATGTAAATCACCTCATCGGCAAGCACTATGGAGGAGCGTCGATAGGCGACAATCACCACGCTGGTGTCCAACTGCTCCAAACCGTCGAGGATCGCACTCTCGACGGCCGGATCGACAGCAGAGGTGGCGTCGTCCAGGACGAGAAGTCTCGGCTCCCGCACCAGGGCGCGGGCGATGGCGATACGTTGTCTCTGTCCACCGGAAAGCGAGGCCCCACGCTCACCGACAACCGTGGCGTATCCATTGGGAAGCTCCATGATGAAATCGTCGGCTTGGGCGAGTTCGGCCGCCGCGATCACGTCGGACTCGTTGAAGGGCTCGCCCAGCGTGATGTTGTGATAGACAGAGTCGTTGAAGAGGAAAGTCTCCTGGAAGACGACGCTCACCGATTCGGCTAGTGCCGACCGGTCTAGATCGACCAGGCCACGGCCGTCAAGACAGATCTCACCCTTCTCCGGGTCAAAGAGTCTCACCAACAAATGGGCCACGGTTGATTTACCAGACCCGGTGGGGCCAACAAGGGCAACCCTGGTACCGGCGCTGACATTGAGCGTGACCGACTCGATGCCGCGAAGCTCGTCATCCCTCATCAGGCTTTCGGTACTCCCACCGGTGGCGGAGAGGTCTTCGTGCTCGGTATCCGCATACAGGTATCCCACCGACTCCGCGGAGGCTTCCGCGCCACCCTTCTCGGACGTCCCGTGAACCCCGTACTCAAAACGAGCCTCCTCGTTGAGGACAGCCTCCACCCGCTCCAGCCCTGCTACCGACCGAGGAATTTCACCGAGCAGCCACCCGAAGACTCGCATTGGAAGTGCGACGAGGCTGAAGAGATAGGCGAAGGCTATGAGGGATCCAGTGGTGAGGACTCCTTGATCGACCCTCCATGCGCCGACAGCGAGGACAGCCAATATGCCGATGCTGGGTAGTGCCTCGATCACCGGGTCAAAGACCGCCCTCAGACGACCGACCTCGACCATGCGGTCCCTCAGGGCGTCGGATCTCTCCCCGAAACGACCCACCTCCGCATCCTCACGGCCCAGAGTCTTGACGACTAGAGCCGCATCGAATGACTCATGGGCGATGTCGGCAACCTCGGCGCGGAGCCGCTGGGCCTTGGCCGCAACAGCCCTCATCCTTCGCTGGAACGTGTAATTGACGATCATCAGCGCCGGGCCTACCGAAAAGCCGATCAGCGCCAGAAAGGGATCAGTGAGAAGGAGAAGAATCGCCGTGACGACGAGCATGATGATGACCCCAAAGGCCATCGGTAGGGGAGCAGCAACGAATGAGGCGGCTTCGACGTCCTCGTTGACATTGGCCAACAACTGTCCGGTGGAATGGCGACGATGCCATTCGACGGGAAGATCCAGATACCGATTGGTGACGTCGACCCGGTCCCGGTACTGGATTCGATGTTGGGCGAAGTAGGCGCCCATACGACGCAGGGTGATCCCAGCTGCTCGTGCAATCGAAACAGCGATGACGAGCGCAGCGGCTCCCGCCAAGGTTGCGGAGGCAACCTCACCGGCCTCGACGGCCGGCAACAGCACCGAGTCCATGATCCATCCGATCACGAAAGACGAGACGATTGTCATGGCGGCGAACAAGATTGCTCCTGCACCACCGACAGCGAACTCCCGGGGGGCCCTTCGCAGTTGCCGGCCGATCAGATACCAGCTTTGACCCATCGTCGCAACGTTCTGACGCTCGGGTGCCTCGGAATCGTTGCTCGTCATAGGTCAAAGAGGCTACGGCCGGCTGCCTCTTAGCCAAATTGGGGAGGACGCATCGAGTAGTCGATGCCATATGTCTGACGGGTGTCACCGAAAGACACTCATGAGACCCGGCACCGGGGGAGTGGTCCGCCTGTTCTCACACCATGGCAGACGATGGACAGCAGCCGATAATGTCTGTTCTCCACAGTCAGAAACCCAGGAGGTGAACTGTGATTTCGCGCGACAACCCATATGAATTGGCTGACACGGCCTCCAGGGCCATCACCAACGCACTGGGGTCATCGTTGGATGTGGTGGTCGTGCTTGGGTCTGGATGGTCGAACGTGGGGGAGAGGATGGGAATCCCTCGAAGCACAATGGATTTGGCCGACTTGCCCGGCGCTGTCCCGCCGACGGTGACCGGCCATAGCGGCATGATCCGGGCAGTCGAGCTCGAGAATCGAGTTGCCCTGCTGATCGGCGGTCGAAGCCACCTCTATGAGGGGCACACTCCAGCAACGGTGGTGCACGTCGTGCGATCGGCCGTCCTGGCTGGTTGCGAACGCGTAATCCTGACCAATGCAGCGGGATCGTTGCGACGTGAGAACCAACCAGGCACACCGGTGCTGCTCCGCGACCAGTTGAATCTCACCGGCACCACACCAATGATCGGCGTCGTCCCGCCGCCGCCGTTCGCCGGACGGTTCGTTGACCTCACCGAGATCTACTCGGCTCAGCTGCGGGCGGCTGCCCGGTCCCACGATCCGTCTCTCACCGAAGGTGTATACGCCGGGCTCATGGGCGGGGCCTACGAGACTCCTGCCGAGATCGACGCGTTGAGAGGAATGGGTGCCGACCTCGTCGGGATGTCAACTGTGCTCGAGGCGATCGCGGCGAAGCACCTCGGCGCGGAGGTCGCAGGAATCTCGCTGGTGACGAATCTCGCAGCAGGGATGGCCAGCGAGATAAGCCACGCTGAGGTCCTGGATGTGGCGAGCGCGGCCACCGATCGAATCGCTGAGCTCGTCACCGTCCTGGTGAGCGCCTGATACCTGCATCTACACAACAGCGATGTGGATCAGGTGGTCGAGCGGGATCGATAAACTTTCGGAGCCGCCGGGGTAGTAACCAGAGAGCTATCTCATTGTCAGAGATTCACACCATGTCGTTGATGGTTGATGACATTGGCGATGGCGTCCTGGAGAGGCGCTCTCCAATTTTGATCAGCCGATTGCCGGCGGTAGTGCGGATCGGGTGGTCGGCAGAGACGATTCTGTTGGCCCCGTTCACCCGGACAGCTTCACGCTGTTGCCGCTTCATATGTGCGTGGGCCATGCGCTCGTTTCTGTAGGCCTTGACATAGTCGGTGGTCATTCCGGACATCTCCTTATCAGTTCGTCCCGTCGCTGATGAGAACCCCACAGAGGCAATGTGGTTGCACCCAGATGGTCAGTAGATCGTGACGACCTCGGGCTGGCCAATCTCCCGAGTCGACTGCCTTCGCTCGGCTAGTTCCTCAGACGTCGTTCCATTCACCTTCAGATCAGATTCGTGACTAGGAGGTATCCGCACGTCGAGACAAGGCTGAGGTGCCAGAGAAAATCACACTAGGACGCGTGAGTGTGAGCTGACGCAGAAGACGAGTCGGCGCCGGTCGCCCACCAGACAACGGCGGCCGCCGCGCTCACGTGCCACAGCCCATGGGTTTGGAGTATCGAGCCCGGATCACATAATGGCCAGCCAGTGGCGCCGAGACGGCCAACGATCGCCGAGGCCGCGAGTAGGGACAACGCGCCCCACGTGTGCGACGATCGATCGAGTCGGATTCTGACCCCGACAGCAATCACTGTGATTACCACGGCGACCGGATCGCCGATTGCCGGGAGGAGAGCGAATAGCACTCCCAGCACCAGAAAACCGGAGACATGGGTGGTTTTTTCCCACCTGGTCCCTGTTCCGGCTACGACCAGCAGCAGCCAGGCGAGGGTGACGTCATGGGCCCATTCCGCCCCAGCCGGCATCGGCCCGTGGAAGAGCAATGACCCGATGCCGGTCGCGATCACCGCTATGCCCACCCAACGACGGTCTGGGCGGCGAGTCAGTATCCAGAGACCTGCGGCCACGAACGCAAGGGTGGTGATCGAGTTGACCGGCTGTCGGAGCAGGCCATCACCGATGGATTCACAGTCTGCCGCGGCTCCCATGTTTCCGACGCTACAGCGGGCGATATCGATGCCTATGCCCGCGACGGCCGCCAAAACGCAACCCAGAGGAGTGCGCTACGAGGTTGAGGGCCTAGTGGGCCGCATTTTGCCCGTGAAGATTCGAGTCTTTTCTCCGACACCAGCACCCGGATGTCCTACAAGAGTGTCCGGTGCCTTCGCGTTCCGACACTGACCCTCATTTGGAGAAAGCATCAGGCCGCCGATGATTGCTGTGGTCTCTGGGGTGGAGTCTCCACAGAAGACGGGGCGGTTCACCATGTTGTATGTTGCTTCCAGGGACGCGGATCAGAGGAACCGGGTCCGGGTATCAAGAAAGGAGTTAAAAGGCTATGGGTGTTGGAACACTTCGTTGTGTTGTCATCAACGTCACCGACCTAGCACTCGCCTACAAGTTCCGGGGGGAAGTCACCGGACTCGAGGTCATCGGATCAGAAACTGGGTGGCATGACTGGCTCGGGTATTTGGGCACAAAGGACCCGTGGAAACACGAGATCATCCTGCAACGTGTTGACAATTCCCCACTAGACATTCAGGCACCAACAGCCGAGAGTCCCAATCAAGTTCACATCGACATCACACCAAACAACGGCATCGACCGAGCGATAGAAGAAATCATCGAACTCGGCGGCAGGGTCAAAAAGCCACCAAGCCTCTACCCCAGACCCGGATCACGTGGTGATCATCGACCGCTTATTGACTGGGCAGTCATGCAAGACCCATTCGGCAACGAATTCTGCCTCGTAGAGAACCTCACAGACAACCAGTCGCAAGCAGCCATGGCAGCCACAGAAGCCAGAACCGACCAACAATGGCGAACCGCAGCAGGAGTCACCCACTAGCCGGGCATCTAACAATGTGGGCGGCTCTGTCCGCTCGGATGTGATGGTGTCGTCTGTCAGAATATCGTCGTGGATGTTGGTGCGTATCTGAAGCGGATCGGACTGTCCGAGGGTGTGGAAGCTTCCGTTGATGGCTTGGAACGGTTGCAGCGTGCGCATATGTCTTGTGTGCCATTTGAAAACCTTGATGTGTTCCATCATCGTGGTGTTGATACGGGTGTTGAATGGTCAGTTCCCAAGATCGTGGCCAGGGGTCGAGGGGGCTGGTGTTACGAGCTCAACGGTGCCTTCGCTGTCCTATTGGAAGAGCTTGGCTTCGTTGTGAAAAGGCTCGGAGCCACTGTGTTGCTGTCCGATGAGGTATCCACGGTTCCTGATCATCTGACCATCAACGTCACGTTGGATCGCCACTATCTCGTGGATGTCGGCTTCGGTGATTCTTTCATCCGTCCCCTGCCCCTCGACTCGACGGGTCCTCATGATGGAGGGGTTGGTGAGTTCGGGTTTGTTTTGAATGGTGACGAGACGACGTTGATCGCGTATAGGTCGGACGGCGACGGCGAACCTCAATATCGGTTCGACTCGAATACATACGAAACCACCGACTTCGATAACCCTTCACAACGGCTTCAAACCGACCCCAGCCTGCATTGGACCAAAAGCCCCTTTGCTACTCGTTTGCTCGACGGGGGCCCTGACCGGGTGACATTGCTTCGGGATCAGCTCAAGTTCCGCCGTGACGGCATCTGGGTCGAAGAACCCGTAACTGAGGAGGCCTGGCCAATAGTGCTCGATCAATGGTTCGGTATGACACCCTGATCCCACACTCTCAAAGACGACACTTCCCACATACAGCCCCTGCACGTATGGGCCGGCTTGCCGGTGGCGGTTGTGCTCATCCTGCTCAGGGCGGAGGATCGATCGGCTTAGTGAACTCGTGGCCGAGCGCGTTGTGATCCAATCAATGTTGCGAGAGTCACCACCCACCCTCGTAGACAATCACTTGAATGCCGTTGGGATCTCGCAGGTACAGATAGGTAGATCCCCAAGGCCGCTGATCGGGCCCTTGGAAGGAGACACCGGCGGGCAGATTCGCGATGAATGACTCCAGGTTGTCGACGCGGAACTGGAGACTCAGTCCCACGAAGTTTTGAGTGCCCGGGCCGTCGTAGATCTCCAAGAGGGCCTCCCTATGTCCGTCGGGGAACTGGAGGATCACTCCTCTGCACCCGCATCCAGATCCACGTTATGATCTAACTTGACATAACGTGGATTATGGGCGCTTGGAGATCGGGGCTCGGACCCCAGAATTGGCCCGACATCCAGTTGTCTGAGGAATAAACCGCAATCCCCCACAGGTTGCACCTCCAGAATCCCTTTGCCAGGAAAGGTTCATAGAGATGGCCACAGTCGCCCTCACCAAAGACACATTCGATCAGACGGTTCGTGACAATGACACGGTCATCGTTGACTTCTGGGCTGAATGGTGTGGTCCCTGCCGCTCATTCGCTCCCGTCTTCGAAGATGCGTCCGAGAAGCACGAGGGGATCGTCTTCGCCAAGGTTGACACCGAGGCCGAGCAAGAGCTTGCAATGCAGTTTGGTATCCGCTCCATCCCCACCCTGATGGTATTCCGTGACCAGATCGTCCTGTATTCTCAGCCAGGAGCCCTCCCCGGCCATGCATTTGAAGATCTCGTCGATAAGGTCAAAGAGACCGACATGGAAGACGTGCGGGCCCAGATGACCCAGCAGGAGAATGCTCTCGAGCATGAGCATGAGCATGAGCATGAGCATGAGCCTGAGGTCGAGCACTCCAGCTGACGAGCTACATACGCCGTAAGTCGCTAAAACCGGCTTTCGACATGCTGACAACTGTGACCGACGCCTCTGTGAACGGAAGGCGGTCGTACCCACCCCACCGATTCTCCCCGCATGTCCACCCGGCGGTACTGACTCATGATTTCAGCTCTGGAAGGCATGGCCTAGTCGTGCCTCCTCTTTCCTAGGCTTCACACCCATGCCCGGGACGACCCGATGGAAAGCCGACACCGCCTGGCTCGGAGGCGACGCCCTGGTTAGTGATGTTCTCATCGAGACACAGGGCGATACCATCACTGCTGTTGGGACCGGGTACGACGGCGAGTTCGATCGCCGTCTTACCGGCCTCGTCTTTCCTGGCCTCGTCACCGCGCACTCCCACGCCTTCCACCGGGCGCTCAGAGGGCGTACACATCAGGCCGGAGGTGACTTCTGGGCCTGGAGACGGCCAATGTACCAACTGGCGGGTCGTCTGACTCCAGAGACTTACTACGACCTCGCCCGGGCGGTCTATGCCGAGATGTTGCTTTCTGGAATAACTCTTGTCGGTGAGTTTCACTACGTGCATCACCGGCCGAACGGCGAGTCATTTACCGATCCAAACGCGATGAGCGAGGCCGTCGTGTCAGCCGCCATGGACGTGGGCATACGCATCACACTCATCGATGCCGCCTACCTCGCATCGGATATGAACGGCACTCCCCCATTGCAGGAACAGACTCGGTTCTCCGATGGTGACATCGAGTCATGGTCACAACGTGTTCACGACATGGCGAGTCGCCTGGGGGCAAATCCCCTGGCGCGGCTTGCCGTTGCGGCTCACAGCGTAAGAGCAGTCACCACCGGTGATCTCGAAGCGATCGCCGGCGTGGCTTCGGAGTTGTCCGCTCCCCTACACATCCACGTGTCTGAGCAACCAGCCGAAAACGAGGCCTGTCTGGCAGCTCACGGTGTCACTCCAATCGAGTTGCTCCACCGTCATCGATATCTGAACGAAAACACCACGCTCATCCATGCGACCCACACCACCGACAATGATCGGAGGCTCATAGCCGAGTCGGGCGCGGGTGTGTGTTTCTGTCCCACGACCGAGGCAGATCTCGGAGATGGGATCGGCCCCGGCATCGAATACCAGGAAGCCGGAGTTCGGTTGAGTCTGGGGTCAGATTCCAACGCCACCATCGACATCCTGGAGGAGGCGAAACGGATTGAGCAACACGACCGTCTACGTTTGGGCCGGCGCGCCATACATGATCCGGCGTCGCTGCTAGATGCCGCCACCGCCGGGGGTGCCAACGCGTTGGGCTGGCCAGAGACAGGACGGATCGAGGCGGGTTCTCTCGCAGACTTCGTCGTTCTCGACGACAGA
Source organism: Acidobacteriota bacterium (assembly GCA_004356805.1). Taxonomy (GTDB): domain Bacteria; phylum Actinomycetota; class Acidimicrobiia; order Spongiisociales; family ZC4RG35; genus SZUA-217. Next base: position 56,192 of record SMXW01000028.1, on the reverse strand, counting down.
TCCCTTGATCTCGCCGGATTGGATTTGGATTCAGGCGTGACGTCGATCGTGATGTCGTCGACCCGTTCCGCCGTCACCGACGTCGTCGTAAGCGGAGAGATGCTTGTCACCAATCGGGTCGGTTTCGGCCTGCCGACGTTGAGCGACATCGATCAGGCCATCAAAAGGGTGTGGATGTGATCAGGGCCATTCCTCAGATCGGTCATCCGGTTCTCCGCCGAAGTTGTGAGCCAGTCTCCGCCGATGAGCTGTCATCTTCCGAGGTGCAGACTCTGATCGACGACATGATCGAAACTATGCGTGACGCCGAGGGCGCCGGAATCGCGGCGAATCAGGTCGGCGTCTCACTTCGAATCTGCGTCATCGGACTCGAGAGCAATGACCGATATCCCTACAAACCGCCCATCCCATTGACCGTTCTGGTGAACCCTGAGCTCAGCTTCATCGACGATGCCATCTATCTCAATAATGAGGGCTGTCTGAGCGTCCCGATAAGGGGCGACCTCCCCCGACAAATGAACATCGACGTGGGCGCCCTCGATAGAGATGGAAACCATTTCGCGCGAACCTACCGAGGGTTGACCGCAGGGACCGTCCAGCACGAGATCGATCATCTGAACGGAATGCTGATCGTTGATCGGATCGAAGACACCCGCACGATGTCGACGTGGGCGATGTTCCAGGAACACAAAATGGACCGATACCTGGAACGTATCCGTCCCGCCATCGAAGCGACCGAGCCAAAGGAGGCTTGACGATGCCGGCCGACCCGAATGTGATCTCGGACCTCGAATCAAACCTGATCGAGTACGAAGAGATGGCGTGTGATCCCGAGTTGGCCGACACCGCTGCGTTCTGCGAGGCATATGGGATACCACTGGAGAAGTCGGCAAACGCCATCGTCGTCGCATCACGAAAACCTGAGGGACGCAACGCTGTGTGTCTCGTGTTGGCCAACGACCGTCTTGACGTCAACGGGATGGTCAGGCGTCGACTTGGAGTGAGGAAGGTCAGCTTCGCCTCTGCCGAACTGACCCATGAGCTCACAGGTCAGGAAATCGGTGGTGTGACGATATTCGGCCTCCCCAATGATCTCCCTGTATGGATCGATAGCAACGTCGTGGACAACGACTGGGTGGTCGTTGGTGGTGGCTCCCGCTCGGCGAAAATCAGACTGGATCCCAACCAGTTGATAGATCTGAGTGGATATGAGGTCGTTGAGGGCCTCTCCAAGGCCTCCCCGTCAGACTGATCGCCCAAGCTGGCTGCGAGCCAGGAATACGTACCCGACAAGACCGATCAAGGCGAAGGCAAACCACTGAATCGCATAGGCAAGATGGGGACCGTCGTCATCGAACGTAGGGGGATTCACCGGTACAGGTAGTTCTTCGCCTCTTTCCCCTATCGAGACCAGATAAACGGGAGCAAGCGACGTTGGTGTCTGTTCCTGGATCCTGGTGATGTCGACCCGGCTGGCGGTCGTCAGCCGGCCGTCGTCAGGGTCGGCAGGCCCCAAAGGAGGTTTCTCCTGAGACAGGTGCACCCAACCCTCGACGGTCACTTCCCCCGATGGTGGTGAAGCCTCGGTCACCGGCACCCGGTCGAGTCCAAGCGGCACCCACCCTCGATTGACCAGGATCGCCTCGCCCCCCCCACCGACCAAAGGAGTGATCACGTGGAAGCCTGCGGCACCCAGGTAAACCTGTGATCGGATCAGCACTTCATCCTCGGAGGAGAAGACACCCGTTGCCAGGGCCCGTCGATACTCGAGGGTTTCGATATCGCCGCCGACAGCATCGAGCAGCACTGAAATGTCAACAGGATCATCCGAGGCCCTGGCTTCCCCTACGGCGTTCTCGAGACGGCGCTCGTCCAACCGATCCAATTGCCAGAACCCAAGTCGGACGAAAAGGATGACGATCAGAAGCACGACGAAATGAGCGATGATCCATCGGGGCGCGAGCAGACGGCGGAACTGGGGCAAATCGCCACAATAGACTCACCGTGGACCTTCGCTTTCGTCAGGCGCCAGGGTGCTATTCGGCCGCAACCTGCTCGAGATCCTCCACAGTTCTGAAGGTCACCTGTGCGGCGACCACCTCAATACGACTCCTTCCCCCATCTGGACTCTCCCAGAAGCGCCGCTGGACCGATCCGCAAACGTGAACTCTCTCTCCCTTGAGCCCTGGATGGTCAACAAGGTCATCTGGTGGGTCCCAAAGGGTCACCGGGATCACATCGAGGCGCCGCCGGGGATGGGCCACACCGACGGTTACCAGATATCGAATCAAGCGGGTTCCGGAATCAAAAACCCTCAACTCTGGATCTGCGGCCAGACGACCACAGAGAACCACCACATTGAGGTCTAACGGACTGACGGTCATTGCACTCTCCCCTAAATCATCGGGGAAGTGCGGCCACCCGGAGTCTGTCAGGCCCCTGAGACAGGTTCTCTAGTCCAGAGCCTGGCGGAGCTCGTCAACGCCTTCGAAGTCGGGCTCCTGCTCATCGAGAGCCGCGACAAGACGACGGGCGGCATCCTTGTCGCCGGCTGCAAAAGCGACCTTGGCGGCGACGTACCACCGACGAACCTCACCTGGCGATGGTGAGGCAATGAGACGCCCCGGCTTGATGATGGGCCAGGCCTCCCTTGCCTTCCCCTCATCGATGAGAAAGGATGCATAGACCACGCGAGCCTCGTTGGAGACCGTTGCCGAGATGTCGTGCTCTTGGATCCGGTCCCAGGTTTTCGTGACGTCTTCTTTGCGGCCGAGGGCCCGCAGGCAGTCCATTTCGACCGGCATGTGGATCAGATCCCCTGTAATGCGTCGAAATGTGCGGAGTTCACGCAGAGCCTCCTCCCATCGCCCCGACCTGTAGGCGGAGAGACCCAACAGCTCCCGGATCGTCGAGGAGCGGGGCGAGAGTTCTTTGGCACTACGGAGCTCGGGGAGGGCTGCCGCATACCGCTCGTCGGCGAACTGCTCCATCCCCTTGGAGAGGTGTCCCAACGCGGGTTCACGACGAGCCTTCGGTGTGGAGCGGACGATGTCCTCACGCACCCACTTGGGTAGCTGCCCCGAAGTGACCGAGGTGATGGTCCGGTGTCGACGCTGTTGCTGACCTCCGTGGCTGGGGCCGCGGGACCTGTTCGACTTGTGATTGTTGTCAGACTGGCGAGACACCACGTCTCCTACGTGAGAGAAGGGCCGCCAACGCTAGTCAGCGACCCTTCGACGTTTACTGCCCGGCAGTGACCTACTCTCCCAGGGGACTACTCCCCAAGTACCATCGGCGCTGACAGGTTTCACTTCCGTGTTCGGAATGGGAACGGGTGGGGCCCCATCGCTTTCGCCACCGGACAAATGTACAAGTGTCGGGCAACCCGAGCACTCCATAGCGAGCACAAAACCATCTAGGACTCTTTATCCAAGCCCTCGGCCTATTAGTACCGGTCCGCTGAACACATTGCTGTGCTTACACGTCCGGCCTATCAACCTGGTCATCTACCAGGGGCCTTAACCCTTACGGGTGGGAGATCTCATCTTAGGGTGGGCTTCGCACTTAGATGCTTTCAGCGCTTATCCCTTCCGTACATAGCCAACGAGCCGTGCACTTGGCAGTACAACTCGCACACCAGAGGTACGTCCAACCCGGTCCTCTCGTACTAGGGGCAGCTCCCTTCAAATCTCCTGCGCCTGCGGCGGATAGGGACCGACAGTATTGTTACTACCGCTCACTTCGGGTGAGCAGTGGCCAGGTCATTTCTGCCTGACTCTGTATGTCGCCATACAGCTCGGACTATATCTTCACCCATCCTGGGATAGGTGTTCGGCGTATAGTCTCTGAGGGTTCTGGGTTCCTAACACCTCCGCCAGGGACCACTTTCGATAAACGTCCATCGCCATTCATTCTGAACGCGAGGCGTACCAACCGCTCAAATCCTTGGCGGTTGAGGTGTTCGCCTTTGTCCATCGCTTCAACGATGGTGGCGAATAGCTCGAAAGTGTCTCCCTTGTTGGAGATCAGTGGATTACGGATGAAAAAGGTATGACTCTGTCCTTGAGATCAGATCTCCGTCCTTACGACGAAGACCAGGGTTCGATCCGCCCGCCGTTGCCGGTCGTTTTGGCGGATCGCTCCACAGCCGAGTGTGTCTTTGAAAACCGAGAGCACACTGGCGCGCTCGGCGTTCTGACTCACTCGAAACTCAGGAACGAGTTGGAAACCATTCTCCAGATCGGGTCGTCGCGTGACCCCAACCGAGAATGTTCCTTCTCCATCGGCGAATCCACTTAGGTAGGACTCCAGCCTTCCCTGCTGATTTTCCGCACCGACCGGATTGTCACTGTTCATGTCTCAACCCTATGTGTCGGGTGTGACATGAACGAGTACCAGTCGGATACACGGGATTTCCAGCATATAGCCGAATTTATAGACAGCAATGGTCTTACTGTCTCACGACGTTCTGAACCCAGCTCGCGTGCCGCTTTAACGGGCGAACAGCCCGACCCTTGGGACCTGCTCCAGCCCCAGGATGCGACGAGCCGACATCGAGGTGCCAAACACCCCCGTCGATATGGACTCTTGGGGGGTATAAGCCTGTTATCCCCGGAGTACCTTTTAGCCGTTGAGCCATGGCGCACCCACGTGCCACCATGGGATCACTAATCCCGACTTTCGTCCCTGCTCGACCTGTAGGTCTCGCAGTCAAGCCCCCTTGTGCATTTACACTCGCCGTCTGATTGCCGACCAGACTGAGGGGACCTTTGGGCGCCTCCGTTACTCTTTAGGAGGCCACCGCCCCAGTGAAACTGCCCGCCAGACACTGTCCCTGATCCGGATTACGGACCGAAGTTAGATGGCCGTCATGAGAAGGGTGGTATTTCAAGGTTGGCTCCACGAAAGCTTGCGCCTCCGCTTCTCAGCCTCCCACCTATCCTGCACATCACATGCCAGACACCAATGTCAAGCTACAGTAAAGGTTCCGGGGTCTTTCCGTCCTGCCGCAGGTAGTGAGCATCTTTACTCACACTGCAATTTCGCCGAGTCTCTGGTTGAGACAGTACCCAAGTCGTTACGCCATTCGTGCAGGTCGGAACTTACCCGACAAGGAATTTCGCTGGATCTGTTACTTAAGACCTATATCGAGTGCACGATGCTCGACAGGTGGGCCGGTCATTTCTGCCGACCTCCCTATGTCGCCATAGGGTCCGGACCATCTCTTCATCTCCACCAGGAGATGGCTGGCGTATGGTCTCTGAGGATTCTCGAGAACCAATGGTCCTCAAGTCTTTCCTGCTGATTTTCCGGCGTGACGTTTGCGCGTCACACGTCATCGAATTGTCACTGCTCATTCCCCGTCACTACCCATTGGGCGTGACACGCAATGAACGAGTACCGATGAATACACCGGGTTTTCCAGCATATGGCCAGCTGCACTCACGCCGTCGCCGGCGGGAGGGGCAGCCCCCCTTTGCCTCTAGGGGGTTTCCTTTACCTTAGGACCCTTATAGTTAGGGCCGCCGTTTACTGGGGCTTAGTTTCAAAGCTTCGCCGAAGCTAACCCATCCACTTAACCTTCCAGCACCGGGCAGGCGTCACAGGGTATACATCGTCTTGCGACTTAGCACCCTGCTGTGTTTTTGGTAAACAGTCGCTTGGGTCTGGTTTCTGCGGCCCCCTCAAGCTTGAGACGCTGAGTCTTTCCACTTTACCGGGGCGTTCCTTCTCCCGAAGTTACGGAACTATTTTGCCGAATTCCTTAACCAGAGTTATCTCGCTCGCCTTGGTATTCTCTACCTGTCCACCTGTGTCGGTTTGGGGTACGGGCACCCTATGTGCTCGCTAGAAGTTTTTCTCGGAGGTATGGCTTCAACGGCTTCGCCTAAATCGGCTCGGCATCACGCCTCAGGCTTGATGAGATCCGGATTTGCCTGGATCTCGCCCACACGCTTACCCCGGGAACTACCATCGCCCGGGTCCGTCTAGCCTTCCCCGTCACTCCATCGCTAACCTACTACTGGTTGGGTTGGTAGGCCCCGAAGGGCTTTCCTTAGCAAACCAGATTCGGTCTGGACGCTCATAGAGTGGTACCGGAATATCAACCGGTTATCCATCGATTACGCCTCTCGGCCTCACCTTAGGCCCCGACTAACCCTGGGCGGACGAGCCTTCCCCAGGAAACCTTGGACATTCGGCGGAAGAGATTCTCACTCTCCATTCGCTACTCATGCCGGCATTCGCACTCGTGAAGCCTCCACGGTTGGCTTACGCCACCGCTTCAACGGCAACACGACGCTCCCCTACCGATCCAGCGATAAATCGCTGAATCCCGCAGCTTCGGCGGTGTGCTTGAGCCCCGTTACATTTTCCGCGCGGAATCACTCGACCAGTGAGCTGTTACGCACTCTTTAAATGATGGCTGCTTCTAAGCCAACATCCTGGCTGTTTGAGCAACTCCACATCGTTTCCCACTTAGCACACACTTAGGGGCCTTAGCTGGCGATCTGGGCTGTTGCCCTCGCGACCACGGAACTTATCTCTCGTAGTCTGACTGCCGTACTTGGCGCATTGAGATTCGGAGTTTGACTGAAGTTGGTAAGCTTGTAGGCCCCCTTATCCAATCAGTTGCTCTACCCCCAATGCGGAACATACAACGCTAGCCCTAAAGCTATTTCGGGGAGAACCAGCTATCGCCGAGTTTGTTTGGCCTTTCACCCCTATCCACAGGTCATCCCCCAAGTTTTCAACCTTGGTGGGTTCGGGCCTCCACGAGGTCTTACCCTCGCTTCACCCTGCCCATGGATAGCTCACTCGGCTTCGGGTCTACAGCACGCGACTAGACGCCCTATTCAGACTTGCTTTCGCTTCGGCTACGGCTAACGCCTTAACCTCGCCACATACCGGTAACTCGCCGGCTCATTCTTCAAAAGGCAGGCGGTCAGACGTTCGAAAACGTCCTCCCACTGCTTGTAAGCCATCGGTTTCAGGTACTATTTCACTCCCCTCGCCGGGGTTCTTTTCACCTTTCCCTCACGGTACTAGTTCACTATCGGTCACTAGGTAGTACTTAGTCTTACGAGGTGGTTCTCGCAGATTCACACGGAATCTCCTCCGTGATACTTGGGAACACCAATCTGAAGGTCGGTCGGTTTTCGCTCACGGGGCTATTACCCCCTACGGCCCAGCTTTCCAGCTGTGTTCAGCTAACCGCCGACTTTGTAACTTCAGCTCCGCGCCGGTGCGCAGGAGACATGGGTCCCACAACCCCTATACAGCAACACCACCGGGCTATCACACTGCATAGGTTTAGACTCTTCCCGTTTCGCTCGCCGCTACTCAGGGAGTCGCTATTGCTTTCTTTTCCTCAGGGTACTGAGATGTTTCAATTCCCCTGGTTGCCTCTACCGGCCCTATGTGTTCAGACCGGAGTGACTGGGCATGACCCCAGCCGGGTTTCCCCATTGGGACATCCTCGGTTATAACGCTCGCTTGGCAGCTTCCCGAGGCTTATCGCAGCCTGCTACGTCCTTCATCGGCTCCTAGTGCCAAGGCATCCACCGTTGGCTCTTAGTAGCTTGGATAGATATAAGAATCCAAGACAATATTTGTGCTCGCTATGCAGTTCTCAAGTTGCCTGAAGGCAGCCCCCATCCACCTCTCTCGAGGGGATCGTGAACTCCTTCACAACTGAACAATGTGTCTGATCCGACTGGTTTAGCGTACGGGCTCATCCAAGCAAAGCTTGTTCCACCCGAACACTAACTCCAAGAGTTAGACCAAATAGCCAGTAGATTAACTGAGAGCTGGAAGACAGATAATCAACCTATCTTCTTTATGCTCCTTAGAAAGGAGGTGATCCAGCCGCACGTTCCCGTACGGCTACCTTGTTACGACTTAGTCCCAGTTACCGACCCCACCTTAGGCAGCTCCCTCCCCGAAGGGTTAGGCCACTGACTTTGGGTATTGCCGACTTCCGTGACTTGACGGGCGGTGTGTACAATCCCCGAGAACGTATTCACCGCGGCTTAGCTGATCCGCGATTACTAGCGACTCCGGCTTCATGAAGTCGAGTTGCAGACTTCAATCCGAACTGAGGCCGGCTTTAAGGGATTGGCTCACTCTCACGAGATCGCTGCCCGTTGTACCGGCCATTGTAGCATGCGTGCAGCCCTGGATATAAGGGGCATGATGACTTGACGTCGTCCTCACCTTCCTCCGAGTTATCCTCGGCAGTCTCCTATGAGTCCCCGGCCGAACCGCTGGCAACGTAGGATAAGGGTTGCGCTCGTTGCGGGACTTAACCCAACATCTCACGACACGAGCTGACGACAGCCATGCACCACCTGTCACGGGCCCTAATGGACACTGTATTTCTACAGCTTTTCCCGCGATGTCAAACCCAGGTAAGGTTCTTCGGGTATCATCGAATTAAGCCGCATGCTCCGCCGCTTGTGCGGGGACCCGTCAATTCCTTTGAGTTTTAGCCTTGCGGCCGTACTCCCCAGGCGGGATACTTAATGCGTTAGCTTCGGCACGGCGACCGTTAATCGGGACGCCACACCTAGTATCCAACGTTTACGGCGTGGACTACCAGGGTATCTAATCCTGTTTGCTACCCACGCTTTCGCTCCTCAGCGTCAGTGCCGGCCCAGAGAACCGCCTTCGCTACTGGTGTTCCTCCCGATATCTGCGCATTTCACCGCTACACCGGGAATTCCATTCTCCTCTACCGGACTCGAGTCACAGCAGTTTCGACTGCAGTTTCGAGGTTGAGCCTCGAAATTTCACAGCCGACTTACTGAACCGCCTACGAGCTCTTTACGCCCAATGATTCCGGATAACGCTCGCACCCTACGTATTACCGCGGCTGCTGGCACGTAGTTGGCCGGTGCTTCTTTTGGAGGTACCGTCAATTTCTTCCCTCCTGAAAGGGGTTTACAACCCGAAGGCCTTCATCCCCCACGCGGCGTTGCTGCGTCAGGCTTTCGCCCATTGCGCAAGATTCCCTGCTGCTGCCTCCCGTAGGAGTCTGGGCCGTGTCTCAGTCCCAGTGTGGCTGATCGTCCTCTCAGACCAACTACTCGTCGAAGCCTTGGTAGGCCGTTACCCCACCAACTAGCTGATAAGTCGCGAGCCCATCCCACAGCACAAAGGCATTTCCTCGGAAGATCATGCGATCCTTCGAGGGTATCCGGTATTAATCCAGGTTTCCCTGGGCTGTCCCGGTCTGTGGGGCAGGTTACTCACGTGTTACTCACCCGTTCGCCGCTCCGTCATACCAGTGGGTTACCCCTCCGGTATGCGTCGCTCGACTTGCATGCATTAGGCACGCCGCCAGCGTTCATCCTGAGCCAGGATCAAACTCTCCAACATACATTCACGACGCTCATCCGAGGATGGACGCCAATCCTGTCAATGAAGGGTTTGCAATTTGGGTCCAGGACCGTGAGGGCCCTGGCGCTTTTTGATTGCTCACGTGACTTCGTCGCCTTCGTTCGAGGGCAACGCGTCACTATTCGAATGCTCCATCTTCCACCCTTACGGGGAAAATGGGCATTACTGGCTTTTGGCACATTGTTCAGTTGTCAAGGAGCCCATGGCTCCGCATCTGATACTTCGTGTGTCAGGCGGGTCAACGATGATACCGCGACCCCGATACAGACGAAAGCCCGGCGCAGCCCTAAGACTCCACCGGTGGCGGATGGTCAGACAGTGATGTCTGACTGAGACGAAAGTGTAACCAGCCCTGGGGCCTACGCAAGTCAATCAACCAGACGGGCGAAACGTCGTTTTCCGACCTTGAGCACCTTGCCGACGACGTCAGACCGTGAAGCCTCCTGACTCACAATCGGCTCACCATCCAACTTGACGGCGCCTTGGTCGACCAGACGACGCGCCTCTGCTCCCGAGACGTCAAACACATCTCGAATGAGTGAGGGGAGGTGAACAGGGTCACCCGGTGGCACTACCGCCTCTTGTATCTCATCCGGGATGCCACCGTGTCTGAACACCTGGTCGAACCCCGTCTCGGCAGCCGCCGCCTCCTCCTCACCCCAGTAGAGGGTGACCACGTGGCGAGCGAGAATACGCTTCGCCTCGTTCGGGTGGAGTCTCCCAGACTCCAGGAAGGCCTCGATCGACTCGACTTCTGCGGCGCCCCTGTCGGCGGCGAGACGAAACCACTGCGGCATCGCTTCGTCCGGAATGCTCATGGTCTTGCCGAACATGGCCCCCGGCTCGTCTTCCACACCGATGTAGTTGTCAAGTGATTGCGACATCTTGTGGACGCCGTCGGTTCCGACAAGAAGGGGCATCGTCAGGGCCACCTGTGCCGCCTGGCCATAGCGCTCCTGAACGACCCGCCCCATCATCAGATTCCACAACTGGTCGCTACCGCCGAGTTCGACATCCGCCTCGACAGCCACCGAGTCGTAACCCTGGAGCAGCGGATAGAGAAACTCCATCACCGAGATGGGAGAGCCGGACTGATAACGGCTGGCGAAGTCGGACCGCTCGAGCATCTGAGCGACGGTCGCCGCACTGGTGAGCTCGAGAAGCCCATACATGTCCAGGTCCGCAAGCCACTCCGAGTTCCGCCGTATTTCGAGGTTGTCGTCAAGAAGCACCTTCCGGAACTGGCTCAACACGCTTTCCGTATGAGAATTCACCTCGTCGACCGACAACCGCTTCCGTGTGGATTCCCTGTCTGACGGATCTCCAACCTGGGCGGTGAAGTCACCAACGATGAGAACAGCGGTATGGCCCAGTTCTTGAAACTGACGCAGCTTGCGTAGGACAACGGCCCAGCCGAGGGTTACTGCAGGGGCCGTTGGATCCAGGCCAAGCTTTACCCGAAGCGGCCGGCCGAGATCTAGCTTCGCCTTCAGGTCATCCTCCGGGATCACCTGGTCGGTGTACCGAAGAATCTTGTCCAACTGGCCGGCAGAGCTCATGAGAAGAGCAGGATAAACGTGCTCATCCCATCGACGTTGCAGCTGACGCAGCGATAAACCTCCACGGTCGTTCCCTGGCCTTTGAGATCCCGACCCGTGGTGTTGACAGAATAATCTCGGGTGGTTCTCCCCACTCCATACGGATGGATGAGGTGGAATCGAACAGGTACGAGCCGTTGTGATCGATGCTGATTCCCAGAGCCTCACATAGCTTCCCCGGTCCGTTTGTCAGCTCGTCTGATCGGCGCCGTCGCGCCCTGACAACTCCCTCCCCTTCGATCACCTCTCCCCCGCGGATCAGAATCCCCCAACCGGTGCCCACCGGCCCCGCCGCAGTATTGGCACAGTTGTGAATCCCATAGGACCTGTACACGTAGAGGGTGCCGGGCCTCTCGAACATCGCAGCGTTTCGCTCGGTCCGCCCCCGAAAGGCGTGAGAGGCCGGATCGTCAGATCCCTTGTATGCCTCGACGTCGGTGATGCGAAGCCGGACAGTCTTGGTATCGATCTCCGACACGAGGTGAGCTCCAAGCAGTCTCGGCGCGGCGACTTCTGGAGGTCCGGCGAGGAGTTCTGCCAGATCGGCCGGCATCATGCTCCGCGAAGAACGGCACCCGTCTTCTGGGCCGCTTCGATCATGGTCCTCCGGATGGGGCCTGCGTCATCATTGGTGAGGGTTCGATCACTTGCTCGAAGCCGATATCGAATTGCGACCGCCTTCTTTTCCCCGAGATCCGAGCTGACGAATTCATCAAACACAAGCTCCCTCTCAACCAGCTCACCACCGGCCACTCGCATGGCGGCCAGCAAATCCGACACGTTCTGCGACTCGTCCACGAGGAATGAAAGATCAAACTCGATGAAGGGGAACAGCGAGGGCGTCTTTGCCTCGACCGGGCTCACCGGTCTCAACAGAGGTGCGAGATCCAACTCGGCCACTGCGACTCGGTTGCTGATCTCGAATGCGCGACCGGTACGTGGGCTGAGCTCGCCCACATGTCCGACGGGCACCCCCGCCAAAAGAATCTCCGCAGTCCGCCCCGGGTGAAATCCCGGAGCGGAGGACGGCCGAACCTCAATGTCGCGTAGACCAAGACTCTTCGCCAACCGACGCCACAACGCCAGCGAAACAGCCCCGTCCGCCTTGAGAAAGGTTCCGCCCAAAGTATGAGTGCCGACGTCACCAACCACGGCCCACGCAACCCGGTCTGGTTGGGCGGGCAGCCTGGGGTCCTCTTCGTCTGGAACGGAGGAAAAGACCTTCCCTATCTCGAACAACCCAACCGACCCGAGGCCATAGGAGAGGTTGTAGCGGATGGCATTCAACAGGCCCGGCAACATCGTTGGGCGAAGCTTGCTTTCTTCGTCTCGAAGAGGGTTCTTGACAGTGAGAAGCTCGGACGTTGCGAGTTCGGATCCGAGGTGGGCCAGGTCCTCAACGCTGACGAAAGGGAGATTCACTGCCTGGTGAAGCCCGGCCCCGGTCAGGGATGTCTGAAGAATGCGTTGCCGGTGTTGTTCGGGGGTGAGACCACCCGAAAGCCCCGAGGGAAGAGTCGCCTCGAAGTTGTCGAGACCGTGAATCCTGGCCACTTCTTCGATCAGATCCGCGGGACGTGTCACATCCGGTCGATAAGTCGGAATCGTCACAACCATCGGGTCGGACCCCTCAACCTCCATCCCGAGACGGGTGAGAATCGCTGACACCGCAGCCACGGTGAAACCTGAGCCGAGAAGGCGCTCCACATCGGACAGACGGAGGTCGACAATTGCCGGAAACGTCGGCGTGCTGATCACATCGACAGCCCCGTCGAGGATCTCACCGCCGGTCAGAGCACCAACCATGGCGCAGGCACGCTGATTGGCGATGTCGGCAAGGTTGGGATCCACGCCGCGCTCGAAGCGGGTCGAAGCCTCGGATCGGAGGTCATGCCGACGGGACATATACATGATCGTCGGTGGGTCCCATGAGGCCGCCTCCATCAGAACTCTCGTTGTCGCATCAGAGACCTCGCTCCGGGCACCACCCATCGTCCCTGACATGGAGCTTGGGCCGTCGTCGTCATAGATGATCAGGTCGTCTGGCGTCAAAGCCCTCTCTACACCATCGAGGGTCACCAGAGTTTCGTTCTCTGACGCTCGTTTGACGACCAATCGGGCACCGGCAATCGAATTCGCATCGAAGGCGTGAAGTGGATGACCCAACTCGAACATGACGTAGTTGGTGATGTCCACCACGTTGGAGATCGATCGGACGCCGATCTTGTGGAGACGGTGTCGAATGTTGAAAGGAGATGGACCGACCGTCACACCGATGATCTCCCGAGCGGTGAAACGTCTGCAACCAACGGGATCGTCAACTCGAATGGTGATGTCCGTCGACCCCTCGACGGTCTTCATCTGAATCTCCGGCATTCGATGCGTGATATCGAAGTGCGCGGCGAGGTCTCGAGCGACACCAACCATCGACATGGCGTCTGGTCGGTTTGGAGTGACCTCCAGATCGAAAACCACATCAGGAAGCTCGACGTAGTCCGCGAAAGGTGTGCCGATCTCTGAGTCGCCATCGAGGACGAGGATGCCGGCGTGGTCATCGCCAAGACCAAGTTCCTTCTCTGAGCAAATCATGCCGTTTGACTCGACACCTCTGATGCTTCGCTGGCCGATCTCGACGTCGCCGGGGAGAATCGCTCCGGGTGCGGCGACGGGGACCATTGCGCCGACCTCGAAATTCCAGGCGCCACAAATGATCTGGTCCGGTCCGCTGCCGGTGTCGACCTGACAGACCCGGATCTTGTCGGCGTTGGGATGAGGAGCGATCTCGAGGACTTTCCCCACCAACACATCAGACCATCCGGGTCGAATCATCTCAACGTTCTCAACGGTGAGACCGAGCATGTCGAAGGCATCACTCAACTCGCCCACATCGGTGGTAGGGAGATCGATGAACTCCTGGAGCCAGATGAGCGGGACTTTCACAAGTGAGCCCCTTCGTCACTTATCCGGTCTGCCGGATTGGCGAAGAATCGCACTAGAACTGCTCCAAGAATCGAATGTCGTTGTCTATGAAGTGTCTGACGGTCTCAATGCCGTGTCGGACCATGGCAAGTCTCTCGACTCCCATTCCGAAGGCGAACCCGGTCAACTGGGCAGGGTCATATCCCACGGCTTCGAGCACATTCGGGTCGACCATTCCGCATCCGAGCAGCTCTACCCACCCTGACCCGCCGCAAACCCGACACCCTGGTTCGCCGCCATCGCATGCGAAACATGAGACATCCAGCTCGGCGCTGGGCTCGGTGAACGGGAAGAAGTGAGGTCTCATTCGGACCGTCGACTGTGGCCCGAAGAACTCCCTTGCGAAGTGAAGCAGTGTTCCCCTGAGATCGCCGAAATTGATGTCAGTGTCAACCGCAAGCCCCTCGATCTGGTGAAAGACCGGAAGGTGGGTGGCATCGATGGTGTCCGTTCGATAGCTACGACCCGGAACCACGATGTAAACGGGAGGCTCATGCTGCTCCATCCACCGTGCCTGAACTGGAGAAGTGTGAGTCCGGAGCAAGACCTCGTCATCGGGGTCGCCCCAGTCGAGATACATCGTGTCGGACTCGAGACGCGAGGGATGCGTCGACGGAGTGTTGAGCGCATCAAAGTTGTACCAAGCAAGCTCAGCCTCGGGGCCCGATGCCACCCGATATCCGAGCGCAACAAAAATGTCGACGACCTCATCGATGGTCTGTTGGATGAGATGAAGGGAACCGGACGGGAAGGTGATTGCTTGGAGAGTTACGTCGATCGACTCCTCCCGTACTCGTCGGCCCTCATCTTCAGCCTCGAGTTCCGCCCGGCGGGCGGTCAAAAGTGCATTGATGACCTCCGCGGCCTCATTGAGCTTCGCTCCGATCTTGGGTCTATCGACAGGGTCGAGCTGGCCCATGCGCCGGCGGACTTCACCAAGTGCTGACTCCTTGCCGAGGAGCGTGGACTCGAGCATCGCCAATCCCTCAAGAGAGTCCACGGCGGCGACAGCCGCCGGGGTCTCGGAAATCGCCCGGTCGAGTGCTGAGATCGGATCCACTACCGGTGGCAGGTTAGACCTGCCCTGGGTCTCCACCTGTTCGTTTGGAAAGCTCATAGACGACTATCCCCGCCGCCACAGCGGCATTGAGGCTCTCCGTCGAACCACTCATCGGAATTGAGACTCGCCAGGCTGCCGCCGCCACGACCTCATCTGGCAATCCCGCCGACTCCTCGCCCACAAGGACAGCTAGAGGCGCTCCATCGATCTGATCAGGAGCAACTCCCCCGTCGACCACCGTCGCCACCGTTGTCCAGGTCTCCAGGGCGCTCAAGTCGTCGATCCTCATCACGGCCGTTTGGAATTGTCCGCCAGCACCCGCTCGGAGCGTCTTCGGGGACCAGGGATCGGCCGACCCGGCGGTGTGAGCGTAGGACCACCCGAAAGCGGCTGCCGTTCGCAGGAGGGTCCCCACGTTCCCTGGATCGGAGACACCGACCGAAACCAGGACGTTGCGCCCAACGGGCAAACAATCCGCCGGTATGTCGATAACGGCGATGGGGCCTCTCGGCGTCTCGGTGCCGGCCAGACGATGGAGGGCCCCATCGTCGATGAGTATGGGGCGCAGATCGTGATCCGAACATAGAGAGGCAGTCGCGTCATCTGCAGGCAGGGAAAAGACTGTGTGGAGTGTCACACCGGCCTTGAGAGCCTCGGCAAGCAGGTTGGGTCCCTCAACAATGGTTTGGCGCCGTACCTTCCGGAATCGAGCGCGATGAAGCCGGGCCGCTTCCACTACGAGCTTGTTGCGGTGGTTGCGGACCGGCTCCATGACGTGTCTCCGACCGGCGGTCAGCTCTGCTTGGACACCTCTACCAATTGGGTAAAGGTCTCGGGGTCGCTCACAGCGATCTCGGCCAACATCTTGCGATCGACTTCTACATCATTGGCTTTTAGTCCGGCAATGAACTGGCTGTAGGTAGAGCCGTTCAATCGGGCGGCGGCATTGATCCTGGCGATCCAAAGTCTCCGAAACTCGCCCTTGCGGGCGCGACGATCGCGGTATGCATCCTGCATTGCATGCATGACCTGCTCATTCGCCGTGCGGTAACGGCGACTTCGAGCTCCTTTGTAGCCCTTGGCGCGGTCGAGAACCTTCTTATGTGACTTCTTTGCGTACACCGCACGTTTTACACGAGTCATCTCCTACCTCCCTGGGTCAGCGACCGAGTTGCTTCTTGATGACTTTGGCGTCACCGGGAGCCATCCCGACTTCGCCCGACCTCCGCCGGTATGTCGACTTGCCTTTGGCAAGGCGAAGATGGCCGCGGCCGGCTTGACGGCGCATGAGTTTGCCGGAGCCGGTCACCTTGATTCTCTTCTTGGCGCCGCTATGTGTCTTCATCTTTGGCACGGCGTCCTCCTACTCGTTTTCCTGCTTTTCGCGTTTCACAACTCGCGTCTTGGTCCGTTTCATGGGAGACAGCACCATCGTCATCGAACCGCCTTCCACCTTCGGAGGCTGTTCAACAGTCCCGAACTCCGATAGATCGGTCGCCAGTCGTTCCATGAGGTCCTTCCCGAAGGAAGGTCGTTCGTTTTCCCTACCCCGGAACCGAATGGTGACTTTGACCTTGTCGTACCCCTGGAGAAACTCCTGGGCCTTGCGCCGGGTGATATCGAAATCGTGGTCACCTATCCGCACCCGCATACGGAGCTCTTTTATCGTTGTGCGAGTCTGATTTCTTCGAGCCTCGCGCTGCTTGACCGACTGTTCGTATTTGTATCTTCCGTAGTCCATCAACCGGCAGACCGGTGGCTTGGCCTTGGGGGCTACCTCGACGAGGTCGAGATCCAGCTGCTCCGCAAGCCAAAGCGCCTCATTGAGTTTCTTGATTCCGATCTGCTCTCCATCTGGTGCGACCACACGAACCTCCTTGGCCCGTATCCCACCGTTCACGCGCAGCTCGCTGATGCCTATACCTCCTGTTGGTAGCAAATAAAAAGCAGCAGGCGAAAACCTGCTGCATACACCGATAGTTCCGGTTCTCCAGTGACCTCGGCTCGCTCGATTCGGGATTGCTCCCGAGATCTGCGGCCGGGTGGGGAAGCAGCAGCTTCCGCTCTTGCTATGTGTTGTCCTGAAAAGGATACCAGCGAAGAGGTTCGACCCCGCATCCGGCGCCTCAGCGGATCTCTAGTCTGGCCAAAGCAGTCGCCATCAAAATGGCGGCATCGACCGCCTCAACGCCCTTGTTTGCATCTATTTGCTCCGAGCGTTCGACGGCGTGGCTGTACTCGTGAACTGCGAGAATGGCGTTTGTCACCGGTATCCCGGTATCGAGGGCGACCCTGGTGATTCCTGTGGTCGACTCTCGGACAACAATTTCATAGTGATCCGTGTCGCCCTTCACGACCGTGCCGATGGCCACAACCGCGTCACATCCCAAGTCTGCGAGAGCTTTGGCCGCGAGGGGGAGCTCAAGGGCTCCCGGCACACGCAGAACCGTGACCTCCGACACGCCCAGCTCCTCACAGCGTGCTGTGGCCCCACCCAGGAGACGGTCTGTGATTGTCTGGTTCCATGACGCCACCGCCACACCGATATGGAGCCCGGCGCCGTCGGTGCCCCCTTCGATAATCGTCGTCACTCTGCTTCGTCCATCTCGAGCTGGTGCCCGAGTCGATTGACCTTGGTTTGGAGGTATTCACGGTTTTCGTCGTTGGCCTCGACCGACAGGGGGATCTGCTCGAGAATGGAGAGTCCATAACCTTCGATTCCAGCCCGCTTGGTCGGATTGTTGGTCATGAGACGCATCGACCGGACGCCGAGGTCGTAGAGAATCTGGGCACCCACCCCGTAGTCACGTGAATCAACGGGCAGCCCAAGGTTCACGTTGGCGTCCACGGTATCGAGGCCCTCATCCTGGAGCCGGTATGCCGCCAGCTTGTGAAGCAGCCCGATGCCCCTCCCCTCGTGGCCTCTGATGTAGAGAACGACCCCTCGACCCTCTTTCCCAATTCGCCCCAGAGCCTCGTCCAACTGTTGACCGCAGTCACAACGAAGACTTCCGAACACATCTCCGGTCAAGCACTCTGAATGGACGCGTGTGAGAACGGCTTCGCCGTCGCCAAGCTCACCCATGACCAGAGCCATGTGTTGACGATCATCGACCAACGAGCGATACCCGACCGCTGTGAACGTTCCATGGCGTGTCGGGACGCGAGCTTCGACCACACGCTCCACCAGCTTCTCCGTCCTACGTCGATACGCGATCAGGTCGGCAATGGTCCCCATGGCCAGTTCGTGCTCCTTGGCAAAACGCTCGAGCTCGGGAAGCCGCGCCACAGTGCCGTCGTCATTCATGATCTCCGCGAGCACACCGGCCGGGTACTTACCAGCAAGACGGGCGAGGTCCACAGCGGCCTCGGTGTGCCCGGCCCGTTTCATCACACCACCGGGCTCGTATCGCAAGGGGTACATGTGGCCGGGTCGGGCCAGGTCCCCCGGCTTGGTATTCGGGTCGAGGACCGTCTTGATCGTCCGGCAACGGTCGGTGGCGGAGATACCGGTGGTGGTGCCCTGGGCAGCGTCAATCGAGACGGTGAACGCCGTTCGACGCACATCTGTGTTATCGGTAACCATCATCGGAAGATCGAGCTCATCGAGACGCTCGCCAACGATGGGGAGACAGATGATGCCGCTGGTGTGTCGGAGCATCATGCCAACCTTGTCAGGCGTGGCATCTTCGGCAGCAATGATGAGATCGCCTTCGTTCTCACGATCTTCGTCATCGACCATTACCACCATCTCCCCGCGGGAGATCGCCTCGATTACCTCCTCGATCCGTGCGAACGTCACTCTCTTGCTTCCAACAGTCTCTCCACGTACTTGGCAATTACGTCATTCTCCAGGTTTACGGTGTCTCCGGGTTTCCGCAAACCGAGAGTCGTGAAATCGAGTGTTTGCGGGATCAGGGCGACGGAGAACGACCCCGCGGTCATCGCCGCAACCGTCAGACTCACGCCATCGACTGTGATCGAGCCTTTCTCAACTATGAACGACATGAGAGCCGCCGGCGCCTCGATGGTCATCAACGTGCCCCCGTCATCATGGCTGATGGCGCTGACCACGCCGACGCCATCGACGTGACCCTGGACGATGTGGCCATCGAATCGGCCGTCGGCACGCATTGGCCTTTCCAGATTGACACTTCCGCCTGGTCCGACCTCGCTCAGGTTGGTCCGATTCAAGGTCTCCGGAATCACCTCGACTGTGACCCTCTCGCCTTCCACCTTCACAGCGGTCAGACAAACGCCGTTCACAGCGATGGAAGCCCCCACGGACAACTCGACGAGGCCCTGGCCGGACAGGACCAGCCTGAGCCCCTCGGCCTGTTCGGTGACTTCTAAGACGGATCCGATTTGTTCTACGATTCCTGTGAACATTGGCTACTTCAGCTCGAAGTCGATTCGATAGTCGGGACCAAGGCTACGTATCCCGGTCAACGACACGACTGCCGCGTCATCGATGGTCTTGAACGCTCCAGCGAGCGGGCTGATTCCACTGCCGCCACCCACCATCGCTCCGAGATAAACCACGCCACGACTCACAACGCCAGCCCTCCACCACTCCCCCGCCAGCCTGGCACCGCCCTCGACCAAAACATCGAGGTACCCGAGCTCGGAGAGGATGTGGCACGCCGACCTCGGATCTGGAAGACCATCCGCCCCTTCAACATGCACTACCCGACCCGAGGGAACCTTGCGATCGGTGGTTGACAACACCACCGGCTCCCTCTCCCAGATCCGAGCAGTATCAGGGAGGTCGCCGGTCCCGGCCACGACAACCGGGACGGGCTGAGGACCGTCATAACCCGGAATACGCACACTCAGCCGGGGATCATCGATTCGAAGTGTCCCGGCGCCGACAACGACAGCATCGGCATTCGCACGCAGACGATGGGCATCCATCCGAGCCTCCTCGGAGGTGATCCACTGCGATGTTCCGTCGGCGGCTGCGACCGCACCGTCCAGCGTCATGGCATATTTGAGTGTCACGCCTGGCAGACCTGTCTCCCGGTGGCGGAAGTAGCCATGATCCAACTCCCGAACATCAGCCGTCAGGACGCCCTCCACGACCTCCACTCCCGCCTCTTGTAAACGAGCGATCCCCGACCCCGCTACTCGATCATCCGGATCGCCCGCCCCGACTACAACCCGCCGGATACCGGCTGCGATGACCGCCTCAACACATGGAGGGGTCCGTCCGTGATGGGCGCAGGGTTCCAATGTGACGTACAACGTGGATCCGGCAGCCGCCGTGTCGGCAGCCCGCAAGGCAACAACCTCGGCGTGATCGTCTCCAGCCCCGAGATGGGCGCCTTCGCCAATGACCAGACCTGAATCATCGACCACAACGGCACCAACCCGTGGGTTGGGGTGGGTCTTATGGGTTCGCGCCAGTTCGATGGCGCGTCGCATGTGGCGGTCGTCGACCACCTATGCCGTGCGACGATCGATGCGGTATGTCGAGCCTTGCTGCTTCTTTGCGAACTCTTTCATTTCCACCGCTATCGCCGACGCCTCCCATTGCGTGCCGATTTCTCGCACATGGGTAGACGCTACACCCAGGGACAGCGACACAACTGGAAAGGCGTAACGCTCACCTCGACGATCGATCACTTCGATGTAGCCGCGGAGGGCATCTGCCGTGTCGTAGAGGTCCAGTATCCCGTCGTCGAATCGCTCG
Organism: Acidobacteriota bacterium; assembly: GCA_004356805.1. Taxonomy (GTDB): domain Bacteria; phylum Actinomycetota; class Acidimicrobiia; order Spongiisociales; family ZC4RG35; genus SZUA-217. The sequence continues at coordinate 35,464 of SMXW01000028.1, read as the reverse complement.
ATGACTTCCTTGGCAAACAGCTCTGACATCTCGGGCGGGATGATGGCCACGAAGTCGTCTCCCCCGATGTGCCCGATAAAGGTGTCGGCCATTCCAAGACTCTCCACAGCCTCGTTGAAGCTCGATGCGCAAAAGCGAATTACCTCATCGCCGCGCATGAATCCGTAGTGATCGTTGAAGGCCTTGAAGTTGTCCAGATCACCATGGACCAGTGCGAACGCACGTTCCTCGCGGATGCAATCCTCGATCTCAGCCGTGATCTTGAAGTTGCCGGGCAGACCGGTGAGCGGTGACAGGTCCCGAGCCGCTTGAGTTCTTCGAAGGACGGCCTTGACCCTCGCTGCCAACTCCGTGATATCGAACGGCTTGGTGATGTAATCGTCGGCGCCGAGTTCGAGACCACGCACCCGGTCCTCGGGTAGTCCGCGGGCGGTCAGAAGGATGATCGGGATGTTGGCGGTCCCGGCTTGACTGCGGAGACGATGCAAAGCCGTCAACCCATCCATCCTCGGCATCATGATGTCGAGGATGATCACGTTCGGTGGACTGGACGTTGCCTTCTGCATGGCGTCCTCGCCATCGACGGCGGTATCGACCTCAAAGCCGTCGAGCTCGAGGTTGATCTTGACCACGTTCAAGATGTCCGGGTCGTCGTCCGCTACCAGGACACGATCACTCATTTAGCTCTCCACTGCACTTCTTATCTCCATTACCGCCGACGGGGGATCGTCTGCCCCGAATACGGCAGATCCCACAACCAGCACGTTGGCTCCGGCGTCGACAACCATCCGTGCGTTATCGGGTGTGATACCTCCATCGACCTGAATATCGGCTGTCAAACCCCGGTTCTCAACCCATTCTCTAGCCGCCTCGACCTTGGGCAGGACCTCGGGAAGGAAAGACTGGCCTCCGAAACCCGGCTCAACCGACATCACCACCACCAAATCACACAACTCCACAAATGGTGCGATTCCATCAAACGGAGTGATCGGATTGATGACGAGGCCAAAATCGAGCCCCACCTGCCTGCTGCGCTCGGCCGGACCGGTCGGATCGGGGATCGCTTCGATGTGCATGGAGACGAGGTCCGCCCCAGCGCGGGCAAAATCCTCCAGATAGCTGTCGGGGTTGGTCGTCATCACATGACAGTCGAAATAGAGGTCCGTGACCTCTCTGACGCTTTCGATGACCGGTATCCCAAAGGAGATGTTCGACACGAAGTGACCATCCATGACGTCAAGATGTAGCCACTCGACATGATCTTCGATGCCCTTGATCTCGGACTCCAGTCGGGCGAAGTCTGCGGCAAGAAGTGACGGCGCAATCTTTATGTTCACTGGCGATGAAGTGTACGAGCGCCGTCGACTCGCCCGGTGTCACACCCCACGATTCACCAAGGACTGTCAGATCCCATGCGAAGCTCAAGAGACGACACCAGCCTCCCGCCGTCTCCCCCGGACCCAGTCCGCCCCCGATTGGGCCGTCTTGCCAGATGGCTGTAACGAGACCAGCTCCACACCCTCGCCGCCAACACCGAGCACCGGGACAGAATCGACCACGACCCAGGTTCCGGCGACAGGCACATGATCGTGTCGGCGTGCTTCGAGAATCTTGTGCGCCTGGCCATCTATCTCGATCGTCGCCGCCGGACTGGGCGCAAGAGCACGTACCCGGTTGACGAAATCGGCTGCCGAGGATGAGGTGGCCACCAAACGGTCCTCGATTGAGATCTTGCGGGCGTAGGTCGCTCCCTCCTCGACCTGGTCCACCGGGACAACCAACCCGTCCAGATACCCAGGTAGGACAGTGACAATGAGACCTGCCCCGAGATCAGCAAGTCGACCTGTGAGCTCGCCCCCATTCTCATCAGGAAGGATATCCACGGCCTGGGCGGTCAGAACCGGACCGGTGTCCAGACCCTCATCGATCTTGATCACGGTCACACCACTCATCGTGTCTCCGGCCATGAGGGCACGTTGAACCGGCGCCGCGCCGCGCCAGCGGGGCAGAAGTGAGAAGTGAAGATTGAGAAACCCAGACAACGGCAGGGCCAAGACACCAGAATCAAGTATTCGACCGTAGGCAGCGACCACGCCGACATCGAACTCCTCTGCGACTTCGACGACCGAGACCAACTCCGCAGAAGTAGACGGTTGGGCAACCTTGAGCTTCGCATCCAGAGCGAACATCTTGACCGGCGGCGCTGTCGGCGTCCCCGAACGGCCCTTGGGTCGATCCGGCTGGGTGATCACAAGGCCAACATCGAACTCCCTGGTCAGCGCGGCGAGAGCCGGAACGGCGGCATCCGGGGTCCCCAGAAAGACAATCCGGGTCATTCCAGACCAAGCGCTTCGTCTCGTAACTCCTTCAATGCGGTCTTGCGGACACGTTTGGGGAGCCGGTCGATCAGTAGGTATCCGTCGAGATGATCAACCTCATGCTGGATAAGGCGGCCAACGATTCCATCACCAGCGAGCTCAACCTCGTTGCCGTCGAGATCGAGAGCCTTCACTCGGGCGAACGCAGGTCGCAGGATGGGCCAGTATCGGTTGGGAACAGACAGGCAGCCCTCCTCATACTCCCACTCACCACTCCTCTCAACGATCTCAGGGTTGATCATCACTCGTGGGCCCAGTTCGTCCTGTGCGTCAAAGACTGCCACACGGCGTGGAATACCGATCTGGTTGGCCGCGAGACCCAAACCCGGAGCGTTGTACATGGTCTCGATCATGTCCCGGACCAAACTGCGCACGGTGGAGTCAATATCAATAACTGGCTTCGCCTCCATCCGGAGGACAGGATCGCCAAACGTTCGAATCGGATAGGTAGCCATCTGCTCAGTGGATCACGGGAAGGTCCCGGCGGGGCAGCGTAGAGGAATGAACCACTCAGTCACCACTAGAAGTCAATCGGATCCGCGTCTATTCGAACGGTGCTTCCAGAGTCACGCCATCTTCTCGCCAACTGTCGCAACGCCGACCGGGCCTCGCCGAGGTCCCCTTCCAGAAGCCAGCGCCGACCTTGCTCGAGCTCGATCGGGCCCATGACCAATGCGTCGGGGAGCTCTCTGAGCTCCAGGTCCAGTCCGTCCGGTAGTTCGCCGCGGACTTCGACGGCAATCATATCGGTAGCAGGTGGAACACCTGTCTTGGCGCGCTCGACGAGAACCCGCTCCAGGTACGGGATCGGGTCTCCCTTGCGCAATGCCTGGACCAGCGGGCTGGCAACGTCGAAAGTTTGAACCATCATCCGATGCCCCGATCCGGGCTTGAGTGAGTTGGCCAGTCTGGCAAGCTGGCGCAACGCCTCCTCCCCCGTTCGGTACCCAGGCCCCAGCAGCATTCCGTCGATGTTGGTGGCGACCGTAAGAGACACTGGTCTGAGCCCGGCGAGATCTCTTTCGGTACCAACCGTCACGGGACTCGCAGAGGAGGCGATGCCTGCCACCGGAGCGCCGAGACGAGCATTGATCTCCCGCACAATCTGGTCGATCATTCGGTGACTGGTGAAAACGAAGGAGCGCTGCTTCGCGTCCACCATGGCGCGGATTGCGGCGACAACGCTGCTGGACAATTGTCCCGACCCGGGAGCCTCATCCGATCGGTCGACTATCTCCACCAAAGCCCAGGCGCGATTCCCCACCCGTGTCACCTCGGCACCTGCTGAGAGCACCTCAACGCTGGGCGTGGGGCCGAAGAAGGCCACCGCGCAACCCTCGATGAGCGAACGCTTCCTGACCACTTCTCGGACGTGGACAGTTGGGGTTTGACGGTCTTTCATCGCCCTCCTTCCCTCTTCGAGGACCACCAGCAACGACAATCCGCCAACCATCCACGTCGAAACGCGTGGCGTACCAACCACGATCCTTCCCGGAGTCTGGGCTAGCTCCCACCCCCGTGTGACCTCGGCGTCCCTCGTAGATGCGATCTGCACCAAAGCCTCTCCATAAATGGGACGAGCCCGCTTACAGATTCGGTCCACCTCGGCAGCCGATGCGGCAATGACCATTGCCGAGCGTCCCACCTCCACGATCGGGGCCAGCGAATCCAACCAGTCGAGGGGTTGCCAACGTCCAAGAACCACACGAGAAGGTCTCCTCTCCCCGGACGCAGCGGCAACTGCCAGATCGAGAATCGGATGTTCGCCGGGTTGGAGACTCAGATCACTCGTGGTGGCGACCGGTATCGGTTTCGGAAGGTTCGGAGGTGTTGCCTTGCCCAGCAGGACCGAGATGGGAGCCACATAGTGCTGGGCAGCCCACATGAGAGTCCTCAACAGTCTGTTATCGAACACTGCAACCGCCCCCGAGACACCTGCAATCTCCTTGAGTTTGCCTTCACGATTGGACGACGTCTCGACTACCCAGCCACGCACACGTCTCCCGCCGAGTGGAACACGAACGATTGATCCGGTCTGAATGTCTCCAGCGAGATGGTCCGGGATGGAATACCAGAAGCCGTCGTCTACGGCAAAGGTCGCGATGTTGGGTACGACTCGGGCGGCAAGAGGCTCCTTCGTGTCGACGTTGGGCCGATCCCCCTCCCCCAAAGTCGCTTCGGCCCCAGGGGAAGAAATACTCAGAGGCCGGCCGCCATCCTGATGTCATCGACTCTGTCGAGTTTCTCCCATGAGAAGTCGGGTCGTCCAAAGTGCCCGTATACCGAGGCCGCGCTGAAGACAGGCTGGGTGAGGCCCAGCGACGAGATGATGGAAGCAGGCCGGAAGTCGTAGACCTCCATCACGATGCTCTCGATCTTCTCCGGATCGATCTTTTCGGTGCCAAACGTCTCGACATGAACCGAGAATGGCTGAGGCTGGCCTATTGCGTAGGCGAGTTGGATCTCCAGACGGTCGGCGACACCGGCCGCCACAGCGTTCTTGGCAGCCCACCTCGCGGCATAAGCAGCCGATCGATCCACTTTGGTGGCGTCCTTTCCCGAGAAGGCGCCACCACCGTGGCGGGCGTATCCGCCGTAGGTATCGACGATGATCTTGCGACCGGTAAGCCCGGTGTCAGCCACCGGACCTCCGATAACGAACCTTCCGCTGGGATTGAAGATGAACTCGAGACCTTCCGACAGCAACGCCTCGGGGATCACATGTGAAACGACCGCTTCGTAGACGTGGCGCTTCATTTCCTCGTTGTCTTGGTCGTCCGAGTGATGAGTCGAGATGAGCACCTTTTCGACTGAGACAGGGCGTTGACCCTCATAGCGGACCATTACCTGGGTTTTGCCATCCGGTCGCAGGTATGCGAGGCTCCCGTCTTTTCGGACCTCTGCAAGCCGTTCCGCCAACCGATGAGCCAACTGGATCGGCAACGGCATGAGGGCCTCCGTCTCTTTGACCGCGAAACCGAACATCAATCCTTGATCACCGGCACCCATATCGCGGTCGATGCCGGCAGCGATATCTGCACTCTGGGCATCGATTCGATCCAGGATCTCAATAGTTGACGCCGCGAAGTCGGGGTCAAACCCGTCGTAGCCAATCCTCTCGATGGTCGAGCGGACGACTCCTTCAACGTCCAGTTCGATGCCCGCCGAGATCTCACCACCTATCACTGCGAGCCGCGTGGTTACGAAGGTCTCACAGGCGACCCGAGCCCGAGGATCGATTCGAAGGGCTGCGTCGAGAATGGCATCGGAAATGGCATCCGCCACTTTGTCTGGGTGTCCCTCAGTGACGGACTCAGATGTGAAGTAGGACGACCTCATGAAAGACGAGAGGCTAACCCCGCGTAGCCAAATCGCCGACGATGCGATCCAGCAACAGCGAGGCAACTTCTTTTTTGCTCATCAGGGGCCACGAGTCCGTCTGGCCTTCGTTGTCGATCAGAACCACACGGTTGGTATCGCCTTCGAATCCCGAACCCGGTTCAGTGACGTCGTTGTAGACGAGAAGGTCTACCTTCTTCTCTAGGGCTTTCTCGATCGCTCTTTCGACGCCTTCTGTCTCGGCGGCGAAGCCGACAACAAATAGCTTCTCGTCGCGGGCCACCACGGAGGCCAGGACATCAGGCGTTGGGCTCAGCTCGATGGAGTCAAGGCCATCCGCTCTTGATATCTTTCCCTCACTCAACTTCGAGGGGCGGAAATCAGCCACCGCTGCAGCCATGATCGCGACGTCGGCATCCTCACCGGAAACAGCTTCGAGCATCTCGTCGGCTGTCTCCACGGAGACGACCTTGACTGTCGGCAGGACATCCATGTCGGCTGCGGTGACAAGGGTGACTCTGAATCCACGGCGAGCGGCCTCGTCCGCGATTGCATGGCCCATTTTCCCTGACGAGCGATTGCCTAGATACCTGACTGGATCGAGTGGCTCCCTGGTGCCGCCGGCTGTGACCAGTATGCGCAACGCCGAATCGTCCGGGCTGAGTATCGTCTCGACTGCCTCGACGATCTCGTCCGGTTCCGACATACGACCCATACCGAAGTCACCTCCGGCCAAAGGACCAGAAGCGGGTCCGATGAACAAGTAGCCGTCGCTCTCGAGGGTTTTGATGTTTCGCTGTGTCGCCGGGTGCTCCCACATCTCCGTGTGCATTGCGGGGGCGATCAACACGGGCGACTGGGTGACAAGAAGCGTGGCTGACACCAGGTCCGATGAAATGCCGTTGGCCACCTTCCCGATCGTCGATGCTGTAGCGGGGGCAACGATGACTACGTCGCACCATCTGGCAAGCTCGGTGTGTGGAGACACACTGGTCTCGCCAAAAAGTGACGTAAGGGGCTGGCCACCGGTGATGGCCGCGAAGGTCTGGCCGCCTATGAATTCACCTGCGGACTCGGTGAGAATGACCTTTACCTCGGCACCTGCCTCCACGAGACGACTGGCGAGAAAAGCGGACTTGTAGGCTGCGACACCTCCGGTGACGGCGAGTAGAACCCGTCGACCTTGGAGCATCTATTCCTCGATGGCCTCGACAGTGACCTTGCCCTCGGCGATCTCTTCCATGGCAATCGTCAACGGCTTCCGAGAAAGCGTTTGCACCTGCGGGGGCACGAATTCTCCGTAGCCGACACCGAGTTGATGAAAGTAGCTGTTGATCTGGCGGGCACGACGAGCCGACACCACAACAGTGGCGAATCTGTTGCCGATCTGGTTGATGACGTCTTCTATTTTCATTAGGTCCTTTGGGGGGATGTTGGCCCAAGGCTACCTCATCCGGAGCCAATAATCAGATTCGCGACGTCGTCGATCGCGTGCTCCAGAGCCTCGTTCACCACGATGTGATCAAACAGGGTTGGCGCCTCCTCGAGTTGGGACTCGGCGATCTTCAAACGACTGGCGATGTCCTGACTCGAAGTATCCCCTCTTGATCGCAACCTCTGCTCGAGCACCTTGGTTGAAGGTGGAGCCACAAAAATCATGAGGGCATCAGGTCGGTGTGCCCGAACCTGTCGAGCACCGTCGATCTCGATATCCAACAGCACACCCCTTCCGGCCGAGATCTCCAAATCGACTGGGTCAGAGGGCGTCCCGTAGTGGTTTCCGTTGTAGATCGCCCATTCCAGAAGGTCGTCTCTTTCGATCATCTCCTCAAACTCTTCTGTAGTGACGAAGTCGTAGTCGACGCCCTGCGTCTCACCGGGCCGGGGCGGACGGGTAGTCGCCGAAACGGAAAAGACAATGTCGACGCGGTCGAGCAGTCTCCTGATGATGCTGGTCTTTCCGGAGCCCGAAGGCCCGGACATGACAATGAGCCGCCCGGCCAACTCAGGAGAACTCTGCGAGCAGCGCCTCTTTTTGCCTGTCTCCCAGACCTCGAATTCGTCGATTCTCGGCGATCCCGATCGATTCCATGAGACGCTTGGCTTTGATCTTCCCCGTGCCGGGCATAGCCGCGATGAGGGACGCGACTTTCAACCCTGCCAACAGCTCCTCGCGATCGGCCTTGTCGAATAGCTCAGAGAGTGTGATCGAACCGGTCTTGAGAAGCTCCTTGACCTCTGCTCGAGCCCGTCGTGCTTCGGCGGCCTTCTCAAGAGCCTTCATTCGCTGCTCGTCGGTCAGCTGTGGTGGCTGTGCCATGAGTTGTGTGACTCCTCGCTTGGGTGTCTGGGCGGTGCCCAGACATCACCATCGACCATAGCTAGAGCCATCAGCCGGGGACGGCACCACTAAGCACTAAAGGAGCGCTGCCGCCCGCAGTGACTCTACGATGGACGAGGCTGACGCGACGGGGTCCGCTGCCTCGGTGATGGCCCTTCCCACAACGATGAAGTCGGCTCCTGCCCGGAGAGCCTCGACCGGTGTAGATGTCCGTTTCTGATCGCCGTGAGCGGATCCGACTGGACGAATTCCCGGAGTGACCGCAAGAAACTCTGGAGACAGCGCCTTCACCGACACCACCTCCGAAGGGGAACAGATCACACCCTCTGCTCCGGCGCGCCTGGCCATTCGGGCAAGCTCGACAGACTGGGTTCGAACAGAGTTGGACACACCCAAAGTCTCCAAGTCGGTCTGGTCGAGCGACGTGAGCACGGTAACAGCGAGGACACCAACCTTCCGACCCTCCGAACCGGCGGTGAGTCCGGAGGCAGCTGCTTCGATCATCCGGCTTCCACCTGTGGCATGGGCTGTGATCCACCGAGCCCCACGAGCAGCAAGCCGTCGAGCGGCGCGTTCCGTTGTGTTCGGGATGTCGTGAAGCTTGGCGTCGGCAAACACCGGCAGCCCGAACTCCGCTATTCGGGAAACAGACTCTGGCCCCTCACCCATGAGGAGTTCCAGTCCCACTTTGAATCCTCCGACATAGCCATCGAGGGACTTAGCCAGACGTTCAGCTCGGGCCAGATCCGACACATCGAGAGCCACCAGAATCGGATTTACCACGACCTAACCGTCCCGACCAGGTCGGCCACACTTTCGACGTCGAGCTTGGCCATGAGCTCCACCAGCTCGTTCGTGATCCGAATCCCGGCCTTTGGTTCGGCAAGATGAACAGTGCCGAGCTCAACCGCCGATGCTCCAGCGACGAGATACTCCGCAACATCTGCGCCTGATGAGACTCCTCCGCATCCGACGATCCCAAGATCCGGAATTGCTCGGGCAACTTCGTACACGCAGCGAAGCGACAACGGTTTTAGACCGGGCCCGCTGTATCCCCCAACCCCTCCGGAGAGCAAGGGTTTTCGGTCTGAGAGCGACAGTCCAAATCCGAATGCTGTGTTGGTGAGGACGACGAAGTCGGCACCCGCATCGCGACATGCCTGGGCCACCCCCACGACGTCGGGCGTGTTCGGTGACAGCTTGGCTCCTACGGAGACGTCAACGGAACCGGTAACAGCCCCAATGACCTCACTGCTCCGACTTGCGCAAAAGGAGAACATCTCACCATCCTCTAGATTCGGACAGGAGAGGTTGACTTCGACGGCAGTGACCCCGGCGGAAACCAGACCCTCGGCTACCAGGACGAATCCGTCGGCGTCACCCGCAACGGCCGATCCCCAAACCGGGACTCGAAGACCGGGAATCCGAGGTTTCAGCGCAACGACCCAGCTAGCAATCCCCGGATTCTGAATCCCAACGGCGTTCAACATTCCGGCGGTAGTCGCAGCGAGCCGTGGAGCGGGCCGTCCCTGCCACGCCTCCGGAGCGACAGATTTGGCTACGGCAGCTCCGTAGGGTCGTACGTCTGCCACTTCAGCCCATTCCCACACCGATCCGACCGTTCCCGACGCGGCGATTAGAGGCGACCTCAGGGCTAGCTTTCCAACGGAGGTGGCTAGCGACCGCGATGCCATTCCTGCAAGCTCCTCGGACGGTTGATTGCTCCCGGCCCCGCCCGCAGACTCCGGGCCACCGCCAGGCCACCCTGGATGGTGGTAACGCATGGAACAGCGTGCCGCCGGGCAGACTGACGGATCTTGCTTCCGTCTGACCGGGCCCTCCCTCCGCGTGGCGTGTTCACAACCAATTGGACTTCACCGTTCTCGAGCCTCTCGCCTATGTCCCGGTGGCCCTCGCCTATCTTGTTCACCGCTTCGGCTTCGATCGCATGATGGTGGAGAAAGCGCGCTGTGCCCTTGGTGGCCACCAGATCAAAACCGAGCAAGGTGAAGGCCTGAGCCACGGCAAGACCCATCGGCTTGTCTCGATCGGCGAACGAAAGGAACACCCGCCCCCGATCCGCCAGTACGTGGCCGGCACCGAGCAAAGCCTTGCCGTAGGCGACACCCACATCGGAGCCTATCCCCATCACTTCACCCGTCGACTTCATCTCGGGACCGAGTACCGAATCCTCTTCAGGAAATCGGTCCCACGGGAGAACGGCCTCTTTCACCGCGACAAACTCGGAGCCACCACGCTCCTCCGGGATCAGGCCCTCGGACCGAAGCTCCTCGATTCTGGAACCCATCATGACCCTGGCAGCGATACGGGCGAGCGGAATACCCTTCGCCTTCGAGATGAAAGGGACGGTTCGACTTCCCCGGGGATTCACCTCGAGGACATACACGTCATCACCCTTGACCGCGAACTGGATGTTGATGAGGCCTTGGACTGCGAGAGCAGCTGCCAACTCCCTCGTCGCCCTGAGTATCTCCTTGCTGGCCTCGTCCGAAAGGGTCGGAGGCGGAGTGACACAGCTGGAGTCGCCGGAGTGGATTCCAGCCTCCTCGACATGCTCCATGACTCCTCCCACGAGAAGCTCATGGCCGTCGAAAACCGCATCGACGTCTATCTCGACCGCAGATTCCAAGAAACGGTCGATCAGTATTGGATTGGAGACGACTTCGGGGTCACCCTCCCCGTAGATCTCCCTCACATAAGTGCCCAACTCCTCCGAACTGTAAATCACCTTCATCTTGCGCCCCCCGAGAACAAACGAGGGCCGAACCATGACCGGCAGGCCAATCTGATCTACGACGTCATCGGCCTCGGCAGCAGATGTTGCCGAGCCGGCCGGCGGCTGTTTGAGACCGAGATTGCGACAGATCTCGGCAAACTGCTCCCGGTCTTCGGCAAGAGCGATTGAAGCCGGCGACGTCCCGGCAATGACGACTCCCGCATCAGCGAGTTCCTCCGCCAGGTTGAGAGGCGTTTGGCCTCCCAGTTGAACAATCACCGCGTCCGGTTTCTCGACGTCAATGACGGCGAGAACGTCTTCTGTCGTCAGGGGCTCGAAGTACAGACGATCAGAAGTGTCGTAATCGGTTGAGACCGTTTCGGGATTGCAGTTGATCATGACCGTCTCGTAGCCCGCGTCGCGCAACGCAAAACTGGCATGAACGCAGCAGTAGTCGAACTCGATCCCCTGACCGATGCGGTTGGGCCCGGAGCCGAGCACCAAGACACGCGGCTTTTCGGAGGGCCTGACTTCACTCTCTTCTTCAAAGGTGCCGTACATGTACGGAGTCAGCGCCTCAAACTCAGCCGCACAGGTGTCCACAGTCTTGAACGTGCGCACAATGCCAACTGAGCTTCGCAGTTTCCGCACGTCTATCTCTTCACGATCCCATAGATGGGCGATCTGACGATCGGAGAAGCCATACCGCTTCGCCTCTAGCAAAACGGCAACATCGGTGGAGGTTTCGAGCTCCTCCCGGACCTCGACGATCTCGCTCATCTGGTCGACAAACCAGGGATCGACCTTCGATAGGTGCGCTACATCATCGACCGTCCATCCCCGGCGCAACGCCTCACCCATGGCAAAGACCCGATCCGGCGTTGGCACCTTCACCGCCTCGGCAAGTTCGTCGTGATCGAGCGAGATGACCCGGTCCTCCAGCGCATCAGCATTGAGTCCAGCTCGTCCATTCTCGAGGCTTCGAAGAGCCTTCTGCAGAGCCTCCGGGAAGGTCCGACCTATCGCCATTGCCTCACCAACACTCCGCATTGACGTGCCCAGCCTCGTTGGAGCCGACGGGAACTTGGCAAAGTCGAATCTGGGGACCTTCACGACGACATAGTCGAGCGCGGGCTCGAATGAGGCGGGAGTCGCTCCCGTGATGTCATTGGTGACCTCGTCGAGCGCGTAACCGACGGCTAACAGTGCGGCGAGCTTGGCGATGGGAAACCCGGTCGCCTTGGAGGCGAGGGCGGATGATCTGCTCACACGGGGATTCATCTCGATGACAAGCCGCCGCCCCGTCTCTGGGTCAACTGCGAACTGCACATTGGAGCCACCGGTTTCAACACCTATGGCCTGCAAAACCTTGATCCCGTCGACCCGCATCTCCTGGTATTCGCGATCGGACAGGGTCTGAATCGGAGCCACCGTGATCGAATCTCCGGTGTGAACGCCCATGGGATCGAAGTTCTCGATCGAGCAAACGATCACCGCGTTACCGACGCCGTCGCGCATGATTTCCAGCTCGTACTCCTTCCACCCCAGAACCGACTCCTCGACAAGGATCTTTCCGACCGGTGAGGTCGCAAGCCCGTCCTTGGCGATGTCGAGTAACTCCTCTTCCGTGTCGGCGATTCCAGTGCCTCTACCCCCGAGGATGAAAGACGGGCGCACCATCACCGGGTAGCCGACGTCCTTGGCGATGTTCAACGCCTCCGCCATCGATTTGGCATATCCGGCCCGGGGCACCTCGAGACCCACCGTCTCCATTGTTTCCTTGAATTTCCCCCGATCCTCGGCCTTGGTGATTGCTTGGAGCCCGGCGCCAATCATTTCGACCCCGTAACGCTCGAGGATCCCACTACGGGCTAGTTCGGTCGAGACGTTTAATGCCGTTTGCCCGCCAAGGGTCGGAAGTAGTGCGTCCGGACGTTCCCGGGCGATCACTTCGGCCACAACCTCGGGTGTAATCGGTTCGATGTATGTGGCGTCGGCGAACTCGGGGTCGGTCATGATCGTCGCAGGATTCGAGTTGACGAGTATGACCCGGTAGCCCTCGGCCATGAGTGCCTTGGCCGCCTGCGTGCCGGAATAGTCGAATTCGCACCCCTGACCGATCACGATCGGTCCGGAGCCGATCACAAGGATCGACCTGATGTCGCGACGAGGCGGCATCAGCCGGCCTCGTCCATCAATCGGACGAAGTCATCGAACAATCCTCCGGCGTCGCTGGGGCCAGGAGCTCCTTCAGGGTGGTATTGGACGGAGAAAGCGGGGATCTCCTCTAGAACCATTCCCTCCAACGTGCCGTCGTTGAGATTCTGGTGTGATGGGCGCATACGGCCGAAAGGTGTCTCAACCACCTCGGGCAGAAGGTTTCGTCCGACCAGTTCTCCCCTGTCGGGTTGGTCGTCGTCGCTCAAAGACCACAAATCGACGGCAAAACCGTGATTCTGGGTGGTGATATACACACGGTTGTCATCCAGGCGCCGGACGGGATGATTTCCCCCATGATGGCCAAATGGGAGCTTGAAGGTGGAGGCGCCGACGGCAAGCCCGAGAACTTGATGACCGAGGCATATACCAAACAGAGGCCGTTGGCCTAGCAAGTCTCGTAGAGACTTGGTTGTGGCTGTCAGAGGCTCCGGGTCACCGGGTCCGTTGGAAACGAAGACTCCGCTGGGCGACATCCCGAGGATCGTCTCGGCATCTGTCGCCGCTGGAACGACGACAACCTCGAACCCGCGGCCTGTCAGATTGCGAAGGATCTCCCTCTTCAGGCCAAGGTCAATGGCCACCACAAGACCCTGTGCGTCTCCTTCAGCATCGAGCCGGTACGGCTCACGCGTGGTGACCGAGGAAGCGAGGTCCTGGCCAGCCATGGTCGGAGTGTCCGCGGCGATGTCTATCAGCTCGGTTTCGGACACATCCGAGCCCATGGCAATCGGCATGGCACCTCGATCTCGTATGTGTCGGGTGAGCCGACGGGTGTCGACCTCACTCACGGCAACCACATCATGACGCAAGAGGTAGTCGGCGAGGCTGCCCTCCGACCTCCAACTTGATTCCCTTCGCGAGAGTGATCGCATGATGAATCCGGAGACGGCCGGGCCCGAAGACTGGGCATCGAACTCGACAACGCCGTAGTTGCCAATATGGGGATAGGTCATCACAACAATCTGCCCCGCGTATGAAGGGTCGGTCAGGATCTCCTGGTAGCCCGTCATCGAGGTGTTGAAGACAGCCTCTCCGCTGGCGACACCGGGTCCGCCAACCGAGTTTCCCCGGAACACCGTTCCGTCTGCCGTCGCCAGAAGTGCCGGCACCTTTTCTCTCATGCGGCTCCAACCAGGCTGTAAACGATCCTCCCGTTGTGCACTGTGAGCAGCGGACGCCCCTTCAGAGGATGACCCTTGTAAGGACTGTTCGATGATCGGGATACGAATCTGTCAGGTGTCCATTCGTGTCGAGGATCGAAAACGACGATGTTCGCCCGCTCTCCAACAGCAATTGGCCGACCTTGGTCTTTGAGGGAGGCGATCGAAGCTGGATTGAGACTCAGCGATTGAAACATGCGTGCCGGATCGTCGACGACTCCCGACACGACGGCGGCGGCCGTTTCGAGACCGATGACCCCCCGTGGCGCCTCCCCGAACAATGTGGACTTCTCTTCGGGCAAGTGGGGTGCGTGGTCGGTGGCCACCACATCGATCGTCCCGTCGTTTAGTGCCTCCCTCAATACCCTTCGGTCGTCACCCGACCGAAGGGGTGGATACATCTTGAAGTCGGTATCGAGATCCGCCAGCGATGTGTCATCAAACGAGAGATGGTGTGGCGTGACTTCCGCCGTGATTGGCAGGCCTTCGGCCTTGGCGTGCCGGATCAATTCGACCGTTCCCGCTGCTGACACGTGTTGACAGTGATAACTGGCTCCGGTCTCACGGACCAGGTCGAGGTCACGTCCAACCACCTCGATTTCCGCTTCTGCAGGAAGCCCACCGACATCCAACCGGGCCGACATCGACCCCTCGTGCATATGCCCGTCGACGGTCATCGCCGCATCCTCGGCATGCTGGGAGACGACGGCGCCAGGGAGAGCAGCTATCCGCATCATGACCGAAAGGAGAACGTCAACGTCCTCGACACAGTCCCCGTCGTCGGTGAAGATCCTCACCCCGCACTCGTAGAGACCCTCGATGTCGGACGGAACCACACCGGCACGGCCTTGCGTCATCGCGCCGGCTACTGATACCTCCACCAGACCGACCTCGGCTCCACGGCGTATCACTTCTTCAACAATATTCGCCTCGTCGATCGGTGGATCGGTGTTCGGCATGGCCACGACAGCCGTGAAACCGCCGGCAGCAGCCGCTGCGGACCCTGAGGCGATGTCTTCCTTCCAGGTGTGGCCCGGTTCGCGGAGATGGGTGTGCATATCCACAAATCCAGGACCGACCAGACACCCGGAAGCATCCACGACGTCACTGACCTCGTCGACATGAACGCGTCCCACCGCTGCGATTCGATCGCCGTCGATCAACACGTCTTTGACCTCGAAACCCCCTTTCGACGAGGTGCTGGCCGAGAACACGCTGCCCCCCCTGATCAGAATCATGAGAGTCCATCCCTGAGCGCTGCCAGCACAGCCATCCGAGTCGGGACGCCGTTGGCCACCTGGCTCAGAATCAGCGAACGGGGCCCATCGGCAACATCTCCGGTTATCTCGACGTCACGATTCATTGGACCAGGGTGCATCACTACGGCCTCCGGTTTCATGGCGGCTGCCCTTTTCGAGTCAATCCGAAACCGCTCGATGTAGTCGTCAGGGATCCGGGTGCCTCTTTCCCGCTGGACTCTCAGTAAATACACAATGTCCAAGTCACCGAGATGGCTGTCCAGGTCGGTGGACATCTCAAAGCCGGCTGGTTCGTTTTCGGGAAGAAGGGACTCGGGGCCGATCAGCATGGATTCGACGCCAAGAACCGGCATGGCATGAAACAGGCTTCCCGCGACTCGACTGTGCCGGATATCCCCAACAATGCCCATGCGCAGGCCTGCGAGCGACCCGAAGCGTCGATGAAGCGTCACCGCATCGAGAAGCGCTTGTGTTGGATGTTCATGAGTCCCATCACCGGCGTTCACTACCGGCACCCCAGTCCAGTCGTGTATGGCATCCGGAACCCCGGCCTCGGAATGCCTGACCACGAGGATGTCTGCGCCCATTGCGGTGACTGTCAGAGCCGTGTCTCTCAGAGACTCCCCCTTCTCTGTCGAGGCGGTACCCGGATCAAAGGTCATCAGGTCGGCTCCGAGACGCTTGGTGGCGAGTTCGAACGAGAGGCGAGTGCGGGTGGAGGACTCAAAGAACATCATTGCCACCGCCCGACCGGACAACTCGTCACCGGGCGCCTCATTGCTCTCAGCCTGGTCCGCGTGTACCAGTGCAGACTCGATCAACTCATTGAGCTCCAATCGGCTCAGGCCACGCAGCGTCGTCAGAGTCTTCAAGCCAAGGCTGTCCTTTCGATCCAAACACCCTCTTGGCCGTCGATGTCGTGAACCCGCACTCTCACCGTCTCGTCTCTTGCGGTGGGCAGGTTCTTGCCCACATAGTCGGCCCGAATCGGAAGTTCCCGATGGCCACGATCGACCAGGACGGCCAACTCTGTCGACACAGCCCGGCCAACGTCGGTGAGTGCGTCGAGGGCAGCTCGGATGGTGCGGCCGGTATAGAGAACATCATCGACAATGACGACGCTTCGGCCATCTATCCCGCAGGGTATGTGGGTGGCTTTGGGTTCGATATCCGGGCGTGAATTCCTGTCGTCGCGATAGAGACCAATATCAAGCTCGCCGATGGGGACAACGCAGCTCTCGAACACTCCGATGGTTTCTGCCAGTTCCCGAGCAAGATGGACCCCACGTGTGTGAACGCCAATGACCACTATCTCGTCGGCGCCGCGATGAGTCTCCAGAATCTCATGGGAGATGCGGCGTAGCGCCCGGTGAATGTCTTCGCCTGTCATCACCTGTGGCATCTCTGAGCCTCAGGTCGCAGTGGGGAGTTCCCCATGGTTTTCCTTTCCGGCCTCGCTGGACCGTCCTTAAAGGTTGGAGACGACCATAACTTGGCGGATGCCCGTCTGGTGGTCTGTCGGACAAAATGGTGTGGATCATGTGCAAGACGGCCCGCTAGCTCATTCGTCACGAACCGACCTTGCCAGGGTCGCCAGCACGCCGTTGACAAAAGAGCCAGACTTCTCGGTCGAATAGACCTGCGCCAGACGAACGGCCTCTGAGACAATGACCGCGGTCGAAGGCTCCGGGCCGCTCTGCAATTCGAAGAGTCCCAAGCGGATGATGTTGCGATCGACAAGAGGCATCCTTGCGACACTCCAGTGCTCGGACACCGATTCGATTTGGACATCGAGATCATCCAGATTCTCGATCACCCCCTCGACAAGCCGCCCGACTCTGCCCTCTGGATAGTCTCCCGTCTCGCCGCGGGTCTCACGCTCATAGAGGAGCTCCAGGGCCAGGTCTCTGGGCTCGATCACCACCTCCACACCCAGGACACCGGCCGCGGCGACGGCGAGATCGGCCCCGAGTAGTTCGCCCGGACCGTTGGGTTCGTTGCGAGCGGTCAGCACAGACTGGACTTCGCCGACTTCCTTCTTGATCGCATCCGCGAGGTCTCTGACTGAAACGCGAGCAGGGATCATGATCGACTCGGACGCTTTGATCATGCCCTTGTCAGGTACTCCCCGCTCCTTGTGTCGACCTTTACCCTCTCGCCTTGCTCGACAAAGAGGGGGACCTGGACGGTGATCCCGGTCTCAAGCGTGACCGTCTTCGTTGCACCCGTCCGGGTGTCACCCTTTGCCCCCGGCTCGGCGTATGTCACTTCGAGTTCGACCGAGGCCGGCATTTCGACGCCGATAGCTGTCTCCTTGTACATACTCAGGCTGACGGTCATCCCATCAACGAGGTACTTGGCGGCTTCGGCGACGTCATCGGGTGGCAGCACGATCTGTCCGTAGTCAGAGAGATTCATGAAGTGGAATCCGAGGTCGTCTGAATACAGGTACTGGTGCTCACTTCGATCGATGATCGCCTGCTGCACGTCCTCGTCGGCCCTGAATGTGCGATCGATGACTTGACCGGTGTCGAGCTTCTTGAGCTTCATCCGGACGAAAGCCTTCCCCTTTCCGGGTTTGACGTGCTGGTACTCGACGATCGAGAAGAGCCCGTCGTCGAGTTCCATCGCCATACCGGGCCTGACATCGTTTGTGCTGATCATTTGCGCTTCCTGGGATGGCGTCGGAGACGGTACCTGGCTCAAAGTCCTACGGCCGACATGCCGATCTCGATGTCACTCTCCTCGACGTGCTCGAGCACAGGATCTTCGATTTCTCGCAGAAGGACCATCCGAAGTCTGTCTCCGTCGCGCTTCTTGTCACGTCGCAGGAGGTCCAACACACGCCCAACGTCGACACCCTCCACAGAAGTGGGGAGACCCAGCCGATCAATCGTCGAGACGACCATGTCCATCCCATCGAATCCGTGGATCCTCTCGGACACACGTGAAGCGGCGATCATCCCCAAACTCACGCTCTCACCGTGCGATAGAGCCGACGCATACTCAATGGCGTGTCCGATGGTGTGGCCATAGTTCAGGTACACGCGCTCGCCATGCTCCCTTTCGTCACGGGTGACGATGGCCGCTTTCACCGTGATGGCGCGTCGCACTACCTCGTCGAGCGGAGCATGGAGACCTTGCGACACGATCAAGGAACACAACTCTGCGTCGCCCACCAAACCGGTCTTGAACGCCTCGGCCATTCCCTCGCTCAACAGGGTCGACGGCAGTTCGTCCATCACGCGGGTATCCACAACTACCAGCCTCGGATGCCAGATCACACCGACCAGGTTCTTGCCGGCAAGGTTCACGCCAGTCTTGCCGCCAATGGAAGCATCAACTGCGCCGAGCAATGTGGTCGGGATGTGGACCACTTCCACTCCGCGCAGCCACGTACCGGCGACATAGCCGGCCAGGTCCGTGACCGTCCCTCCACCGACTCCGATCACGGTGTCACTCCGGGACAACTCGAACTTGGCGAAGGCCTCATACACGGACTCGGCGACACTCAAGGTCTTGGCCTCCTCGCGATCGGGTAGACCGATGACTTCAGCCAGCAAGCCCTCGGATGTCAGGGCACTGGCGATCTCGAGAGCCTTCGAAGTCGCTGCGGGCTGAGTCAGAATAGCAACGCGACGGCGATCAGGCCGTTGTGGAAGCAGAGGTGAAGGCATCCCCTTTCCAACAATCACTTCGGTCACCCCGGCGACTCTCAGGCCTTCCATATGTCCTCTATCTCCTTGGCCACAGCATCG
Source organism: Acidobacteriota bacterium (assembly GCA_004356805.1). Lineage (GTDB taxonomy): Bacteria > Actinomycetota > Acidimicrobiia > Spongiisociales > ZC4RG35 > SZUA-217. Next base: position 16,272 of record SMXW01000028.1, on the reverse strand, counting down.
GCATCAATCGAATCCGTCGAGATTCGATGGCTAGCTACCTCGGTGTAGAGAGGCAAACGCTCATCAAGCAACTCTGAAAGGAAATCGGCGGTCCGGATCTCAGATAACACCAGACCCGGGCGATCCATAGTCGAATCGAGACGCATCTCGAGAACGGTCGGCGAAGCCTCCAGCCAGACCACCCGTTGGGATTCAGACAAGATGCGTCGGTTGTCCTCATCAAGCACCACGCCACCACCGGTCGCCACTATCCCATCACTCCCGGCCAGGTTGGACAGGGCCACCTTCTCCATGTCGCGAAACGTGGCCTCGCCAAACGTGCCCCACATTTGAGCAACCGAACAGCCCATTCGTTCGGCCACTACTTCGTCGGTATCCCTGAAGGGCACTCCCAGACGGGAAGCAGCAAGCTCTCCCGAAGTGGTCTTCCCGGATCCCATCATTCCAACCAGCCAAAGCGTCATATCGACATCCGCTGTTGCACACTTGCTCGATACCTGGCAACCGCATCAGCGAACTCTGAAACGGTGTCGCCTCCGAACTTCCGCTGGAACTCCGTGGCAAGAGAGAGCGCCACCATTTGCTCACCAACGACCGCCGCAGCAGGCACCGCACACACATCGGAACGCTCACGCACTGCCTGAGCTGGCTCCCCGGTTGTCATGTCGATGGTGCGCAGTGGCTGCATGAGCGTCGAGATTGGCTTCATGGCACCCCGTACCCGGACGACTTCGCCATTGCTGATGCCACCCTCTACTCCCCCGGCGCGATTGGTCTCGCGTCGGACGCTCCCGTCGACTCGGACGATCTCGTCGTGTGATTTCGAACCCCGCAGGCCGGCCATGGCAAAGCCGTCGCCAATCTCCACCCCCTTGATGGCTGGGATGGACATCAACGCAGCCGCCAGGATGCCGTCAAGTCGTCGGTCGTAGTGGACATGGGACCCGATACCGACTGGGACATCGAACGCCAGCACCTCAAACACTCCTCCGAGCGTGTCCCGATCGGAGCGAGCCTGATCTATCGCTTCGACCATGCGCTCCGAGGCAAGTGGGTCGAAGCAACGGACCGGGCTGGCATCGATCTCCTCGGCATCGCCCGGACCGGGCATCGACCCTTCACTTTGAACGGGGCCGATTGAAACCACGTGACTGATCACGGTCACACCAACCTCGCCCAGCAGCCGCTTTGCCAGCGCTCCGGCGACAGTGCGCGCTGCGGTTTCCCGCGCTGAGGCCCTTTCCAGGATGTCGCGCGCATCGTTAGTGTCGTACTTGATCATTCCCGCCAGGTCGGCGTGACCGGGACGGGGTCGAGTGATCTCCCGTCCGGCCTGGCCAGGCTGGGGACTCATCACCTCACGCCATTTAGGCCATTCTGTGTTCCGAATGAGAATCGAGACCGGTGAGCCGAGCGTCTCGCCGTGGCGTATACCTCCGAGGATCTCGAGCTCATCGGCTTCGATTGCCATCCGCTTTCCACGGCCGTAGCCATGTCGGCGGCGTCTCAGCTCCGCGGCGAAGTCATCATGAGTGATCGACAGGCCTTTGGGGAGACCTTCGACGACCACCACCAGACCCGGTCCATGAGACTCACCGGCGGTGAGAAATCTGAGCATGAGGGGATGCTACGTCGGTATCGGGAAAGCGCCGATCCCAGCCATCACTATCGCCATCCAGGCTCCGATGACCATCGGTGGTCCGTATGGCAGCTCGGTCTTCATCTTCGCCGCTCCAAGAGCGATCATCCCGAGCGCGATGACACCGCCGATCAACGCTGTGGCGAAGACGGCCCACCCAAGGGTTCCCCAAGAGACAAAGGCTGCGAAGAGGCCAAGCTGAGGGGCCAGTTTGACATCGCCTGCGCCGAACCCTCGCCCTCGAACCAGTAGCCAGAGAGCGGTGGCGCCAGTGAAGTAGGCCACCGCTCCGAGCAGACCTCGCCATAGGGAATCCAAACTTCCGTTGATCAAGGCAGAAATGCCAAGGCCAACAACGAGCACAGCTGACCCCCTGAGATTGAGACGGTCCACGATGCGAAACTCCTCCAGGTCCGTAACCAGGAGGGCCATACTCAGCAGCAGAAACCCGAAATAGGGAACCAGCGGCCAGGCAATACCGATGGTGTTGGCGAAACCCATGGCGACCAGTGCCGACACCACCGCCACGAACGGCTCCCTGCTGATGCTCCGGCCGCATTGAGAGCACCTGAATCTGAGCCAGCCGCGACCGTGGGCACAGTTGGGGCAGGTCCCGGAAAGTGGACGCAGCAAACGGTCCTCGGTGAGACCCTGAATCGCGAGGTCGTGTGCGGCCAAACCGAGGCCAAAACCAAGAAGTCCGACGAGGACTGTGGTCATCGCCGGAGCAACTTAGCCAGAGGTTTGACTAGAGGAGCGTCTCAGGTGTCACCCGAGGAGTCCCTCATGACGCCCATGCGACGTCGACGGAGCAACCCGTAGCCCTCTTCTTCCTCATCATTCGAGGAGTCAAGCTCGGAGAAAACCTTCTCGAGGAAGGCTTCGGTATCCTCCTCGACCTCGCCGTCCTCCTCATCTTCGCCCACCGTCGGAACCTCGGACAGCTCCTCTTTGACGACGGCCGCAGACTCTTTCGAGGCCCCCGGTGCAAAAGCCCCGAAGATCGATGTCGACTTGACCTCGGGCTTTTCGTCATCCGCAACGTCATCTGTCTCTGCGACAGGCATCTCCTCGGAAGGAACGACTTCTTCAGCATCGGTTTCGGAAGCCTCGTCGTCCGGCTCTTCCCACCATGACTCGTCGGCGTCCACTTCCTCATCGACAACCTCGGTGACAGCCTCCGGCTCACCGAGAGAGCTCGGGTCTTGGGCTGGTGTCTGTACTTCCTCATCTGACTCGACTGCGGCAACGACGAGAAGGTCATCGTCGATGAGGCCGGCAGCGACACGCGCTGCCCAGAAATCAGTGGTGCCCAACTCCCCGGCAATCGAGACCACGCTTGAACCCGATCCGATCTCGCTGAGTACACGCCAGGCATCCCGATTGATGCTGACTTCGTCTCGCTCCCCAAGATCTCGGGAAATGCTCATGACGTCGTCGAGATCGGAAACAGTCCTCGAGAGCTCATCCCAATCTGTCAGCCGTTGCTTGGCGTCATCGATGATCGACTCCACATCGAACGGCTTGGGGCTGGCATAGCGCGTCTTCTCTCCTTCTTCGACTTCGAAGGAATCCCCGTTAAGGCCGAGCTGATATACGCTCTCAACGGTTATCTCCCTGAGGAGATCCACCACGGCGCCACCGCTCTTTTCCACGATTGCAGCGAGGGTCGTCTTGCCGGACTCGACGCTCAGCAGAGAGTCCTCATCTACCAGGCCGGACTTGACCAGATGGCGATGCAGTCCCTCGTCATCGGAAGTAGTGGCCAGGGCCACCCCGCCTTGGGTCACGAATATGCGGCCTCGCACGGCTTGCCCCGTGACGTCTACGGAACCTATTCGGTTTGAGCGGTTCAACAGACGAAGCACTTCGTCTAGCGATACAAATCCCAAGTTTCCAGAAAGAAACATCTTCAGCTCCTTGCTTTCGAAAAGCCTCGTCTCCATTTCGGTCTTAGGCCAGTAGCTCTTTAGACGTTTCTTGCGATTTCAGCCAGCTCGGCTGAGTCTACGTTCTCTCCGGTCCACCAACGGAACGACGCCGCTGCTTGCCGGGCCAAGAATTCGAACCCGTCAACCGCCAACATCCCTCGTTCCATGGCCTCTGTGGTTGCAGGGGTGTTCGCGTCGGCATACGGCAGGTCTACAAGAGCTCCCGCCAGGTCGACAACTCCTTCCGGGAGACGTTCACCTGACATTCCCAGCGGTGTGGCGTTGACCACCACAGCGCCGGCGACACTTGCGCCCCAGGGTATGACACCCACGGAATCGAATGTCTCCGCCAGAGCCTGTGCGGTTCCTGGGGTCCGAGCCGACAGGTAACCAATCCTCCCTCCCAAAGCGGCCAATGCCGCCGCCGCCGATCCTCCAGCACCCAAGACCAGAACACTGTTGAGATCTTTGAATCCGTCATCCTCGAATATCTCTCGGAATGCGACAGCATCGGTCGAGTGGCCCAAAACGAGACCGCCTTCGCTCCTCTTCAAGGTGTTGACAGAGCCTGCGAGTCGGCCTTCCGATGTCGTGTCGTCGGCAAGCTCAAATGCAATGCGTTTTAGCGGCATCGTGACGTTTATCCCGTCTATAGCGCCAGACCGCAGATCGGTGAGGGTCTTCTCGAGGACCTGTTGGTTTGCCGTGATCGCTTTGTACTCGCCAGTCAGACCCGAAAGGCTCAGGGCCGCAGCGTGAATCGCCGGAGACCGCGAGTGCACCACGGGATCACCTAGCAGGGCGAGTCGATAAACCTGACTCATCGAGAACCAGTGTGCCACTAGGGCGGGACGCCGACATCTCTGGCCCGGTTCACATTGTCGAGGTGCTCATCGAAGGTTTTGGCAAAAACATGATTGCCATCTCGGTCGGCCAGAACGTAGAAGAAGTATTCGGTTGCTTCAGGCGAGGCAGCCGCTACAAGAGAAGCCTTGCCAGGCAAAGCGATCGGAGTCGGAGGCAGTCCGACAACCACATAGGTGTTGTAGGGCGAATCGACAGTTCGGTCGAAGCGGGTCACATCTCGAGTGCCCAACGCGTAATAAACGGTCGCGTCGATATCGAGTTTCATCCCCTCAGCAAGTCGATTGTGAATCACGCTCGAAACGACCGCACGCTCGTCATCTACCCGCACCTCGGCCTCGATCAGTGACGCGAGGACGATCCCTTCATACTCGGTGTACCCGAGAGCCCTCCAATCCGACCAATCGATGCTGTTGACACGTTGTTCCATTTTGGAAGCCATTCTTTGCAGAATCGACTCGGGGGGAGCAGACTTCGCGAACTCGTAGGTATCCGGAAAGAGCAAACCTTCCCAATCGGACAACGTGGTTTGCTCCGGCATCTCGCGAAGTGAACTCACCACATCACCGCCAAGCAGAGCGTCCTCGAGCTCCGAGTACTCGTGTGGGGTGATCTCGGCAAGGGCAACGAGCATCTCCTCGACCCTGAGGCCCTCGATCACCGTGACTCTGTATACGGCCGGCGTGGGACCGGCGACGAGAATGGCCACCACTTCGGCGGGATCCATCAGGGTTGTGAGGGCGTAGGTGCCGGCCTGCAGTCGCTGCGCCGCATCGACATTGCGAACGGCCACCTCAAATTCGAGGGCCGAGTGCACAACTCCCTGCACCGCGAGCATCGCCCCGATGTCCTGGCCCGACGAGCCGCTGGCAATCACGATCTCGACGGGCTGCCCCGGCTCCACATCGACGGGAGCATCCGTCTCATCTTCTGGACCGAGGGCTGCGCCGACCTGCCGGCCCAGATATGACGCCCCACCGATCACCAAGACGGCAGTCAAAACCACCATGGCGGCGGCCAGGGCGATCTTGAGGATCCTCGCCCAGAAGGGCTCTTCGGGTACAGGTTCGAAAGTCATATCGATTTTCTAGGTGTTCGACGTTCTAGTCGGCTTCGTGGTTCCCTTTGGCGGCCCGAATGTCCAGGTAGTCCTGAAGGATGATGGCAGCAGCGACCTTGTCCACCGTTTCACGTCGTTCCCGTCTCTTCATTCCTGATTGGAGCAATGCCTTCTCTGCCAGCCTCGAGGTGAAACGCTCATCGAGATACTCAACAGGGATCCCCGTTGCCGCCGAAAGCTCATCACCCAGGGCTCGAGCACCGGCAGCTGAGGCCCCCTCCTGTCCGGCGAGCCCGGTTGGGAGGCCGACAACCACCGTCGTGACTGTGTATTCCGCATGTAATTCTTGAACACGCTTGACCACAGCCGGCCGCGCCACCACCTGGAGAGGGCGAGCTGTGAGCCCGAGCCCGTCGCTAATGGCCAGTCCTACCCGTTTTGTCCCGTAGTCGACACCGAGATATCGAGTCATAGCGCGGCCAGGGCCCGCTCTGCCTCCGTTCTGGCCTTCTCCAGAGCGACACCGAGCCGCCCGCCGTTGGGGCCACCCGCTTGGGCGAGCTCGGGGTCCCTTGACCCTCCGCCTCCGAGTTCGCGTGCCGCGTCTCCAATAAGCTCGGCGGCAGAAATACCTTTATCCATCAGATCTTTGGATACAACGGCGACCAGAGCCCCCTTGGTGCCAGCGTCTGAGCCAACGATGACCACACCGGAGCCAGCCAACCGATCTCGGACCCCGAGGGCGAGTTGGCGCAGCTCGTTGCTGTTGATCGCGCCGACGTCGGCTACCACCAAGCCCGACTCACCAACCTTTTCCGCTCCGGCCGCCAGTTGCTCGGCAACCGAACCCTGGCTCTGGGTGCGAATAGCGTCGAGATCCTTTTCCAAACCGGCGACCTTGTCGAGCAATTGCTCGAGACGACTCGGCACGTCGCCTGGAGAAACCCTCAGTAGCCCGCCGGCGCGGGCGAGGGCTCCACGAACGGAGACGAGATGGTCGTAGGCAGCCATTCCGGTCAATGCCTCGACACGTCTCAGATTGGAGCCGATCGACGACTCCGAAATCAACACCAGAGGACCGACCTGTCCCGAACTCGACGTGTGGGTGCCACCGCAAAACTCGGTCGAATAATCCCCGACTTTGACCACGCGAACCGTTTCCCCGTACTTGTCGCCGAAGAAGGCCAGAGCGCCCATCTTCTCAGCGTCTTGTCTGGAGGTCACCGTGGTTGTCACTCCGTTGTTCGCGACAAGTCTGGCGTTGGCCTCGAGTTCCACCTCCGCAAGTTCCTCAGATGCAACCTGAGAGAAGTGGGAAAAGTCGAAGCGAATCCGACCGGGTTCAACCAGCGACCCGGCCTGCTCGGCGTGATCGCCGAGGACATCTCTCAGCGCCCAATGAAGAACATGGGTTCCTGTGTGGCTCTTGCGTATGGCTTCTCTCCGCGGGCTGTCGATGGATGTCCGCACGATTTGACCCGCGGCCAGGTAGCCGCTGGTGACCTTGGCGCGGTGACCATGAAGACCCTGGATGACGTGTTGAGTGTCGACCACCAGCGCCGAACCTGTCTCGGTTTCGATGACACCCGTGTCGCCTACTTGGCCACCGGATTCGGCATAAAAGGGGGTCTTGTCGAGAAAGATCTCCACTGCCCGACCCTCTTCGGCGCGATCCAGCGTCTCGGCGTCAGCCACCATCGACAAAAGGACACTCTCGGAGACTTCGTGGTCATAGCCAACAAACTCCGTCAGGCCATTGGTTTCGAGAACCCCCCTGTAGACCTCGGCTGTTTCAACCGCCCCTCCCCCCTTCCATGCGGCGCGGGCGCGCTCTCTCTGCGCTGACATCTCCACCTCGAACCCTTTGAGATCCACGTCGATTCCACGCTCGGCGGCAATCTCCTTTGTCAGATCGATCGGAAATCCGAAGGTGTCATGAAGTTTGAACGCCGTCGGGCCACTCAACCACTTCTGACCCTCGGACAACTCGGCGTCGAGGAGTTGATAACCAGACTCGAGGGTCCTTCTGAACTTCTCCTCCTCACGGGTGACGACGTCGAGGATGAGGTCTTTCCTCTCTGCAAGCGCCGGATAGGCGTCGCCCATCAGCCCGATGGTCGATTCGACCAGTTGGGGCATGATCAGTCCCTTGCCGCCGTATTGCCAGGCATGACGAACCGCCCGTCGGAGTACCCGTCTCAACACGTACCCCCGTCCGTCGTTGGACGGAACAACACCGTCTCCGATGAGGAACGTGACCGTTCGCCCGTGATCCGCAAGGATTCGGAGAGAGACGTCAGATACCTCATTCGCTCCATACTCGAGACGGGTGTATCTCTCGGCTGTCCTCAGCACTTCGCGCGTTGTGTCGATGTCGAACACTGACGGCACGTCTTGGAGAACGGCAGCTATCCGATCGAGCCCCATGCCCGTGTCGATGTTCTTTGCCGGGAGATCGCCTACAACGTGGTACGGCTCGTCCTGGATGTTCTGCATGAAAACCAGATTCCAGATTTCTACGTACCGGTCCTCGTCCCCGCCGATGGGTCCACCTGCACTGCCAAATTCCTCGCCTCGGTCCCAGAAGATCTCCGAGCTCGGGCCAGCGGGACCGGGCACGCCCATCTGCCAGAAGTTGTCATTACCGCGGCGCTGTACCCGTTCGGCGGGAACACCAACATCGTCTATCCAGACCTCGGCGGCTTCTTCATCGGTGTCGTGGACCGTGTACCACATGCGTTCGGGGTCGAGTCCAAGCGTCTCGGTGCAGAACTCGTAACCCCAGGGGATGGCCTTCTCCTTGAAGTAGTCACCAAAACTGAAATTGCCCATCATCTCGAAGAAGGAGAGGTGGCGTTTTGTGGTGCCAATGATGTCGATGTCGATCGTGCGCACGCACTTCTGGATGGAGACGACCCGAAGCCAGGGTGGCTCTTCCTCGCCCAGAAAGTAGGGCTTGAAGGGGACCATTCCGGCGTTGGTGATCAACAGCGTCGGGTCGACAGGGATCAACGACGCCGAAGGTCGCATCTCATGTTCGCGCTCGACAAAGAAGTCCGTGAAGGCCCGACGAATCTGATTGCTATCCAAGGAGGTTCCTGGTGTCGCTGGTGGGGGTGAGAATAACGATCACCCCTTGACTACCCGCTCTCCGGTGGTCTGTCTTCGCCTGTCTCTTCGTCTGTCGCATCCCGGCGCAGCTTTGATTTCGCAGTCAGCTCGACACCAAGCTCGGCGAGCTGGTACTCGTCGACCCATGTAGGTGCACCGGTCATCGGGTCGAGTCCAGTTTGAGTCTTTGGGAACGGGATGACTTCTCGAATCGAGGTCTCGTCCTGAAGCACCATCACCAACCGATCTACGCCAAACGCAAACCCTCCGTGGGGGGGCGTGCCGTATTCGAGAGCTTCGAGGAACCAGCCGAAGCGCCGCTCGGCGGTTTCTCCGTCGATTCCCAGGATCTCAAAGACCTGCCTCTGCACTTGGGGATCGTGAATTCTGATCGATCCGCTACCCAATTCGACACCGTTGAGAACCGCGTCGTACGCCTTTGAGATGGCGTTCGCCGGGTCGTTTGCCATTTCATCGATCGACGTTGGGGCCGTGAACGGATGGTGGGAGAAGGTGATCGAGCCATCCTCGCCTTCTTCGAACAAGGGAAAATCGACGACCCACAGGTAGGCCAGATCATGGTGATTCTCCGGTCTTCCCAGGTCAAGACGTAAGTTACCCAACACCCCCACCGTTGTACGCCACCGGTCCGCCGCGATCAGAAGAACATCGTCCGGAGAGGCCTCCATCCGGGATTTGATGCCTTCGATTTCGGCATCGTCCAAGAACTTGGCCACCGGCGAACGAAGAGAGCCATCGTCTTGCACCACCATCCAGACCAGACCCTTGGCACCCAGCTCCTTGGCACGCTTCGTCATGGCATCAGCCCGACTCCGAGACCATTCCTGGCGCCCAACGTTAATTCCCCGAACAGTCCCACCCGCCTCCAGCGCACCTCGGAAAATACCAAACTCCGACCCTCGAAATAGATCAGAGAGGTCGATTATCTCCATACCAAACCTCATGTCTGGCTTGTCAGAGCCGTATCGGTCCATCGCCTCTTGCCAGGTGAGACGGAGGAAGGGACGGGGGACATCGACTCCGCGGATCTCCTTGGTGACCGCTGCCAGTACCGCCTCGATGGTCTCGAGCACCTCATCTCGATCCCAGAACGAGCCCTCGAGATCAAGTTGGGTGAATTCCAGCTGGCGGTCGGCACGGAAGTCTTCGTCTCGATAACAACGAGCAATCTGGAAATAACGCTCAACACCCGCAATCATCAGCAGCTGCTTGAAGAGTTGTGGCGACTGTGGCAACGCGTAGAACTCGCCCGGGCGTAACCGGGAAGGCACAAGCATGTCCCTTGCTCCTTCCGGCGTCGAGTTGATCAGTGTCGGCGTCTCGACCTCGAGGAATTCCAAGTCGTCGAGTGTCCGCCTGATCACCGCCGTCGTCTTGGACCTGGCCTTGAGATTGGCGGCCATGCGTGGACGCCGCAGATCGAGATAGCGATGTCGCAGCCGAATGGCTTCGTCGATTTCAGTGCGGTCATCGATCATGAACGGCAAGGTTTTGGCGGGTGCCAGAACCTCTAGTTCGCCAACACCGATCTCGATCTTTCCCGTTTCCAGATCCGGGTTCTCCGTCCCCGCCGGACGAGAGCGAACCACGCCTTTCACACGAACGCAGTACTCCATCTTGAGGTCGGCAACAATCGGATGCTCGGCCGGATCAGCGACCACCTGAACAAGGCCCGTGGCATCTCTCACATCGAAAAAGGTGATTCCGCCATGGTCGCGACGACGCTGCACCCAGCCGGCGATGACGACTTCGCTGCCGATATCCGCTTCGGAGACCGACCCCGCACCATGAGACCTCATCAGGTTCGCTCTTTGAACCAATCCGAAACCTCCTCGAGCGGCACATCCTGACGACCACCTTTCGTTTGGACGTCGATCGGCTCGCCTTCCCCTTTCCAGACAAGTGTTACTGCAACGTCGATCCGTCGAGCAGCGCGGAACTGCGCTTTCACCGACCGACCTTCGCTATCGAAGTCGACATTGACACCATCTCGACGTAGACGTGACGCAACCTGAAGCGCATCCTCGGGTCCGGTCTCCGACACGAGATAGGCCTCCAGATAGGGTCGATCCAGCTCGCCGACGGAGAGCACGATCCGATCGATGCCCAGAGCAAAACCGACACCGGGCGTCGGACGCCCGCCCAGCGTCTCGGCCAAACCGTCATAACGGCCACCACCACCGACTGCGTTCTGGGCAGTGTCCAACTGCCGGCCTACGTACTCGAATGTCGTCCGCGTGTAGTAGTCGAGACCTCTCACCAAACCATGATCCTCGGTGAAAGGGACACCTAGACCCTCTACCAACGTCTTGACGGCTTCGAAGTGCCGGGAGCACGCATCACACAAATTGTCGACCATGCGTGGGGCGTCCACCAGGACCGGTTGGTCCGCTTTCGAGTCGAGCACCCGCAACGGATTCACATCGATGAGACCTATCGAGTCTTCACCGAGTTTCGCTTCCTTGCCTCGCAGGTATTCACGAAGCACAGCCACATATCCGGGACGACACTCGGAGTCTCCCAGGGAGTTGATCAATAATTCCAGGTTGGGGACGCCTGCCGACTCGAGGTACCGGTACCCCAACTCCACTACTTCCGCGTCGGCGGCAGGACCCTCCACGTCCAGATACTCGACCCCGACTTGCCAGAACTGGCGACGCCGACCCCCTTGAGGCCTTTCGTATCTGAAAAACGGGCCCGAATAGGCGCCCTTCCACGCACCCTGGTGCCCCGAATTCAGGTAAGCCCTGACGACGCCGGCAGTTCCCTCGGGCCGTAGTGTCACCGACCTCCCTCCCCGATCTTCGAAGGTATACATCTGCTTGGTGACGACTTCGGTGGTATCGCCAACAGCGCGCCGGAATAGCTCCGTCGACTCGAGGACAGGAGTCATCACAAGGGGAAACCCATACCGTCCCGACCATTCGTCCCAGAGACTCAACACCTCGCGCCACGCCTGTGATTGCGGCGCCATCAAGTCGTCGGTGCCCTTTGGGGGTTGAAAGGTCATGAGGGCCGCAGGTTACCGGCGAGTCCCCGACGATCAGAGTTTCTGCTCGGGGGGCCCGGTTGGCCTCAATGCCCATCCCTCTCGGTCGGTGCTTGCGCAAGAAATCAACGAGGGGGGTGGTCGCTATCTCGGCTCAAGCCCATTCGTGGCGAAAAGGGTTGGTCCGCCTCTCCTCACCGATCGTCGTTTCCGATCCATGACCAGGAAGAACCCGGACATCGTCCTGGAGAGTCATCACCTCGGTCCGCATTGAATCCAACAGGGCTTGATGAGAACCACCTGGCAGATCGGTGCGTCCGATCGACCCGGCGAACAATTGATCACCGGAGAACAGCACACCCTCCTGAGCCCAGTAGAAACAGCAATGACCCGGCGTATGCCCTGGCGTCTGTCTGATCTCGAGGGAAAGCCCGGCCAGCTCCACAACCTGACCGTGGTGAAGAGGCTCCATCTTCTCTGGCAAGTCGAACTCCCCCGGAGGAATCATCCCAAAAAGGGCACGCAACTGCTCGGTCGGGTGCAGGGTAAGGAAGTCATCATCAGGGTGAACATAGGTCGGCGCCCCTGTCTTGGAAGCGAGCCATCCGGCCCCGCCGGTGTGATCGACATGGCCGTGGGTGAGAAAGATGCCCACGACAGCCACGTCGATAGACGCCAAGTACTGCCCGATCATTTCAGGCTCCGGGTGCGCGTCGACCACAATCGCCTGACCCCCAGGTTCACTTGCGACTACCCAGGCATTGGTCTGTGCCACCCAGGCAGGAATCTGGCGGATCAGCAATTCAATCCGCCGCCGGGTCGTTGGCGAGCCTGAAAGCTGCAAAGACACCGTCGACGCCACGAAGGTCGGCGAGCAGACGTGCCAGTTGACTGGGATCGGAGAGCTCAATCTCGTATTTGAGGACGGCGACCCTTCCCTCCCCCACGAGGGTCGAGGATGCCGTGATATTGCCTCCGGTGTCGGAGACGAGGGCCGTCACGTCGCGGAGCAGGCGTGTGCGATCCAAGGCCTCCACCTGAATCCACACTACGAAGGCGCCGCTGTCGCCACTAGGCCAACTCACCTCGACCGTGCGCTCGCGTCGATCGGCGAGATAGGACACGTTGGTGCAATCGGCACGATGGACCGACACCCCGCGCCCAACGGTCACGTAACCCACAATCGGGTCGCCGGGGACAGGTGAGCAACAGCGCGCAAGATGCACAAGCATGTCGTCCTGACCCTCGACCACCACATCGGCCGACTCGGACGGCCCCTTCCTGCGAGGGGGCCGGAACAAGTCGTCCCCCGTTTCGGGAGCCAGGCGGCGATGGAGCCTGACCGTAATGGAGTCAATGGAGACATTCCCCTCTCCAAGTGAGGCAACGAGTGCCTCGGCATCCTTCAGACCGAGCTCCGTGGCGATCTCTGACAGATGAGCATCGCGTTCGCCTGGCCCGAGATCGGGAGCCTCTCTCTTGAACATGGTCTGCATGCGGTCCTTGCCATCGGCGAGAGCTTGGTCGCGGCGCTGCTTTTGAAACCAGTGCTTGATCTTGGCCTTTGCCTTGCCGGTGCGAACGAAGTTGAGCCAGTCACGACTGGGCCCCGAATCAGGCGAATTGGATGTGAGCACCTCAACGATGTCTCCGGACTCGAGCTTGGTCGACAGGGAAACGAGACGGCCGTTGACCCTGGCTCCAACGCAACGATCCCCTACCTCGGTATGAACCGCGTAAGCGAAATCTACTGCCGTAGATCCCCGCGGCATCTCTTTGACATCGCCACCCGGGGTGAGCACAAAGACTTCGTCCTGATATAGGTCGAGTTTCAGATTGGCAAGGAATTCTTCGGGATCCTCGTCCAACGCCGAAACCTCAACTGCCAGGTGTTGACCGATGTCTCCCTCCTTGTACCGCCAATGAGCTGCGATACCGGCCTCCGCGCGGTTGTGCATTTCTTCCGTCCTGATCTGTATCTCCAGGGGCTTGCCGTCCGGACCGATCACGGTGGTATGGAGTGATTGATAGAGGTTGATCTTGGGCATTGCTATGTAGTCCTTGAACCGCCCCGTCACCGGCACCCAGTGGCTGTGAACGAGGCCGAGAGCCGCATAGCTGTCACGTGTCGTGCGAGTAACCACCCGGATACCTATCAGATCGTGGATGTCCTCAAACGGCCTGTCCTCCTCGATCATCTTCCGGTAGATCGAGTACTGGTGCTTTGGCCGACCAGTGACCTCGGCTTTGATTCCGGCGTCCCCGAGCAACCCACCGATCTCAATCACCATCTTCTCGATGAACGCCTCGCGTTCGGGTGCCGCGTCCGCAAGTTTTGCTTGAATCTCGGCATTCGGCCCGGGATAGAGGATGGCGAAACAGCGGTCCTCGAACTCGTGCTTGATCTCCTGGACACCCAGTCGGTGAGCCAACGGGGCGTATACGTCAAGCGTCTCGCGGGCAACTCTGATTTGTTTCTCCTCACGGAGCGCGTAGACCGTTCGCATGTTGTGAAGCCGATCGAACAGCTTGATGATCAGAACCCTCACGTCCTGCGCCATAGCTACCACCATCTTTCGAATCGTGGCTGCTTGAGCCTGCTCCCGATTGGAGTATCGAATCCGATCCAGCTTGGTGACCCCATCGATCAACCGGGCGATCTCCTCACCGAAGTCCGAAGCGAGCTGATCCAAGGTGAGACCGGTGTCCTCCACTGTGTCGTGAAGGAACGCCGCGACGACAGTTTCTTCGTCTAAGCCGTACTGGGCAAGCAGATAGGCGACCGTCAGCGGGTGAGAGATGTAGGGGTCGCCAGTCTTGCGGTACTGCCCGGCGTGGGCTTCTTTGGCCACATCGTGGGCCCGTCTGAGCAATTCGATGTCACCATCCGGATGGTGAGCACGGAAGGCGTCGAGAACATCGACCAGTTTGGCCGACGTCCCCTGTTCAGTCGTATCGAACGAGGGCATGTAGCGGAACGCCGTCGAGCTTTTCGACGCCACCCAGAAAAGCCAATTCGATGAAAACAGCAAAACCGACGATGTCGGCACCGACGGCTCGAAGAAGACGAACAGCTGCGGCCGCGGTTCCTCCCGTGGCGATCACGTCATCCACCAACAGAACCTTCTCACCATCGACAACGGAGTCCATGTGGACTTCGAGTGCGTCGGTCCCGTACTCGAGGGTGTATTCCTCACGCATGGTCTCGTGGGGCAGTTTCCCCGGCTTCCTCACCGGGATGAACCCGGCGTTCAGACGATCAGCAACCGGTGTCGCCAGGGTGAAGCCGCGAGCCTCGATACCGGCGACTTTGGTGACACCGGAGCTCTTGTGGGGCTCGGCGAGGGCGTCCAAAAGGAAAGTGAGGGCCTTCCCGTCTCCAAGAACAGGTGTGATGTCCTTGAAGACGACTCCCGGTTCGGGAAAGTCCGGGATGTCGCGGATGAGAGAAATCAGGCGGTCCACGCCCATGAGTCTAAGACCGGATCAGCGCATTCCCACCTTGCGACGCTTGGAAGCCTTCTTTGCTCGCTCCTGCCAATCGGGTTCTTTCTCTTTCCATATGGCGAGAAGGGGCGCAGCAACGAATATGGACGAGTAGGTACCGGCGGCTATCCCAACGAAAAGCGCTAGTGCAAAGTCACGCAGTGTCGAAGCACCCAGGATGAACGAGCCGACAAACAGGATGCTTCCCACCGGCAACAAGGACGTGAGCGAAGTCGCCAGAGATCTGGCGAGCACAGAGTTCATTGCCTCGTTGACGATCTCGCTGTAGGGCTTCTTCTCTTCGAGCTCGACGAGCTCTTGGACCTTGTCGAATACGACCACGGTGTCGTACAAGGAGTACCCAAGTATCACCAGGATGGCGACCACCGTGGCCGGAGTTACGGGGAACCCGGTGAGCGAGTAGAGGCCGACTGTTATCAAAAGGTCATGGAAAAGGGCGACAAGACCGGCGGCGGCCATCTTGAACTCCATTCGCCAGCTGATGAAGAGGACTACGGCACCCAGGAAGACCCCCAGAGCTATGAGGGCGCGTCTGGCAACGAGGGCCCCGAACGAAGGCCCGACCGCCTCGATGGAGATGTCCGCTCGGTCGCTCCCGGTCACCGAGGCAAAGGCATCGACGGCCTCGTTCTCGGATGCGTGGTCGAGGACTGGAGTGGCTACACGGACCGCATCACCATCGTCGAGCAACTGGATCGTGGCGTCCTCGACTCCGACAGCCTCGAGGGCGTTTCTTATCTCCGGTACGTCTGCACCGACCGGGTTAGGAGCCTGCATGCCTAAGCCACCTACGAATGCGATCCCGAGATTGAGTTGTCGGATGCCAAGACTGCCAAGGGCGATCACCAGAAGCACCGCGGAGATGGTGAACCATCGCCTGCGATTTCCGACAAAGTCGATCTCCGTTTCACCTCTGTTCAGTCGGCCCCAGAGACTCATCGGGCCGCCCCCTTGATGCTGAACCATCCACCCGAGCCCAGGAACGTATTGGCAAGAATCCTGACAGCAGGTCGCGTGTACACCTTGACGAGTATCAGGTCGAGGACCGTGGCCAAACCGAGTGCTACGGCAAAGCCCTTGACCGCTCCGACTGCGAGAGCCCACAGCAACACGGCCGCCAGCAGCGAAACAGTGTCGGCGGTGAGGATTG
>SMXW01000027.1 GCA_004356805.1 Acidobacteriota bacterium | reverse complement strand
GACCCGAAAAGACCTTTCCGGCCACGCCTTCAAAGAGACGTTCCAGACGGCGCTCGAAGCTGCGGACGACGTTCAAGGCTTGAGAGGTTACGGGTCGTTGGGGGGTCATGCGGACTACCACAACCAATACCGCTTCTGTACGATCCCAGGTTCTATAGGGCGAGTGGCGGAATTGGCAGACGCGCAGGATTCAGGTTCCTGTGATCGCAAGATCGTGGGGGTTCAAGTCCCCCCTCGCCCACGGTGATATTTGACCCACCACCCCGCCGGCGAGCGGTGGCACGCTACGTCCTGCTCGTACTAGTGGGCATCGCGGTCATAGTTTCCCTGATTGTCTCCGCTTCCGGTGATGAGACCCGTGTCGAACTGGAGTACCTCGAGGAGATGCAGAGCCAGACCGTGGAGATCTCCAAGGGAGGCGATGCTCTCCGTGATGTTGTCTCCCGTCTCCAGCGCATCGACCGAACCGAGTTTGTCACGGTTATCGACGGAATCAGAGAGGATCTGGCCGTGGCGCTCGCGTTCGTCGAGGAAGTCCCCCCCACTATCTCTTTGTCCCCGGTTCGCTCGATGTACCGCCAAGCGCTGAGGACATGGGATGCTGGGGTTGAGGAGTATGGATTGTCGGTTCTTGCGGCGGCAGACAACCCGGAGAGTCTCCTGGTGGTCGACACCATGGCCGACGCGCTGGCCGAGATGAGGGCCGGTGATACTTTCTATGCCGATCTTTTGGTGGAGATGCGACGTATCGACATCCCCAACCCGCTGACCCCGATGTCTGCCGTCGTGTTGATGCCCGCCGAGGGCAGTTTGGTGAGTCTCTCGGTTTCGTATATCGACTCGGCCCGGTCGCCGAACAGCGGGCTTGCACTTCGACCCGGGCTGGCGGTGAGCATGGTCGTTTCTGATCCCGATTGGGTCAACACGAATGACCAGGTCGTAGTCCCTACCACCGACAGCATCGTGTTTTCGGTGGTTGTGACAAATGTCGGCAACGTGGCAAGCAGGGCTGAACCGCTCGTGCTCACGCTCACCGGTGGGGCCGAGCAGATACGCGAGCAGGCTGAGATAGCACCGCTTCAACCAAATCAGCAGGTGACGACCATTTTTGGTCCGCTGGAGGTAGAACCGGGAGGTATCTACCAGGTTGCAGCCGTTCTCGTCATCACCGGCGAAGACTCCAATAGAGACGACAACCAAATTCGGGTCCAGTTCATCGTCAACGAGGGATGAATCGCGTTCCTAATGCATGACGCGTCGCATTTGATCTTTTGACCGCGCAGAATGCTGGGGAACGTGACTCGTCATTACCATCCGCCACCCCATGATCGATCCGAGACTCCTCCGCGATAACCCCGAGATCATCGCCGAATCGCTGAGGCGACGCGGGTACGACCTGGACCTCAAGGCTCTGATCGAACTAGACGCAGCTCATCGTGGCGCACTCCAGGAGTCAGAAGAACTGAGGGCTTCCCAGAACGAGGTCGGCAAGAGGATCGCCACACTGGATGGCGACGCCAAGCGGGTTGCCATCGAAGAGGTCTCTGGTCTGGCCACCGCCCAGAAGGAAGCGGTGGGAAAAGCCGACGAGTTGGCCGCAGCCTTCAGGACCGCGTTCCTCGAAGTGCCGAATCTGGTCGACCCTTCTGCAGCCGACGGGTATACCGAGGACGACAACGTCGAGATCAAGAGATTCGGAGACGCCGCTACCGAGGGGACCGACCATGCCTCGCTGGGCAAATCCCTTGACATCATCGATACCGTGCGCGCTGCCAAAGTCTCCGGGAGTCGTTTCGGCTATTTGAAAGGCAAGGGTGCCCTTCTCGAACTCTCGCTGGTCCGCTGGGCGATGGACAACCTCGTCGAGGCCGGATTCATCCCGATGATCCCCCCCGTCCTGGTTCGCGAGCACGCTCTGGAGGGCACCGGATTCTTCCCTGAAGCCCGTGAGCAGGTCTACGAGGTCCCCAAAGACGACCTTTTCCTGGTGGGGACGTCAGAGGTGTCGATGGCGGCATATCACGGAGACGAGATCCTTGATGGGGATGACCTTCCCATTCGATACGCAGGCTTTTCCACGTGTTTCCGCCGTGAGGCAGGAACATACGGGAAGGACACCACTGGCATTTTTCGAGTTCATCAGTTCGACAAAGTGGAGATGTTTGTCTTCATCGAGCCCGAAGAATCCGCCGAAGAGCATGAGCGGTTGCTCGAAGTCGAGGAGTCGCTGGTGCGGCAACTCGAGGTTCCGTATCGCGTGGTGAACGTCGCCGCCGGTGATTTGGGGGCGTCGGCAGCCAAGAAGTACGACATCGAGGCCTGGTTCCCGGGGGAGCAGAACTACAGAGAGATCACCTCGTGCTCCAACACCACAGATTTCCAGGCCAGACGACTCAAGATCCGCGCCAAGAGCGAGAAGGGGAACCGGATTCTTCACACGCTGAACGGCACTGCCTGCGCTGTCGGCAGAACGATCATCGCAATTCTGGAGAATCACCAGCAAGCCGATGGTTCGGTGGTGATCCCAGAGGCGCTCCGCCCCTACACCGGGTTCAACAGCATCGAACCGTGAGCGAGGTCTCCGACCCGATCTTTGCCAAGATCGCTGCCCAGTACGATCGCATCAACCGGATCCTTTCGCTTGGCCAGGAACGCAAATGGCGGGCACGGGGCATCCAGATGCTGGAATGGGGAAGGGTTCTCGACCTGGGGAGCGGGACTGGTGACACCGACTTCGAGGGTCGGCCAGTCGTAGGCATCGACCCGGTGATCGAGATGCTGGCTCTCAGCCCTGCTTCGGCACGGGTGGTAGCAGTGGGGGAGGATCTGCCGTTCGGCGACGGTTCCTTTGAAGGGGTGTTCAGCGGGTACGTGTTCAGAAACCTGACGTCGGTGAAAGAGACCTTGCGTGAGATCAACCGCACTCTGAAACCGGGTTCGGCAGCGGTGATCATTGATCTAAGCCGACCAACCAACCCCGTTCTCCGCGCCCTTCACCGCGTCGGCACGGCCATTGTCCTCCCGTTGGTCGGGCTGATTTTTGCTGCCGCCCCGCGGGAGTACTGGTATTTGCACAAGAGCCTTGACGCGCTCCCACCACCAGAGGAGTTGTTCGGGGACAGTCCCCTCGAAGTCGAGGAGATTTGGCGCAGCGGGTTCTTCGGCTTTGTGTACGGGGTGAGATTGCGAAAACCGCGCTCCTAAGACTTCCCGACACAGAAAGGGCAAAGAAGAGCGAAGAAATGTGATCGTGACCCCGTCGTCGAGACACGGTATACACCGTTGACACCGACCGCCGGCTCAAACCAGGTAACCCTGTCGCACCCGGAACGAGCCACTTAGGGCTGCTTCCTTCCGGACCTGACCCGATTCATGGTGTTCCGCCGCGCAGGACCCGGTCGTCAACACCACGTGTCCGGCATCCGGGCTGTACGCCCCGGCGTGTCGTGCCCCTCGGACGGGGGATTCGGTCCCGCATGAAGAGGGTTTCGGGTTCAGGGCACCCCTAACGCCCCACCTACACGATCACCGAGAAGGCTACAGGCACCATGCTGGTAGGGCGAGATGAGTATGGAGTCCGGCCAGTGTTACCTTGACCGGTTCCATGTGGCTCAAACGATTCGGTCCCAACTTTCCCAGGCTTTTCACGGCTGCACTCCTTCAGGAGATTCCATTTGCCCTGATGATCCATCTCCCGGGACACCTATCCGATCTGGGGGCTACCGAAGCCCTGATTGGCGTGCTTTACGCAGCCTCGGCTGCAGTCTCGCTGCTGCTCCGTCCAGCGATGGGCCGGCTCCTGGATCTGACTCACCGGAGGACCATCCTTCTCGCTGGAGGTCTCATCAACGTGGCCGTGATCTTCAGCTTGGTCACGGCAGATGTCTGGGGTCCGTATCTGTGGGTGTTGTTTCTCGCATGGAGGACGGTCCAGATAACTCTGTTCACCGCGATGCTCACCTACGGCGCCGACTCGATCCCGGTGGAGCGACGCACTCAGGGGCTTGCCATATTCGGATTGTCTGGTCTGATCCCCATCGCCATCGGCGGTTACGTAGGGGACGTTGTTATTGCCAGGTTTGGCTTTGACGGGTTGTTCGTGCTGGCGGGCGCGATCGGGCTTGCGTCGTGGTTCATCGTCAGGACTCTTCCGGTACTTCCGGTGCGAGGTCGTCAGCCACGACGTAGTTTTTGGGCGGCGCTGGTTCAGAAGAACATGCTCCCCTTGTGGTTTGTGGCACTGCTCTTTGCCCTTGGCATCGAGTCGCTATTCACTTTTACTCGCACCTATGTCGACGAGCGCCAGATCGGGACGGCCGGCGCGTTCTTCGCGGCCTACGGAATCGCCGCGGCACTAACCCGGATCGTGGGAGGCCAGTTCTACGACCGAATACCTCACCGGCCTGTGCTGGTGGGCTCGATTGCTGCTTACGGGACCGGTCTTGGCATCATGGCATTAGCCGGGTCGGAAGTCTCGCTTATGCTGGCCGCGATCGTCACCGGTACTGCCCACGGTGCGGTGTTCCCGTTGCTCTCCAGCGAGGTGGTCAACCGCGCCCGCGTCTCGGAGCGGGGATCCGCGATGACCGTGTTCACCTCGCTTTTTGACATTGCGCTGCTGCTTGGCGCACCCGCAGTGGGGTTTCTGATAGTCGGATTCGACTACTTGGTGGCTTTCTCGGCGGTCGGCTTGACGTTGCTCATTGGAGCAGTTGTCTATTGGATATGGGACTACCGGATGGTCAAGACCTCAGCCCCGTTTGTTGCCGAAGAAGCTCTCGAGTAGTCGACTGCACTCATCGGAGAGGACGCCGTCGATGAGATCGACACGATGGTTGAGGCGTCGGTCCTGGGGAATGTTGTAAAGAGACCATGCCGCGCCCGCTTTGGGGTCGGCGGCCCCGTAAACGATCCGTTTCAACCTAGCCCAGACAGCGGCCCCGGCACACATCGGGCATGGTTCCAGGGTCACGACCAGCGTGTGATCGGTCAACCGCCAGTCGCCGATCTCTCTCGCTCGGGCTGACAACACCAGCATCTCGGCATG
>SMXW01000026.1 GCA_004356805.1 Acidobacteriota bacterium | reverse complement strand
CACCAGCGATGGCCACGGGGAGCCTTGCCGGGGCCGGGCCCCGGTCTGCCCAGGCGACGTTGCCAAACAGAAACCCCATCACGGTCGTGACGGTCACGATCGACCTGACAAGAACACACTTCATACCGGCAACGTATGTCGTCGGAGGAGGCATTGGAAGAGGGTTACGATCCAGTGCCCGTCAACCCGGAGTCTTCACTGTGAAAGTCAGAATAGGAATCGCCACCACCGACAAGCTCATCGAGATCGAGGTCGAGGACATCAAGAGCTTCAAGAAGGAGATCGAGCAAGCTGTGGAAGAAGGTGGACTTAATTGGTTTACGGATTCGACCGGGAGGACTGTTGGGATACCGGCTCGGAGTGTTGCCTTCGTCGAGATCGAAGACGCGGAGACCGGCCACACCGTGGGTTTCGCGCTGGTCGAGTAGTGGTCACCAACGCGAGCCTTTTCTCGAACTTCTGATCAGACTGCGCGACGACGGCGTTCTGCCAGCCAGCGCTTGCGAAGACGACGACGGTCCTCCTCGGCGTAGCCACCCCAGACACCGGACTCCTGGTTCGTCTCGAGTGCGTACTGGAGACAGTCCTCCTGCACGATGCACGTGGAGCAGATGGCGATGGCGGCATCGATTTGACCCACGGCTGGACCTGTCGTCCCGACCGGGAAGAACAGAGTCGGCTCGGAGTCGCGACATGACGCCAGGTCTCGCCAATCAGTTGTGATTGTCGTGAGCACGAAATTACTTTCCTTACCTTAACTTTGTGATCTTTTGCACAAGGGTACCCGCGGATATACGCAGGTTCCATGGGGATTCCGGGAGGAAGGGTACTGTCCTGAACCGTTCCTGTAAACAGATTTCTAGGACAGAATTCATTGACTGAACTCCCGGTCGTCGTCGGCCACAGAGGGTGGCCAAGTCGGTTTCCTGACAACACCCTCGCCGGATTCCTTGCCGCTTCGGCAATCGCCGATGCGATCGAACTCGACGTCCGGAGGTCGGCCGACGGCAAGCTCGTTCTGTCTCACGACCCGACACTCGTCGGTCTGGTCGTCAGCGAGACAGCCTGGTCGGTGCTTGCCGAACTAGACCTTGGCAACGGCCATAAGCCGGCACTGCTGGACGAGGCGCTGGCAGCCCTCCCCGACACTCCAGTCCAGTTGGAGGTGAAAAACGTTCCTGATCAGCCAGGGTTTGAGCCCGACCACCGACTCGCTCTAGAGGCGGCGGAGCGAGCGAGGCCCGGAGACACGGTATCGTCGTTCAACCACGTTTCCCTGGAAGTGGTCCGGCGGGTTTTCCCCGACGTTCCGACCGGTCTGGCAATCGAGCGGTTTTGTCCCCTCGACGAGTGCGTCAATTATTGTTTGGACGCCGGTCACAGTGTTCTGGTTCCCGAGGAGACAATGATCGAGAAGTCGATCGCGTCGACCATATTGGCTGAACTCCGTGTCTTCCCTTGGACCGTCAACGACCCGGATCGGGCGAGGGAGTTGGTCGGTTTCGGGGTGTCAGGCATCATTACCGACGATCCGGGGTTGATTAGTCAACACCTCAAAGGCAATCCATGACCATCCAGGAACAGCTGTCCGCCGAACTGATCGACGCCATGAAGGCACAGGACGCCCCACGCCGAGACGTCATCCGTCAGGTACAGACGGAGATAGCGATTGCCAAAAGCCAGCCCGACTTCAGTGGCGAAGTCGATGACGCTCTCTGTCGGAAGGTCATCGCCTCATACGTCAAGAAAATGGCCAAGTCCAGGGCCGAGTACGCCGACCTGGGGGAGCGTGGTGAAGCCATGGCGAACAAGTTGGCCAATGAGGTCGAGTACCTCTCGAAATGGCTGCCTTCGAAACTCGGTGAGGAGGAGACGAGAAGTCTTGTAGCCGCAGCCGTTGACGAACTGGCGGTGGCAGGCGACGAAAAGGCGGCCGGTCGGGTGACAGGTCACCTGATGAAGTCTCACGGCAAGGATCTCGACGGTGCTCTCGTGAACCGAGTGGTCAGAGAGGAACTGGCCGGCGGTTGAGGCTGCCCGACTTCGAGCCCATGCTGGCGACGAGGTGGCCGGCGCCGTTTGAAGACGAGGATTGGTGGTTTGAGGTCAAGTGGGACGGCTATCGAGCGGTTGTCGGTTCCGCAGACGGCAAGATTCGAGCCCGGTCCCGGCGCGGCCTTGACCTGATTGGCCCCTTTCCGGAATTGGCTCAACTCGACATCCCCGATGGTGTGGTCATCGACGGGGAGATCACAGTGTTTGATGACGAGGGGCGCCCGTCCTTTTCCCTCCTTCAGCGTCGGACCGGGTTTGGCGGCACGGGCACCGGCGCCCCAGTGGGGGTGAATCTCGTGGCGTTCGATGTCCTGTTCCGCGGTGAGGACTTCACTTCGAAACCGTACGAGGAGCGACGCGCCGCGCTAGATGACCTGGGCCTGGAGGCGCCCATCATCGTGCCGGACCCCACACCGACTCATGGGGTGCACCTGTTCGAGGCTGTCAAGGAGCAGGGAGTCGAGGGTGTTGTTGCCAAACGTCTCGGCTCCACGTATCACCCCGGACGTCGGTCGGGCGATTGGCGCAAGATTTCGGTCCGTCATCGGATTCGTGCCGTCGTCGGCGGATACCTGCCCGGTGAGGGCGGTAGGTCGTCGACTTTTGGTTCGGTTCTCGTCGGCCTCTACGCGCCAGAAGGTCTTCGATGGGTCGCCGCGGTCGGCTCCGGATTCGATGAGTCGGCTTTGGAGGAATTCTCGAAGGCACTGCATCAACTCGAGCGGCCAACGAGTCCGTTCGTAGACGATGTGAACGCTCCGGGTCTACCCGTGTGGGTTGAGCCCGGGATCGTCATAACGGTGGAGTACAAGGAGTGGACAGCGGAGAACCATCTGAGGGCGCCGGTCTACAAGGGGGTTGAGCTCGCCGATCCGGAGACAGCCACGTGGGCTGAAGAAGGACCTGACTAACCGGCCTTGGCCCTTTTCTCCTTGGTGGCCTCAACGGAAGCCTTCAGTGCTTCGAGAAGGTCGATGACCTTGGTCGGCTCGGGCGATGCTGGCGCAACGATCTCCTCGCCGGCGATCTTCTTCGCCGCAAGTTCCTCGATGGTTTCGCGGGTGCGATCCCGGTAGTCGTCCTTGTCAAAAGGTCTGGTCAGATTGTCGATGATCATGGCGGCCATTTCGACTTCCTCCGGGCGAATCTCGATATCCGATTCGAGTTCCTCGAACTCGGCGCTCCTGAGTTCGTCTGGCCAGAACATGGTCTCCATGATGATGACGCCGTCGTTGGCTCGAAGGGTGGCCAACTGCTGCTTCTCCCTGATCGACACCTTGGCGATCCCCACTCTGCCTTTTGCAGCAAGGGCCTCTTGCAGAATCCGGTAGGCCTTGATTCCAGTTTTCTCCGGGGCAAGGAAATACGAGGACTTGTACATCCTCGGGTCGATCTCGGACTCGTCGACGAACTGAATGACGTCGACCAGTTTGTTGCCTTCCGGGTTGGCGGCGGAGAGCTCCTCGTCGGTGAACACGACGTAGCGATCCTTCTCGAATTCGTAGCCCTTGACTATGTCATCCCAGACAACCTCCGCGCCGTCGGCCTCGGCCACACGCTTGTACTTGATTGGCGAGTGGTCGGTCTTGCGGAGCTGCTTGAACTTGGGTGTCTTGTTGTCAGTCGCGGTGTAAAGGCCGACGGGGATCGTTACCAGCCCGAAGTTGATGGCACCTTTCCAGATGGCTCTTGGCATATCGATGAGTCTATGCCACCGACGGGATAGGTCCGAAAAGCTGTGCCCAATGGAGATGTCGCCTTCGAGAGGCAATTGCCACTCTTCGGCGAGTTTCTTCGAGGGCGGCTGCCAGGTAGGCGGTGGACCTGGACCAACAGGCCTGCAGTATGCATGCGCCCTTCGGTGAGCAGGCATGTGTAGGGTCGGCTCACGCCACAGTTCGTGGCCGTGTGGACACCGAGGAGGATCGGGTGGACGTTGTTGTTCTGATAGGAAGAGTCTTGTTTGCGCTGATCGCGGTCGGATCGGCATTCGGTGGTCACTTCATGGCCACCGATTCCACGGCTGGTTACGCCGAGTCGAGAGGTGTCAAGAATCCCCGGGCCATGGTCCTGGTCTCTGGGGTGCTCCTGGCGGCCGCTGCCGTTTCGCTGATGGTTGGGATCTACGCCGATCTTGGAGCATTGCTGTTCGGATCGTTCACCTTGCTGACCGCGTTCACGATCCATCACTTCTGGACCGACGAGGACGAGATGACCAAGCAAATGGAGATGACCAATTTCATGAAGAACTTGTCGATCACCGGTGGTGCTCTGCTTGCTTTCGCCTTGTTTGCCACTGCTGGAGATGACATCGGTCTGACTGTCACCGGATCTCTCTTCGACCTCGGCTTCTAGAGATTCCCTAGGCGAAACTCCGACCTCAAAACGAGCGTAAACAGGCGAGGGTTGACCTCGTTTTCAGTATCTGGTACCCGAGTGTGGAGGCGCCAGTCCCGCTAAATGGGGGGGCGCTGTTTGCGGAAGGCGTTCTTCTTGGTGATCTGGCCGTCACGAACCGTGAGGAAGTCGCAGCCATTGACCTCTAGTCGACTCCCATCGGCGAGTGTGCCGGTCAACGTCCACTCCGAGACGCAATAGCCCTCCTCGATCACATAATGACGACCGTCACCCCAATGGGCATCGGGCATCCGCTCGAAAACCGCAGCGAACGCATCCCGCACCGCGGACTTGCCTTCGAACCGCTGACCTAGAACCTCGGGTCCTCCCGAGGCTTCAAACACACAATCATCAGCAAACAGCCCAATCAACCGATCCAGGTCATGGTCATTCCAAGCGTCGATGTGCTCCACGAGCAACCCCGTCATCTCGTCCTGATTCTGCGACACGGCGTCTCCTTCTCGTCACGAAGACGATCAAACTACAGGCACATAACAGCATATATGAGGCGAGGCGTCCCGAGGTAGCCTGTGGCCACGGGAGAGAGGATGAAGCCTCGGTACGAGATCGACTTGACGAGTCCGGTCCCCGTTCCTGACGTCGAGAATGCCTTTGCTCGGTCGGTCACTCGTGACGACCTGGATAGCCTCGCCAGACTCATGCTCGATGCGTATGTCGGGACCATCGACTACGAAGGAGAGGACTTGGAAGGCGCGGTAGACGAGGTCCGCTCGTATCTTGACCACCGCCCTCTTCTGCAGCACTCCTTTGTTGCAGAGCTCGGTGGGGAGATCGCTTCGGCGGTGCTGGTATCACTTTTGGACAACACGCCGTTCATCGGGTACGTGATGACCCTTCGGGCGCACAAGGGAGAAGGTTTGGCCCAATTGATGACCACCTCGTCAATGTCGAGCCTGGCGGAAGATGGCCACAGGAACATCGTTTTGTATATCACCGAGGGCAACAAGCCTTCAGAAGCTCTCTTCAGGAGCGTTGGGGCCGTACCGACTCCCGGTCGATAGCTGGTGCGATTCGCGGGTCACTGTGCCGCGGCGTTGGTCAGATAAGACCCCGTCCCGCGTCGAGGTCGTCCATTCCAAGCACTAGCCGGTTGTCTGAGGCCACATAGATCAGATCGACGTTGACCCCCGCGTCCGCAAACCGGCGGGCGAGGCTTCCCAACTCACCAGTACTGTTCTCTACCGAGGTCACCAATACCTCGCGTCGGCCTTGCACCGTCAGCCCCGCGGCCTCGAATGCACCGGCAGCTCCGTCGGGATCGTCAACCAGCACATGCATTACCCCTACACCTTCGCATGGGACCCCACAGATACCCGAGATGTTCACTCCTGCCGCAGCAGCGGCTTCACCAAGGTCGGCGATCGTCCCTGGCTTGTTGACCAGTTCAACTTCCAAATCCCACGACATCCATCACTCCTTCCATAGCGGAGGTCGAAGCTACCTATCCCCGCCCATATGGGCAGAGTTTCCTGATGCACCGTGACATCGAGCTAAAAGGCTGGCGAGAGGTCAGGGGATGACGGCACGAGAAAACCCCCGACCGGACAGCTGATCGCCGCCGGTGGGGGTTATCGGTCATGGTTCGTTAGGGCTGCACAGGTCACCGGGATGGGAGCCACCCCCTGCGTTT
>SMXW01000025.1 GCA_004356805.1 Acidobacteriota bacterium | reverse complement strand
GGAGAGCTTCCTCTACGGCTGCCAGACCCGACCCACCCAGGCCGACAACGCAGACGCCAGCCTCGATGTGGGTGTCCAGCGGCGCCAGACCCGGCCATTCGCCGGTGTCCCAGACCGGGGTGTCGATCACGGGCGGCGGAATGACGAAGGGCACCTGGCTACGAGAACGTCACACGGAGAACGTGCCACAAGTCCCTCAGCCACGGTGCCCAACAACACCATGCGCGTGGCTGTGGCGCCGCGGTTGGCCACCACGATGAGATCGGCATTTCGACGCCTCACCACCTCGTCGATTGTCTCGGTCGGTGGCCCGTCTGCGATCAGGGTCCGAACATTCCCGCTCCAGGGCTCCGCAAACTCGGCCATTCGATCGGCTGCGGCCTCGAGTCTGGACACACGCGAAGCATCGAGCTCCTCACTGAAGAGCCCGGCATCCGACAGCACCAAGTCGAAACGGGATGGAAGTGAGTAGAGAACTGTGATGTCGGCCTCCGGAAACAGCGTCAGCGAACGCTCGACGGCCACACGTGAGGCCTCGGAGAAATCGACCGCAGCAATAATTCGACGGTAGGGAACGCGTGGCTGACGTCGAACGACGAGCGTGTCGGTCCTGGCCATCCGGGCAACTCGTCTTGCCACTGGCCCGGCGGTGAAAGCATCGATGGTTGACGAGCCGACTACGACCAGTTCCGCGCCCTTGGCACGAGAGGCAAGCTCCCACGACGGGGAGCCCTTCACAACGTCGAGATTGACAACGACGCTGCTCCGTTCCTGACACCAGGCAGCAAGCTTTTCAGCCTGCGCGTGTTGATGATCGCGCATCAGTCTCGCAAGACCCGGATCGATCATTGCTTCGCCGACCGGCTCGAGGACATGAACCAGATTGAGATCGACCCCTGCACCCTCGGCGATGACCCTCGACCGATCGGCAACTCGCCGACCCATCGCAGTGAGATCAACGCCGGCTACAACGGCCCGCAAAGTGCCACTCGCTGAGCACGACGGCGACTTTAACCAGTCGCTCCGGTGGATGAACCCGCGAACGGCCCCGGCATCGTCAGCGCTCTCTCCAGGTGGTCCAGATACGTCTCCCGGCCGATGACCACAGCCCCCAATGACTCGAGATGAGGAGTCTGCCACTGGACGTCGAGAAGACTTCCCCCACCCTCGTTCATGACAACGACCAGATGTACGAGAGCGACCTTCGACGCGTCCGTGGTTCGGTGGAACATCGACTCGCCGGCGAAAAGGCCTCCGATTGATATTCCGTAGAGACCCCCCACCAGCTCTCTTTCCGAGTCCCAAACCTCGATGGAGTGAGCCCACCCGAGACGATTCAATTCGGAGTAGGCCTCGACGAACTCTGAGGTGATCCACGACTCATCGCGCTCGGGGTAGACGCATCCGGCGATGACACCGGCAAAGTCCCGGTCCACGGTGACGATGTACCGACGCGAGGACTGACGCAGAGATCTGGTGATGCGAAGCCCGTTGAGTGGGATCACCGTACGCTCGACTGGTGACCACCATCCGAGGTGCCCGTCCGGAAGATGCATCGGGAACATCCCCTTCCGGTATGCCTGCAGGATCGTCCCCGGCGCCAAATCCCCCCCAACAGCCACTACGTCGCCCTCGGCCGTGAGAGGATCTGGGAGATCGAAGCGTGAATTCTTCGGCTCTATGGGCATATCCTGATTGTGTCAGAGCCACGAGCGTTATGGCAGTCGTAGGCTGGCCCGATGCGAGCCCTAATCTGCGACGACTACCAGGGGATCGACGCTCTACGAGTGGGAGAGCTCCCCGAACCCGAACCAACACCGGGATCTTTGCTGATCAGAGTCGAAGCGGTTGCAGTCAACTTCGCCGACACGCTGATGGTCACAGGCGAGTATCAGATAAGACCCGACCCCCCTTTCGCCCCCGGTTACGAAGTGGCCGGAACCGTGGTGGTGGCAAACCAGGCACACGGCCTGTCGCCGGGAGATCGGGTGTGTGGCTTCCTTTGGTATGGGGGCATGGCAGAGAAGGTGGTCTTGCTCACTCAGAACACGACGATACTTCCCGAGTCGATCCCGTTCGAAGTGGGCGCCATCCTTCCAGGCACCTACGGCACCTCCTATCACGCATTGGTTGACCGGGCGAAGCTTCAGAAAGACGAAACTCTGCTGGTCCTGGGGGCCGCAGGCGGAGTCGGGCTGGCGGCAGTCCAGATCGGCAAGGCCCTCGGAGCCAATGTGATTGCTGCTGTCTCATCCAGTGAGAAGGCACGATTCGTCGGCGATGCCGGAGCAGACCACGTGATTCGCTACGACGAAACCCAACTGAGGGATGGGATTGATGCGGCAACCGACGGAGCTGGCGTGGACGTCGTTTATGACCCCGTGGGCGGTGAGGCGACAGAGCTCGCTCTGCGATCAACCCGGTGGGGCGGCCGACTCCTGGTCATCGGCTTCGCAACGGGGACCATCCCCGAGATTCCTCTCAATCTCCCCCTCCTCAAAGGCAACTCCGTTGTCGGTGTTTTCTGGGGTCGCTTCACCACGGAGGAACCGGACAAGCATGCAGCCAACGCGAGAGAGGTAGTGGAGTGGGTGGAGCAGGACATACTCCAACCCGTGATCCAGAAGACTTACTCCCTTGACAGGGGTCAGGACGCGCTGCGCTGGGTCGCCGATCGGAAAGCCATGGGACGCGTCATCGTCACTCCGTGACGGACTTCGTCGTCATCGGAGGGGGAATCGCCGGCGTTTCGGCGGCTGCCCACCTGGCTCCCCATGGCTCGGTGACCCTGGTCGAGATGGAATCGGCGCTGGCCTATCACACCACAGGCCGATCGGCCGCACTCTTCGTGGTCAACTATGGAGCACAGGGATCCCGCCCCCTCGGTCTGGCCAGTCGAGCCTTTTTGGAGAACCCACCGGAAGGATCGACCGATGCGCCTTTGGTCACCCCTCGCGGCCTCCTATGGACCGCCGATGAGACACAAATGCCGGGCCTCGTGAAAATTGCCGCGGAAGGCGAGGAATCGGGAGCTGGATCGCGGTTGATTTCGCCGAACGAAATTCTAGGTCTCGTCCCGGTTCTGAACCCTGACCACATCGCCGGCGGCCTGTTCGAGCCTTCTGCCCAGGACATTGACGTAGCGGCGTTGCAACAGGCCTTCGTCCGCATCGCCCGTATGCATGACGCAGAGATCCGTACCCAATCTGCTGTCACCGCGATTGAGCGGAAAGGGTCTGGTTGGATCGTCAAGGCAGGCGGCGACACCCTCACGTGTGGGTCGATCGTCAACGCGAGCGGAGCCTGGGGTGATCGCGTCGCGGCTCTTGCGAACATCGAATCAATAGGGCTTGATCCGATGCGACGAACAGCGTTCATGGTTCCCGGCAACCAGGGCTACGCCCGCTGGCCGATGGTGGTCGACGCCGACCAGCGCTTCTATTTCAAGCCGGACGGCGTGCAGTTGCTCTGTTCGCTGGCTGAAGAGGAGCCCTCCGAGCCCACCGACGCCAAACCACGGATGGAGGATGTCGCTTTGGCGATCGAACTGATCAACGAAGCCACCACCCTCGGCATCAGGTCGGTCAACTCCCAGTGGACCGGTCTACGCACCTTCTCACCGGATCGGGATCTGGTGATCGGTGAGGAACCCACGGCCCCGGGTTTCTTCTGGCTGGTCGGTCAAGGAGGCACCGGGATTCAGACTTCACCTGCCTACGGAGCTCTCCTCGCCAGCCAGGTAATCGGCACAGAGATTCCTGAGTTTCTGGCCGAAGCAGGCGTTGACCCCTCGACCACCGATCCGGGTCGATTCAGGGGCTAGTACGCATTCTGGGCGGCCAAATGACCAAAGGCGACGGGCCATGCATTAGGTGCTCGGTTTTGAACTATTCCTCTTCCTCGGCCCGGCGTTCCAGGAATCGAGCGAGCGGAGTGGGCATTGCCGCTGTCCGGCTTCCCCAGTCATAGACGACGGCCGAGCCGGCGAAGTGGTCGTGCCAGGCCCTGCGTTCTCTCCCGAACACGACCCCGACCAGACCGAGGAAAAATATGACGAAGCTCAGCGGATAGGTGATGGCGCGAACGAGGGCCTGGCGTCCCCGTAACACAAGTGTTCCGTCCGAACCGACCACCCTCACCCCCAGGATGGCCTTTCCGAGCGTCTTCCCGAACACCGCCAGACCGAACCACAGATAAGTCAAGCCCCAGAGGGGAAGTGTCACCCCGTACCAAAGACCCGGATTCACCGGGAGGGAAAAGCTTGGGATGAAGAGGTCGATCAGAAAGCCGACACCAGCAATGATCAGAGTGAAACTGGCTGTCACCACGAAGAAGTCCATGATCACTGCAAGAAGCCGGGTCAGTGGACCGGCATATCGACCGGTCTTGATGGCCTCATCCTCGTCCTTTTGCGCATCGACCCAGTCCACCAGGTCGCCGGGACCGGTGGGGAACTCACTTGGGTTGCGACGCGCCAGGCTATTGAGGACCCGGAAGAGAATCTCGTCCAAGCCCACCAGTGGCCTGCGGAAGAGGTCCAATGCCGATCCACCGAGATGACTCGTGCTCTCCGCAATTATCTCCGGTATTCCAGCCCGCTCCACGATCTTGGTGATGTCGACCCGCTCCATCAGTGCGTCAATGTCGGCTCGAGCCATGAGAGCCTCGATATCCACCCGTTCCAGCAGTCTGTCCACATCGACACGGTCGAGCAGTTCGTTGACGTCCACCCTGTCGAGGATGGCGTTGACGTCGATATGGTCGAGGACGAGATTCGGATCAACAAGCTCGAGCACTCGATCGGAAGCGGCGGTGGCTGCCCGACCGATAAACCCTTTGCCCTCAGACCCCTGCGACTGACTCACCCCAGAAACTTAGCCCGTTACTGCACCGTTGCTCGCCGAACCCACCAGACGCGCATACTTGGCCAAAGCACCTTTCTGGTATCTGACGGGCTGGGGACTCCAGCGTCTGCGCCGCTCCTCGAGTGTCGCTTCGTCCACCAGTACATCGAGTGATCGAGCCGGGATATCGACGCGAACGCGGTCACCCTCCTCGACCAGACCCAGGACACCACCAACCTCCGACTCCGGAGCGACATGACCGATGCACAGCCCGGTGGTTCCGCCCGAGAAACGCCCGTCGGTGATGAGAAGGACATCCTTGCCGAGCCCGGCGCCCTTCATTGCGGCGGTTATCTGAAGCATCTCCCTCATCCCCGGGCCCCCTTTGGGACCCTCGGTCCGGATCACCACGACATCGCCATGGGTGATCTGATGGCTGAACAGAGCGTCGAGCGCTGCTTGCTCACCCTCAAAGACACGGGCCGGTCCTTCGAAGGTGTCCAGTGCGATACCGGCGACCTTGACCACGGCGCCATCGGTGGCGAGGTTCCCTCCAAGAATGGCGATACCGCCCTCTGTGGCGAATGGCTCCGCCGGATCCATGATCACGTCTTGATCATCGGGCACAACGGTGTCGACAAGGTTCTCTGCCATCGTCTTTCCAGTGACCGTCAACACATCGCCATCAAGGAGGCCCTCGTCAATCAACGCCTTGAGGACCACCGGGATACCTCCAATCCTGTCGAGATCGACCATGTGATAGCGCCCGAAGGGTTTCAGATCTCCCAGATGAGGTGTCTTGCGAGAAATACGATCAAAATCTTCGAGATCGAGAGACACTTCGGCCTCGTTGGCAATCGCCAGAAGGTGAAGTACGGCGTTGGTCGATCCGCCGAGAGCCATCACGGTGGTGATGGCATTCTCGAAGGCGGGACGGGTCATGATCTGCCTCGGGGTCACCCTCGACTCGAGCAGGGCCATAACTGCCTCCCCGGACCGACGTGCAAAATCACGGAGTCTGGGATCGATGGCAGGCACCGTGGCCGACCCCGGCAGTGACATGCCGATCGCCTCGCCGACCGACGCCATAGTGTTGGCGGTGAACATGCCCGCACATGATCCGGCACCGGGACACGCGGCCCGCTCGATCTCGAGAAGATCCTCCGCCGAGATCCGACCCTCAGACTCGGCGCCGATACCCTCGAAAACGTCGACTATCGAGATGTCCTTGCCGCGATACCGGCCGGGCAAGCTCGATCCGCCGTAGAGGAAAACCGCGGGCAGGTCCAAACGAGCGGCTGACATGAGCATGCCGGGAAGGGACTTGTCGCAACCGGCGATGGCGACCAGGGCATCGAAGCGCTCGGCATGCATGACAAGTTCGACCGAATCAGCGATCACCTCGCGGGAGACGAGTGAAGCCCGCATCCCCTCATGCCCCATAGAGATGCCATCGGAGACGGCGATGGTCGAGAACACCAGTCCCACTCCCCCAGAGTCGACTACACCGGCCTTGGCATGCTCCGACAACTCGGGACCGGTGAGATTGCACGGGGTGACCTCATTGCCGGCCGACACCACGCCTATCTGGGGTTTCGCGAAGTCTTCCTCCGACAATCCCACGGCTCGCAACATGGCGCGCGCACCGGCCTTGGCGGGCCCGTCCGTTACGTCCTGGGATCTGAGTTTCATCGACATCTTGGGGTGATGTTACGGCTCAGTTTTGGAGGCAGCGAAGATTCGACCCACAATCATGTGATGGCGACGATCTACTACGACAAAGACTGCGACCTCGGCCTGATCCGGGCTAGGAAAGTAGCGGTCATCGGTTACGGGAGCCAGGGACATGCCCACGCCCTCAATCTCCGGGACTCGGGTGTCGACGTGGTTGTCGGTCTCCGACAGGAGTCGGCCAGCCGGGCAGCGGCGGAGGAGGCGGGATTGCGAGTTCTCGCCCCGGATGAGGCCTCTGCATGGGCAAACGTGATCATGATGCTTGTGCCAGATCAGGTTATGGGCGGTATCTACGCCGAGTCGGTTCAGTCCAACCTCGAGCCGGGTGACACTCTGGCGTTCGCTCATGGATTCAACGTCCACTTCGGTGAGATTGCCCCGCCCGAAGAGATAAACGTCATCATGGTGGCCCCCAAGGGGCCGGGTCATCTGCTCCGGAGGACCTATGAGGAGGGGTCGGGTATCCCGTGTCTTCTCGCCGTCTACCAGGACCCTTCGGGCACCGGGCGCGCCCTTGGGCTCTCCTACGCGTCCGCCATTGGCGGCGGACGGGCAGGCATATTGGAAACCACCTTCAAAGAGGAGACCGAGACCGACCTCTTCGGCGAACAGGTGATCCTTTGTGGAGGTGTCTCCGAACTGATCAAGGCCTCCTTCGAGACTCTCGTTGAGGCGGGTTATCAGCCGGAGTCTGCCTACTTCGAGACTCTCCACGAGCTGAAACTGATCGTCGACCTGCTCTACGAAGGCGGTCTCTCCTGGATGCGTTACTCAATCTCAGACACCGCCGAATACGGCGACTACACCCGTGGGAACCGGATCATCACTGATGAAACCAGGAAAGCGATGAAGGAGATACTCGAGGAAATCCAATCGGGTGCGTTCGCCAACGAATGGTTGGCTCAGGCTAGGGAAGGAGCCCCCGTCCTCCATGAGCAGAGAGCGGCAAACAGGGCTCACCAGATCGAGGACGTCGGAGAAGAGCTTCGCAAACTGATGCCTTTCCTCGACCCCAAGACCGCTCCCTGAAACCCAAGGCTGTCAGACCTTGACAGTCGGGTAGCCGCCGGTGCATACTTTCAGTTACATGTACCGCAGCCAAACACCAGTAGCCGACCTTCTTCTCATCGAATAGCGCACGCAACTTTCTGCGTGCGCCCAACCCTCCTCACGGAGGGTTTTTTGTGACCAAAATGAAAAACTTGTGACCAAAATGAAAAAGCAGCCATTCACGGGATCCAATTCACTTCTCAGCAGCCTCGAGCACGAGGGTGTGGAGATGATCTTTGGAATTCCCGGCGGGGCAATCCTCCCCGCCTATGACCCCCTGCTCGACAGTCCGATACGCCACATCCTGGCGAGGCATGAGCAAGGGGCCGGCCACATGGCCGAGGGATACGCCATGGCGACAGGCAGGGTGGGGGTGGCAATGACCACCTCCGGGCCAGGGGCAACCAACCTGATCACGCCCCTCCAGAACGCAAAAATGGACTCAACCCCGCTGGTCGCCATTACCGGTCAGGTGGGCACTGCAGCCATAGGCAGTGACGCCTTCCAGGAGGCCTACACGACCGGCCTGGCGATGCACTGCACCAAACACTCCTATCTGGTTACCGACGCCGATGAGCTCCCAAACGTGATCCACGAGGCATTCCATCTCGCATCCACGGGGCGGCCCGGACCGGTGCTGGTCGACATTCCCAAGGACGTGCTCAATCAACCGACTCATTGGTACGAGCCGTCGTTGACCGGGCTTCCCGGGTACAAGCCGACGAGAGAAGGCCATCCCAAGCAGATCAACGCCGCCATCGATCTCATCGAGTCCTCCGAGCGGCCGGTCCTCTATGTAGGTGGTGGAGTGATCAACGCCGGAGCCTCCACGGAACTGGCCGAGTTCGCCGTGGCTGTCAACGCGCCCGTGGTGACAACCCTCATGGCGCGAGGGGCGTTCCCCGACGACCACCCTCTCGCATTGGGGATGTCAGGCATGCACGGCACATACCCGGCGACAACAGCCATTCAGAAAGCCGATGTGCTGGTCAGTCTTGGTGCCCGGTTTGATGACCGCGTCACAGGCAAAGTCGACGCTTTCGCTCCCCACGCCAAGGTGATCCACGTAGACGTTGATCCAGCCGAGATCGGGAAGGTCCGCAAAGCCGAAGTACCCATCGTCGGGGACGCCCGGCTGATTCTGCGAGCGTTGTTAGATCGGGTTCTCTCATTGAGAGACGCAGCCGACGCTCCGACACGACAAGAGTGGTTCGATCAACTCGACTCGTGGAGAAAGAGCCATCCGCTGTCATATGATCAGGACCCTGACGGGCCGATCAAGACCCAGCACTTCATAGAGCGTCTCCATGCTCTCACCAATGGTGAAGCAGTGGTCACCGCAGGCGTGGGTCAGCATCAAATGTGGGTATCACAGTTCTGGAAGTTCTCCAGGCCACGCTCATGGATCAACTCCGGCGGGCTGGGAACGATGGGATTCGCCGTCCCGGCGGCAATCGGAGCGAAGGCGGCCAGACCCGACGATCTCGTCTACGCGCTTGATGGAGACGGCTGCTTTCAGATGACCTTCCAGGAGTTGATCACAGCCGCCACCGAAGACATACCTGTCAAGGTCGCTGTCTTCAACAACGGGGGGTACGGCATGGTCAAGCAATGGCAAAGCCTCTTTTACGAAGGCCGTATCTCTGCGACCAGCCTGGGCACCACGATCCCCGACTACCCAAATCTGGCCGAGGCAATGGGCTGCGTTGGGCTCCGTGTCACCCACGCCGACCAGATCGACGTCACGATCGAAAAATCCCTGAGCGTCAACGACCGTCCTGTCGTCGTCGAGGTAGTTACCGATCCAGAAGAAATGTGCTTCCCGATGATTCCAGCCGGCGGGTCCAATGATGACATCGCAATGGGCCCGGAGGATCTCTGATGCAGCACACCCTCTCGGTGACTGTCGAAGACAAACCCGGTGTCCTTGCCCGGGTCTCGGCGATGTTCTCCAACCGTGGCTTCAACATCCACTCCCTTGCGGTCGGGCCCACCAACGTGGAGGGGCGGTCACGAATCACCCTGGTCGTGGATGCTCCGGAATTGGAGCAACTCAAGAAACAGCTTCACAAGCTGGTCAATGTCATCAAGGTCCAAGAGCTGGAGCCTTCCGAAACGCTGGAGGCCGAGGTGATGCTCGTCCGCGTTTCGTGTGATCCGGCCAGCCGCGGCGAAGTGGGCGATACAGCAGGACTGTTTGCAGCCCGTATGATTGACCTCAGCCCAAAATCGATGACTCTCGAGATATCGGGCACACCCGACCACCTCGCCTCGTTCCTCGACCACGTTCGGCCATACGGGATCATCGAGCTGGTCAAGTCGGGTCGGGTGGCAATGAAGAAGAAGTCAGATGTCTCAACGTCCCTGATTGGAGGAGGCACTCGATGAGAGACGGCCTCCTCGTCCTTCGTTCACCAGATACGGGGCTCCTTCGACTCCCATAGCCGGGAAGCTCCAAACGAGCCGACCGGCGCCCCCATCCCGACTTGAACAACCGTGTAAGGAGACAACACCGTGACCGACAAAATAGTGATTTTCGATACCACCCTCAGAGACGGCGAACAGGCGCCCGGCATCGCCCTGAACCCCGACCAGAAGGTGGCGATCGCTCATCAGTTGGCCAGACTCGGTGTCGATGTGATCGAAGCCGGATTTCCGGTTTCGTCACCCGGCGACTTCGAAGCCGTGAAACGCATATCTCGAGAAGTGACTGGACCTGTGATCACGGCACTCGCCCGGACTGAGGCCGGGGATATCGACCGGGCCTGGGAGGCGATCAAGTACGCGGACATGTCGAGGATCCATGTTTTCATCGCCACTTCACCTATCCATATGGAGCACAAGCTCAGGATGAGCGAGGAAGAGGTCATGGCGGCGGTGAGAACCGGTGTTGCACGGGCGCGGGATTACACCGACGACGTCGAGTACTCACCCGAGGACGCCACCCGCTCCGACCCAGACTTTGTCATCGCCGTGTGTCAAACCGCTGTCGAGGTTGGTGCCACGACAATCAACATCCCCGACACTGTCGGTTTTGCCACCCCATCCGAATATGCCTCGACGATCTCGCGGGTGATGACAGAAGTGAAAGGTGAGCGGGAAGATGTTGTCATATCGACCCATTGCCACAACGACCTGGGCCTTGCCGTTGCCAACTCCCTGGCCGCGGTTGGTGCAGGTGCCCGACAGGTCGAGGGGGCAATAAACGGGATCGGAGAACGGGCGGGCAACACCTCGACAGAGGAGATTGTGATGGCCCTGACGGTCAGAAAGGACGCGTATGGTGTTGAGGTCGGCGTCACCACCGAGGAAATCGTCGAAACCTCCCGAATGGTCGCCGAGAAGACCGGCTATCCGGTCCAGTACAACAAGGCCGTTGTCGGTAGGAACGCTTTCGCCCACGAGTCGGGTATCCACCAGCACGGTGTCCTGCGCAAGAGGGAGACCTACGAGATCATGGACCCTGTTTCAGTCGGTTTCTCCGGATCCTCGATCGTGATGGGGAAGCACTCTGGAAGGGCCGCCTTCAAACACATCCTCCATGGCATGGGCATCGAGTTGAGCCCAAGCCCCTTCGAACAGGCATTCAGACGAATGAAGCGTGTGGCGGACCAGACCGGCGAAGTGTCCGAAGCCCAGATGCAAGCCATAGTCGACGAAGTCGTGACGGGAACCGAGATCCTGCAAGGAGTGACCGAGTCCTTCCAATGACCGCACACCGCATTGCTGTGGTGCCCGGCGACGGGACCGGGCCCGAAGTGATCTCCGAGGCGGTCAAGGTCCTTGAAGCGGCTGCCAACGCCTTCGGTTTCGAGTTCGATGCCACGGCTTACGACCTTGGAGGCGAGAGGTACATCCGCACCGGAGAAACCCTCACCGGTCCCGATCTCGACGGATTCAAACAGTCAGACGCCATTCTGTTCGGAGCCGTTGGACACCCCGATGTGCCGCCAGGCATCCTGGAACAGGACATCATCATCCGTATACGACGGGAGCTAGATCAGTACATCAATCTGCGCCCTATCAAGCTTCATTCTGGAGTCAGAAGTCCCCTCGCAGATGTGAGGCCCCAGGATGTCGACTTTGTCGTTGTCAGAGAGAACAGCGAGGGGCTCTACGCAGGCAAAGGCAGTTTCACAGCCAAGGGCTCACCCTTCGAGGTGGCTGTTCAGGAGTCGGTCAACACCCACTTCGCCGTCGAGCGATGTGTCCGATTTGCGTTCGAGCTTGCCGCCAACCGTCCACGGCGACACCTCACTTTGTGCGGAAAGACCAACATCATGACCTACTCGTGGGACCTATGGGCAAGAGTCTTCAGCGACGTCGCGGCCGACTATCCCGACGTCGACACCGATTACACACACGTCGACGCGACCTGTTTGTGGATGGTCGAAGATCCGGGGCGATTCGACGTCATCGTCACCGACAACATGTTCGGAGACATCATCACCGATCTCGGCGCAGCAATACAAGGTGGCTTGGGCATCGCTGCGGGAGCGAACATGAACCCTGAAGGTGTCTCTATGTTCGAACCTATTGGTGGAACGGCCCCTGGATTTGAAGGGACCGGGCAAATCAATCCCCTCGCAGCCATTGGATCTGTGGCGATGATGCTCACCGTGCTCGGCGAGATAGATGCCGGCGATGCTGTTGAGGATGCCGTCGCCAAGATCGCAGGATCACTCCCCTCTCTTCAGGCCGGTCAGATGGGGACATCGACGTCGGATGTCGGAAATCGTGTAGCCGAAATCGTTTCGGCCGGTCAATCTGCTGAGATGCCCTTATGACCGGCAAGACGCTGTTCGAGAAAATCTGGGAAACGCACATCGTTGACAGCCCCCTACAGGAAGCCGCCAGACGTGATGCCCTCACAGAGAGCGGCGAATTGGGTGATGACAACGTGGCAGGTGAGCGACAGGACTTGTTGTACATCGACCTTCACCTCATCCATGAAGTGACATCGCCACAAGCCTTCGAGGGTCTGCGCCGTGCAGGACGACCGCTGAGGAGGCCCGACCTCACGCTCGCCACGGTCGACCACAACGTGCCGACCATCGGGCGAGACCAGCCCAACCCCGACCCGCTGTCAGCGAAGCAAATCGATGTGATGCAACAAAATGCCGAGAAGTTCGGCGTCACCCTCTTCGACATTTTCGACGCCCGTCAGGGAATCGTGCACATCATCGGACCCGAACAGGGTTTCACCCAGCCAGGGATGACGATCGTGTGTGGCGACAGCCATACCTCGACACACGGTGCGTTCGGAGCGATTGCCTTTGGCATCGGGACGTCTGAGGTTGAACATGTGCTGGCGACCCAGACACTGCGGCAGACGCGGCCCAAGACAATGTCGGTCGAAGTCACTGGCGAACTTGGTCCTGGAGTGACGGCAAAGGATGTGATCCTCGCCATCATCAATGAGATTGGGGTCAGCGGGGGCAGGGGCCATGTGATCGAATACCGAGGCCAAGTCATTCGCAACTTCTCGATGGAGGAGCGAATGACGGTTTGCAACATGTCGATCGAAGCGGGAGCCCGTGCCGGGCTCATCGCTCCAGACGAGAAAACCTTTGAGTACATAAGGGGTCGCCCTCACGCGCCCAGCGAAGACAACTGGGAACGCTCTCTCGAACGATGGCGCCAACTCGCTACCGATGACGATGCCCTATTCGATCGAGAGACCTCAATGGATGGCTCCCAGATAAAACCATTCGTGACCTGGGGCACCAATCCGGCACAGAGCGTCACGGTCGACGGCCACATTCCCCATCCCCAAGACGTGGCGGTGGCAGAACGGGAAGCCACCGAGCGGGCACTGGCCTACATGGACCTCGCTCCGGGGACCCCGATCCGTGAGATTCCGATCGATCGGGTGTTTATCGGATCCTGCACCAATGGCCGGATCGAGGACATCCGTGCAGCCGCCGCTGTTGTCAAGGGCAAGCATGTGGCCCGGGGGGTCAACGCAATGGTGGTCCCGGGTTCCGGGCTGGTGAAACGTCAGGCTGAGGAGGAGGGACTGGCGGACATCTTCATCGCCGCCGGCTTCGAGTGGCGGGATGCCGGCTGCTCGATGTGCCTCGGTATGAACCCCGACATCCTGGCTCCGGGAGAGAGAAGCGCTTCAACCTCTAATAGGAACTTCGAGGGACGACAGGGCCCAGGGGGGCGCACCCATCTCGTCAGCCCCGAGATGGCGGCGGCGGCGGCCGTTGCGGGCCATTTCGTCGATGTGAGGGAGGTGATCACGTGAGGCAGTTCTCCGCCGTCAGCGGTCGAGCAGTCCCGATTGATCGTGAGAACGTCGACACCGATCAGATCATCCCGGCACGACATCTCAAGCGCATCGAGCGCGACGGCTACGGACCTTTCGCCTTCGAAGCGTGGCGTCGCGACCCTGAATTCGCCCTCAATGACAATACGTACGAGGGAGCTTCGATCATGTTGACCCGCTCCAATTTCGGTTCCGGGTCAAGCCGGGAACACGCCGTTTGGGCGCTTGACGGCCTGGGGATCGAGGCGCTGGTTGGCGTGAGTTTCGCGGATATCTTCAAGAACAACTGTTTTCAGAATGGCATGCTCACGGTCGAGCTTTCCGGGGAGGACATCGACCATCTGATGGATCTCGCCCGGAAGGATCCTCAGACCGAGATCGTGGTTGACCTGCCCACCCAGACGGTGGAGGTCGTGGGCACCGGTTGGAAACGAAGTTTCGAGATCGACCCCTTTCGCAAGTATCGCCTTCTTCGTGGTCTCGACGACATTTCGATGACTCTCGAGTACGTCTCCGACATCGAGGCCTACGAGCACCGAAGGGACAACGCTTCTTTTCCGAGTACCGCCCCCTCACAGCAGACGAACGTGCGGTGGAGACCTACCGCCTAGTGGTACTCGTCGTGATCGTCGAACGGTTCGGCCGTGTCTGACAGCTTCTCGGTTATCCAGCTGTCGATCTCGCCCCAAATGTCATAGAGCCAAGTTTCCTGTTCTTCTGGCGGTGGGATCCGCTCGGCCGGGAAATACCAAGCCTTGATCGCGACCTGTGTGCCCATGGGCATGCCACGCCAGATATCCCCGAATGACACCAGCGTCTCGAGTCCCGAATGGCCGATGAAGAACACGTCGGTCTTGCCCGGGGCTGCCGCCAGCGCCGTCATCACGCCCTTCGGCTTTGGAGGAAGAGTGTTCTTGAGACTCTCGGCCCGCTCCGCCAGATCGGGACGGCCTATTTCCCTTAGCTTCTGAATGGCTCGCAGGTGCCGTTTGATGGTGTAATTGCCCCCCTCAGGGAAGATCACAAACGCATCGTTCACATCCATGGAGGCGGTCATCGCCTCGATGGCCTCGATAACTGGATTGCCTGCCCTGCCAGTCGCCGGAACGAAGGCGGAAGGGAGCCGATTCAGCATTATGTCGATCGCCGGGTCCCACTGGAGAAACTCCTTGAGGACGATACGCGGCTGACGGCCAAACCGGTTGTACAGCCCGTCCATGACAAGAAGAGAGTCCCCTGGGCCGGCATGTCGGGACAGGATCAGGATCGGCCGACTTCGTCCCTCGCCAGCGGTCCTCGGGATTTCTCCCTCGGGAACCGTCTTCACCTTGAAGGTGAACTTCGCCGACGCTACGACCCGGCGAAGCATCCAGCCAAACAACCGATAGTGGGCCTTCTGGAATCCGGGCGATCGGATCCTCCACCCGAACCCGGAGACGATCCAGAGCAAGAACAACCCGACGACCGCGACCACATCGACCACCAGGTAGAGGAAAAGGAACCAGATGATGCGAAGCGGCCGCCACTTGCCGGGCACATATCGCGACAGGAAGGCAACCACGACCAGGACGACCGGTAGCGACAGCGCCACTACAGCCATTCCAACCACGAAGCCAGGATCGATCAAAAGACGCCGAACCCACCGGGAAGGGGGTCTCATGACAGCCCATTCTCCTTCAGATAGGTGCCGCTGACCGTGTAGGCACCGTCAATCAGATCGGACGTGTCTCCCGTATCCCTCCAACGCAGTTGACGCCGATCATCGAATTCGACTGGGTTTCCCGATGGCAAGACGTGTACAGCGACATCTGGGGGAAGATTCTCCATGGCTGTGGCATATCTGTTGCGTCTGGCAATCTCGAAAGAAATCAACGCCGCCTCGTACAGCCTCCGGGGGGGTCGAAGGGGTGCCTCGAGACGACCGACCTGAAGCACGTAGATCACCGAGGCGCCTTGGTCGACGGCTCGTGTCAGGGGCACCGAGTTGACCAGTCCGCCGTCATAGAAGTGCTCCCCCTCGATCTCGACCGGAGGGAAGAGCACCGGAACTGCCGACGAGGCGAGAAGCGCCGGAATCAGGGAGCCCTTGGTGAACCAGTGCTCGGCGGCTCTCTCGATCGAAGCCGCAACACACTGGAAAGGAACCTGTAGATCTTCTATGCGCTTGTCCATCCCGTGGATGTGTTCGAGAGCAAGTTGCAGGCCCGCGGACCGGTGGATGGCCGGCTGAAGGGTGGTCACGTTCTTCATCCTGCTGAGCAGGCTGGTTTGGAAAAGACCGGCGCCGGTCAATTCCTCCCAGAAGTCGGTCAACCTCTGTACTCCGGCGGGGCCTGGATCATCGGCGATCACCGAGCCGTTGAAGGCGCCAATCGAGGTCCCAAGAATGATGTCCGGTTGAATGCCTGCTTCGTCGAGGGCTCGGAGCATGCCGACCTCGACGGCACCCCAGCGTCCCCCGCCGCCGAGGACATAGGCCGTATTGATGGCTCCGCTCACGAATCGTCCTCTTCGATGTACCACTCGGTGAAGTCGTAACAACGGCCGTCGTCACGAAACCTGATGACGAAGAGGTTGCGATAGCTGATCGGGGGCTCGAGATAGCGAGTCTGCCCGGTGATGATGGCGACCTCTGCGGAATCTATGAGCGGCTGCCACTCGAAGTCCCAGTTGTCCTCGTCGTCGTCTGTCTCCTGCCAGCGGGCAATGATCTCAGAGATGCCGTCCCACTCACCCGCCGCCGTCTGCGGGTCATAGACCGCATCATCTGTGAAGAGGGCAGCAATGTGCTCTGACTCGTTGGTACTCCATGCCAGGACGTATGCATCCATCCAGGCGTCAAGACGCTCGCTCATGGCGCAGCAAGTTAGCCGGGTGACATCACGTTGCCGGATGACAGGTCCGTTAGCTGCCGGGCACTTTTGGCGTGGGAGCTATCCCCAAGGCTCCCATCAGATCCTCAAACTCATCAAAGTGGAGTGACTGGGGCCCATCACTGAGCGCCGTGTCGGGATCCGGGTGGATCTCGACCATTATTCCGTGAGCGCCGATCGCCTCCGCGGCCAACGCCAAGGGCGGCACGAGATAACGGCTTCCTGCGGCGTG
Source organism: Acidobacteriota bacterium (assembly GCA_004356805.1). Taxonomy (GTDB): domain Bacteria; phylum Actinomycetota; class Acidimicrobiia; order Spongiisociales; family ZC4RG35; genus SZUA-217. Next base: position 12,309 of record SMXW01000025.1, on the reverse strand, counting down.
TGAAGGATCGACGACCACCGGCAGGTGGGTCCGGCTTTTCAGCACCGGGACTGCGCTGAGATCAAGGGTGTTCCTGGTCGATCTCTCGAAGGTTCTGATCCCTCGTTCGCAGAGGATCACCTGTTGATTCCCCTCGGCCAGGATGTACTCGGCCGCCTGGAGCAATTCGTCCAACGAAGAGCTCATCCCCCGCTTGAGCAGCACCGGTCGATGGGTTCTCCCCACCGCCGCCAGGAGTGAGAAATTTTGCATATTCCTGGTGCCGATCTGAAGAATGTCTGCTTTCTTGGCAACATGATTGACATCCTCAGGCGAAAGAACCTCGGTGACCACTGGCAGACCAAAGGTCTTCCCCGCTTCGGCGAGCATGTCGAGACCCTCAAAACCGAGTCCCTGGAACGAGTAGGGAGAAGTCCTCGGTTTGAAGCACCCACCGCGCAGAACGGAGCCCCCGGCATCACGCACCGTCCTCGCAGTCGCGACAATCTGGTCCCAAGACTCAACTGCGCATGGGCCAGCGATCATCACCAAATCGTCGCCACCGAATCTTGCCCCGCCAACCTCGACGACTGTGCTGGACGACTTGTGACCTCGGCTCCCCAACCTGTATCCCTTGGGGTCTTCGGTGGCCGGTGACATCTCCACGAGAGCCTCTCTGAGTTTGGGGTGCGCGGACTTCGGTGTCCGAACCGTGGGTTTTTGCCGTAGGTCCCGCGACGGGTAGCTGCCAAGGACTTTCAAGAACCTCACTTCTCTCATCAGGGTGTCGAGGACCGCGTCAACAGCTTTCTCGCTCACAGCCCCTTCGAAGTCGACATAGAACAATTCCTCTCTGGGATTGTGTGGGATGGGACGCGACTCCAGCTTGACGAGGTTTATGTCTCCCTCGCTGAATATTGCAAGGGCGTCCATGAGAGCACCGGGGTGGTTGCCAACGGCCATGACGATCGAGGTCTTGGCCGGAACCCCCTCGGGGATGTCGATCGGATGGCTGGCGGCCACCACGAAACGGGTGTAGTTCTCGTCGCGATTGGCGATCCCGGACTTGAGCACCTGCAGATCAAACAGCCGGGCCGCCTCTTCAGACGCGATCGCGCCAACCGAAGGGTCATTGAGATTCTTGATCCATTTTCCGGACAGTGCGGTGTCACTGAAATAAACGACCTCGCAGTCCTCGAGCGTCGTCAGAAACTCAGAGCACTGGGCGATCGCTTGCGGGTGACAGTAGATCTTCCGCATGTCGGCAATCGAGGCGCCTTCCAGGCCGAGCAGACAGTGGCGAACCTTGAACTTGATGTCGCCTGTCAGGTGTAGCCCACTTTCGAGAAGAAGGTCGTATACCTCCGCGATGGCTCCCGATGTGGTGTTCTCGATGGGAAGTACCGTCGCATCGGCTCTTCCGGCGCGCACGTTCTCGATCGCTTCGGAGAAGGTACGGGACGTCACAACCGATACTTCGGTGCCCTTCGCACCAAAGTACTGCTGGCTTGCCAGATAGCTATATGAGCCCTTGATGCCCTGAATCGCCACAGTGACGACCGTCGTATCGGTGGCACCGCGCCCAAGGGCCTCCTGCTGAACACGGACCGAGTCGTCGACGATTGCTCGCCAGACCTGGATTATCAGGCCCGAGTCGAGATCATGATCCTGGCCGGATGCGACTCGTTTCGCGATCAGTTCTTCTTCGCGGTTCTCATCCCTGGAGGGCTGGTCAGCCCGGCCCTTCTCATGGGCTATCCGAAGGCTGAGTCCTTTTCGCTCAGCGAGCAGATTCACGATTTCATCGTCGACGTGGTCAATGTCGGTTCTTATTTGATCTATATCGAGTGGGTTCTGTGGTTCATTCATGGGTGCCTCAAAACGAAGATTTAAGGGGGTAGGAATACGAACAGCGAAGGTGAGGTAGGCGGCGCTAAGCGCCGAAATAGACGAACCCGGGGAAGCGACCGAGGCTATCGCCGGAGGGCACGGTGAGGCGGTTCGTCTGCATGTAGACCGGGATGCTCGCCAGGCCATCCCGAAATGTCAAGATAAAATCAGCGAATGCTTCGACTCGCCCCGGAATCATCCTCATCATCGCCCGGTTCATTTGGATTCTCCAGGGCTTCGACGTGGCGTTTGCCCCCCAGAGCTTCGTGACCGGGAGTTCGATCTTCGATCACAGACGTGCATTGAGCCCGGGGGGCATTTGCGTGACGGTCGGAGGTTCCACGGCCGCGATTCTCCAAACTGTGTTCTTAGGGCCATTGGTTTCGATGATCGGGAGTAAGAAAACGGGCATTCTGATGCACAAACCAAACCAGAAGGATCTGGTTTATCTGAACGAACTCTTGGAGACCGGCAAAGTGGTGCCTGTCATCGACCGGCGCTATCCACTGAGTGAGGTTGCTCGAGCCCTCCGGCGCTTCGCGGAAGGACACGTCAAAGGAAAAGTTGTCATCACTGCGTGAAGCGCACGCCATCGCTCACATCAGGTGATGTCGGTACGCAACGGTTCGACCAACATCCGCACAGCACGGCTGCCGGCTCAAGGGGTCATGGCAACACTTCGGCGATTTCCGATGGTGACATCCAGTCGAGGGTTTTTCGAGCATGTTGGTCGCCACGGGTTGGGTAAAAGTCGAGCTGGCTGACGGGTGACTCACTCGCCGGTCAGGGGCTGATGCCCCCCAAGGTGGTCGTAGTTCTCATGAGCCTGCCATCTCGGGTGAACTCGATCTCCGCGGACGATCCAGGTCTGTGACTCACAACCGCTGCGAATAACTGGCCAGGATCAAGGATCGTCTCTCCATTGATGGCCACGATGCGATCGCCCACCTGCAGATCTGCTTCCTCAGCAGCGGAACCTGCCAGGACTTCTCGGACGATGGCACCTCCGTTGCCTGACGTGTCCGGGATGGCGGCCACGCCGAGGGTTGCGAGTTGGACGTCCCCGCCAGCAACGATCTGGTCGGCAACGACGATCGCTACGTTGATGGCTACAGCAAACCCGATCCCGTCGTTGCCACCACCCTCAGTGAAGATGATGTCGTTGATTCCTATGACTATGCCCGCAGCGTTGATCAGCGGCCCACCGGAGTTTCCCGGGTTTATGGCCGCATCGGTCTGGACCATTGGCACGCCGTTGATATTCCGTCCGGTGGCACTGATGATCCCTGCAGTAACGGTCTGGTTGAGCCCGAACGGACTTCCGAGAGCGATGGCTGTTTCTCCGACATCCGCGCCGGTCCCATATCCCAGCGCTGCAACTGGTAGGTCAGCTCCCGAAATCGCCACAACTGCGATATCGGTGGCTGTGTGGGCACCGAGGACGCGGCCTTCGAGCAGTCGTCCATCAGCAAGTCTGACTTTCACCTCGCTGACACCATTCACCACATGCGCCGCCGTGAGGATCAGGCCCTCCGAGTCGTAGATAACACCAGATCCGAGACCAACATCGGACTCCAATTGGACCACCGCAGGAGAAACCAGCGCCGCAGCAGTAGCGATATCAGAAGGCCCGGCAGAGGTCAGAGACACAGGCTCGGTGACAACATCACCACCGGGCAGGTATCCGGCAAGAGCAACCCCGAACAGGACACCCACCGCAAGAAGGAATGCCCCGACCATCAAGCGGAGGCCTTCCCATCGTCGCAGATGCCGATGCCCCGACGAAAAGAGCAATCTGTGAGGCCGCTGCACCGAGTTCGACGAGTGGAGGCCTTCGCGATCAGTGGTCATACTCATACGCTCTCCAACGGTTCGAGACAGGCCCTCCATCGCCAACTGTCGGTCGTTTGACAGTTTTCTCATGTAGTAAATTTCGGGTTCAGAATCGCCTGATCAGACGACGCCTGCCGACCCCAGGTCATTTCACAAGACCAGCAGGTCGAGTGAGTCTTTTTGGCAACTTTCGACAGAAGACCGCGGACTCAGGGCGGTACGTATTCCCGACTGCCTTTCAGGATCGAGACAAGAACTCTCCTGTCGGATTGTGATCGCTTTGTGGAGGCTGTTCGACCATCCTCTCGACTCCGGTCGGCGGCTCCGCCCCCAACGGTACGCTGTTTCACCACGGTGGCCAACGGATGCGTCTGCCGGTTCGAGACCGATGTGGTTTAGCTGAATATTCCGGAAAACCCCCTCATGTCAACCCAATGGATAACTCACAAGTTCGGCGGCACCAGCCTTGCTGACGCTGATTCCTTCGGCGCCGTCCGTGACATCCTTCTGGCACCCACCGATTTCCGACAGGCCGTCGTCGTCTCGGCGGCGGCGGGTGTGACGGATGACCTGATCGATATGGTCGGGATGGCCAGCAACCGTGACACGGGGTACGAGGACAAGGCCAAGCGCATGCGCGAGAAGCAGGCAGCCCTCATTGGCCAATTGGTGCCTGGTGACGTAGGTAAAGCGCTCCTGGCACAGGTGGATGACGAGATTGACGAGATCCGCGGTCTTCTCAAGACATCCTGGGTGATGCGCACCTCCACCAGCACCACCGACGCCGTTGCAGGGTACGGGGAATTGTGGTCGGCGAGGCTGCTCGCTGCATTCCTGGCCGACTCCGGACTGGACGTGGCGTGGATGGACGCACGCGAGGTTCTAGTCGTCAACCCCGCGGAACTGGCGTCGGCTGTGGATTGGGAGACCTCCCGGGCCAATCTGGACCAGTGGCTGTCGGACTGCCACACCGACACACTGGTCATCACAGGATTCGTCGCGTCGGATTCGCAAGGATCGCCCACAACCCTTGGTCGCGATGGGAGCGACTACTCGGCATCGATCTTCGCCGCCCTTCTGTCGTCAGTGGAGATATCGATCTGGACTGATGTCGACGGTGTTCTCAGCGCCGACCCTCGACTCGTGCCAGACGCAAAGGTCCTGGAAGAGCTGTCGTACGACGAGGCAATGGAGCTTGCCTACTTCGGGGCGAAGGTCCTCCATCCCGCCGCAATGACACCGGCGATCAGGGACGAGATCCCGATCTACATTCGGAACACGTTCAACCCGTCTGCCCCTGGAACGCGCATTCATCTTCAGTCGAGGACGGATTCTCCGGTCAAGGGGTTTGCCTCCATCGGTGCGATCGCCCTCCTCAATCTGGAGGGAAGCGCGATGGTCGGTGTCCCCGGCATCAGTGAGCGTCTGTTCGGTGCGCTTCGCCAGGCCGGCGTCTCGGTGGTGATGATCTCCCAGGGGAGCTCGGAGCACTCGATCTGCTTCGCTATCCCCGAAAACCAGGCCCACCTGGCCAGCTCGACAATCGAATCGGTCTTCGAGACGGAGCAAAAGCAGGGAATCCAGACCCTGGAAGTCACCGATCACTGCACGATTCTTGCCGTCGTCGGTGACACCATGTCGGGCACGCCGGGTGTCGCCGCCAATTTGTTTGGCGCGCTTGCCAGAGCCGGTGTCAACGTAAAGGCCATCGCCCAGGGCGCCTCAGAGCGGAACATCTCCGTCGTCATCGACGAGGCGGACGCCGCCAAGGCTCTACGAGCGGCGCACGCCGGGTTCTATCTCTCCAAGCAAACACTTTCTATCGGTCTGGTTGGGCCGGGACACGTCGGGTCGACCTTTCTCGATCAGTTGGCACGAAGGCGCGATTGGCTTCGCGAGGAATTCGGGGTCGACCTCCGCGTACGAGCGATCTGCACCACCAAGAAGATGATTGTGGACGAAGCCGCAATCGAGCTCCCCCGCTGGCGAGAGCGTCTGGCCGAGGAAGGAGAACCTGCCGATCTCGATGGGCTGCCCGGGTACGTCCACACCGAATCGGTGCCCCATGCGGTGATCATCGATTGCACCGCAAGCGAAGACGTCGGATCACGGTATCTGGACTGGCTCTCCTCGGGGATTCACGTCATAACCCCCAACAAGAGGGCCAATACCGGAACACTCGACTACTACCGCTCGTTGCGAGAGCAGGGGCGGCGGGCCGACGCTCATTACCTCTACGAGACCACCGTGGGTGCCGCACTCCCGATCCTGCAGACCCTTCGGGATTTGGTGCAAACCGGTGACGAGATCCAGGGCATAGAGGGCATCCTCTCCGGCACGCTGTCGTATCTCTTCAACAACTTTGACGGGACCAAGCCTTTCTCCCGGATTGTTCGTGAAGCGTGGGAGAAGGGGTATACCGAGCCAGATCCCAGGGATGATCTATCCGGGATGGACGTTGGCCGCAAAGTGGTCATCCTCGCCCGCGAGATCGGAATGGATTTGAGTCTGTCCGATCTGGAGATAGGTGGGCTGGTGCCCGAGGGGCTGGAGGTGGGCTCGGTGAATGAGTTTCTCGATCGGCTCGGCGACCACGACGACGAGATGCTCGACCTTGTCGAGAAAGCCAGATCACGAGGAGAGGTGCTCCGATTCGTCGGCTCGATCACTCCCGAGAAGGGTTGCTCGGTTGCCCTGCGCTCCTATTCGGCCGACCACCCATTTGCCCGGATTCAGCTCACCGACAACATCGTCCAATTCCGGACCCGGCGCTACAAGGACAACCCGCTGGTGGTGCAGGGCCCAGGTGCAGGCCCAGAAGTGACCGCCGGAGGGGTATTCGCCGACCTGCTCCGCTTGGCTTCGTACCTCGGAGCGACCCTCTAGGTCACACCGTCCACGGTGACGAAATCGACTTGGGATGTTCTCGTGATCACGCCTCGACGCTGTGACGAAGCAACCCGACAACCAACCCGTCAGACAATGCGTTCCATGAGGCTTCGATGATGTTCTCATGGACGCCGATAGTCCCCCACGATGAGACACGGTTCGCAGTCTCGATGAGCACGCGGACTCTCGCCGAGGTCCCGTCCTGGCTGTCGAGCACCCTGACCCGGTAGTCGGTTAGTCGCAGATCATCGACTTCGGGATACCGATCCCTGAGGGCGGCACGCAGGGCCTGGTCGAGGGCATGGACAGGGCCCACCCCTTCACCAACAGTCACTCGCCGTGAGCCATCCACGACAAGCTTGAGCGTCGCCTCCGACACGATGCCCTCATCAGACCGAAAGTCCGACTGGACACGAAACGCTTCCAAATCGAAGTAAGGGTTCGACCATCCCCCAAGATCACGGACCAATAGTTCGAACGAGCCGTCGGCCGCCTCGAACTGATAGCCGTCGTGCTCCAGCTCCTTCACCCTGTCTACGATCGCCGCCGCCTCTGCTGCGTCTACCTCGAGACCCATCTCCTCCACCTTGGCCAACACTGATGCCTTCCCGCCGAGCTCGCTGACCACCATCCGAGTCTTGTTTCCCACCTGATCAGGTTTCTCGTGTTCATAGGCGTCGGAGCGTCGAGCGAGAGCGGAAGTATGGAGACCCGCCTTATGGGTAAAAGCCGAAACCCCGACATAGGGACGGTGCGGATCTAGAGAGATATTGACGATTTCGGCAATGTGGTGAGAGATGGGGGTGAGAAGACCGAGATCACCCTCGATCGGCCGGAGGCCCTTCTTGAGCTGCAAGTCCGGGATCAGAGTGGAGAGATCGGCATTTCCAGTGCGCTCGCCGTATCCGTTGATGCAACCCTGGACCTGGGTTACCCCGGCCTCGACAGCGGCGATCGAGGCAGCGACGGCAGTACCCACATCATTGTGATAGTGGACACCGAGGTCGGCCTCGGCAAACGCACTTTGAACCTCCCCAATGACATCAACGGTCGCCGTGGGCAATGTGCCCCCGTTTGTGTCGCACAGGACGAGACGCTCCGCACCTGCTTCATGAGCCGCCCGGAGCACATCGAGAGCGAACCCAGGATTGGCCTGGTATCCGTTGAAGAAGTGCTCGGCGTCGAAAAAGACCCGACGCCCGTGTCCCTTGAGGAACTCGATCGACTCGCCCACCATTCGCACACCCTCATCAAGATCGATTCGCAGGACTTCGGACACGTGGTAGTCCCAGGTTTTACCGACGATGCAGACAAATTCGGTTTCGGCATCAAGCAATGCTCGCAGCTGATCGTCCGAGTCGACGTCGCCTTTGGGTCTCCGGGTTGAGCCAAAGGCGGTCAATGTGGCCGTGGTCAGATCCAGTTCGGTCTTGGCACGCTCAAAGAACCTCGTGTCCTTCTGATTCGCTCCCGGCCATCCCCCCTCGATGAAGGCGACGCCGAGATCATCCAGCAGTCCAGCGATCCTCAGCTTGTCGTTGACCGTGAGACTGATCCCCTCCTGTTGGGACCCGTCCCGGAGTGTCGTGTCGTAGATCTCGAGTGTCATTTCGCCTCCAAGCGATACAACAGAAAAACCCCCTGCGGTGGCAGAGGATTGGGCGCAGGCCGGTCGAGGGCTGCGCCTATTCGATGATGATGATGGTGGTAGCGGTTTGAGCCATCAGACCAGAAGTATGACGAGGTGACAGGCAGTGGTCAAGACCATGATGACCGACGGTTCATCCCCAATGAACCTCGGATCGCCGGTGGAGCAACCCGCGACGTGGTAACTCGCGATCGGCGTAGCCGTTGTAACGGATTCACAGTCTGGTGAGATGGGGAAACCCCCCAGTCTGCTGCTGGGGGTTTCTGATCGCTTAGGCAGTTTTGGGTCATGCCGGGGACTGTGATCTGCCGCCGGAGGGACAGTGGGCTACACGGGGAATCGTGAATCTTTTCATCTCGCTCTCCTTTCTCATAGACCCGGCCACCGAATCGAACATGGGCCGGGATGATTTCAGATGGGTTATCCATGGCGGTTAGAAGACGCCAATACGGACTTTCTGGCGGCGTGGGAGTCGACGATCTTTTTCTCCACTGCGTCGAGGGTGACCAGGGGAATGCAGTAGGTGACGTAACGTCGTCGCAGCAGGATGATCGGTATCGACACCACCTCGCAGCCTCCGTATCCAATCCGCCACTGGAGGATGAACGAGACTCCAATGTAGAAACCCATGGCAAGGACCAGCGCCTCGGGGAGTTCGAAGCCCGTCGCCGGAGCAACCAGGATGGGCCACCAGCCGACTGTGAATGCCGGACCGACGAAGATGGCAGTGTTGACCCAGGGTTTGGCGGAAGCGAAGAAACGCTCACCAAAAGCCCAATAGACGAACACGTAGGCGGCGGTGATACCAACCAGATACAGCACGGCTTGCGAGTAGAACTTGCCCGAGGAGAGCAAATCCGACCGGGTAGCGACGTCGAAGACGATCGGTGTCAGGAGCAACAACCCCCATGCCAAACGAGACCACCTACCGAATACACCAACGTCAAGACCGAGGGTGCCAAACCTGGACCGACTTGCTTGTTCTGTCATCACGAATCCTTTCATCCGATTTCATGTCGTCGCCACCGCGACCATTGACACATCTCAATTGTGTCCCGGCGTCCGGTATCAGTCATCCACCTGACCATTGGTTTCTCAGAACTGGTCGGTGGACTGTTGGATCAACCGAACGGTTGACCCGCCGAGGCTCCCCACCGACGACCAACCCGCCCGTAACGGCTGTGGTCAGCGTTCAGCCGCTTGATACCGGCTGACCACGTGTTGGGCCGGCCTGGAGTGCGAGACCTGCGATGGCCACCCAAAGACAGAAGAAGATGGATCGGACCACCATCGGTTGTGCCACCGAACCCGAAATAAAGGATCTGCGCGGCGGCAAACCAAGAAATGAAGAAGGCTGGTCCACCCATAAGGCCAGTTCCGACCGTGACATGAGACCGAACCTAGTTCCACCTCCATGAGAGGATTTTCCGCTGATGACGGCACAAACGGACGGCTTGACATTCCGGTAATGGCGGGGCCGGGTGGTGGTCTGGCGTCGGGGGACTAGTCATTGTGGGTTGGCCGGGTATGACCATTTAGTTTTTGGGGAATGTGGTCGATGTCTATTCTGAATGTGCAGATATGCCGTTTCCGTGCCTGGTCAGGTCGGCCGCATTTCGCATGGTCGACCCTTCCCCCATTCTTTGTCGCGCTCCCGGTCTGATTTACTGATGATTGGCTCGCTGGACCGATTGGTGTCTGCTCGGTGGTCGGGGTATTTGGGATGACATTGGGTCACAGTTTCGAGTCAGTTTTGGAAGCGGCCAAGCTTGGTGCTGATTGGGCTTGGGCTGTCCTTTACGGTGACATCGCGGGTCCGGTGATGGGGTTCTTCAGGAGTCGTGGTGTGGCTGATCCCGAGGAAGCTGCTGGGGATGTGTTCTTTGAGCTGGCTCGAGAGCTGGTGGATTTCGAGGGGAACGAGGAGTCGTTCCGCACCTTCGTGTTTGTCATTGCGTACGGGCGCCATCTGACTGAGAACCGCTACTCGAATCGACGGTTGCGGACTGTTCTTGCCGATCAGGTTCTCGACCGTCTGCAGAGCAGTTCTGAGGTGATGGGCGCTGTCCCCGTACTCGAGGTTCGGGACGAAGTCCGACGGGCGTTTGAGATACTTACGCCCGAGCAGCGTGATGTCCTTTCGTTACGGATTGTTGCTGGGTTGTCTGTTGATCAGGTTGCGGAAGTGTTGAACCGCGGTGTGAAGACGGTCAAGAACCTGCAAAGGCGGGGGATGGCGCGAGTTCACGCTCAGATCCCGAGTGAGGCTGCTCCGGCATGAGATCCGAAACCGCACTCCATAAGGGCATGTGGAGCGAACTCATCGACCGTGACCTCGACCTCCTCATCGACGGTATTCAATCGTTCAGCGACGATCTGGCACCTCTGGAGCCTTTCGTGAATTCACTGGGCAGCCTTGATGACACCGCACCCTCGGCTGAATTCCTCGAGCTTCACGCCGCCGAAGCAGCCGCCGCGGCACAAACCCCTCAGGCCGCCATCGCCGGCACCGGGCTTACAGCGCGTCGAAGACTGGCATTGAGCTTGAGCAGGCGTGTTACAGCAGGCGCAGCCAGTCTGATGATGATACTTGGGATGACTGGTGTCGCATGGGCCTCCGACTCGGCCGTTCCGGGTGACTGGAACTACGTGATAGACCGCGCCCTCGAAGTTATAGGAATCGGAGCCGGAGGGGCCGAGGAACGAATCCAGGAGCTCGCCCTCATCGCCGAATCCGGACACCCTCGCGGAGCCGAGCTCGCATCCCAGACCGGTCAGGACCCCACGACCGCGCCGAATAATCCTGTCGTCGTGCCAAATGATCAAGTTGTCGGCACGGAGAACGCGGCCGCCACCATTGCTGACATCACACCAGGAAGCCAACGTGCCAACGATGTCCGGGGGGCTGTGTCAACACTGGTCGCCTATCTGTCCAACACCGAAGCAGCCGATCGCCCAACCATCTCGGAGCTCGTCCAAAAGTTCAAGAAATCCCATGGGTCTTCAGGATCGAATCGGCCCGAGGTGAATCCAGGAGAAGAGCACCGGCCGGAACAGAGAGGCAGGCCGGCAGAACCCGGCAAACCTTAGGATCCCACAGACACTGGGAAGCCTTCCCCTACGTGAAAGACCCGTTCATCCGGCCGTGCTCGAAGATCGTTTCCAGGGCAACCAGCGTTCCCCAGGTGCTCGGATGTCAGATGCCGGCGGAGGCAGAGTGTTTGGCGCCAATCCGGTCGCCAGATGATGAATCGAAGAAGTGGAGTTTCGCGGTGTCCACGATCAGATCGATCGATTCGCCTCTCCTGACTCTTGCATCGGGGCTGACTCTGGCTACGAATTTGGAGGTGTCGCCCAGTGACGAGGCGGTCTGTCCGGTATCCGCCAACAACTCCTCGATATCTGGGGTGATGACAGGCGGTCGTTTCCCGGAGAAGTGAACGAAGGTTTCGGCGCCGAGCATCTCGGTCGCCTCCACCTCGGCACGAATGGTCCGCTTGTCGTCGGGACCGGCCATAACAGCCGCCTCCATGGAATGGGGACGGATACCGACCACCAACTCCTGACCCATGCGCTTCTCCACCCCGGGATGAGCGTCGAGAGAACGACTGTCGACCTTGATCTCGTATTCGCCAGCCTTCAACCAGACCTCCTGACCCCGACTCTCCAGCGTTCCGTACATGAGGTTCATCGCCGGGCTGCCGATAAAACCGGCCACGAAGAGGTTGACAGGATGGTCATACAGTTCGGTGGGCGGGCCCACCTGTTGGAGGTTGTACGGACGCGAAGCCGACACTGCACGCAACACGGCAACACGATCACCGAGGGTCATCGCCTCAACCTGATCGTGAGTGACGTACACGGTTGTGGTACCAAGCCGGGCGCTCAGCCTTTCCAGTTCCGCTCTCATCTGCACACGAAGCTTGGCGTCGAGGTTCGACAGCGGCTCGTCCATCAGAAACGCTGCCGGCTCCCGGACGATCGCCCGACCCATCGCCACCCGTTGCCGCTGACCACCCGACAACGCCTTCGGCTTGCGCTCCAGAAATTCGGTGATCTCGAGGATATCG
>SMXW01000024.1 GCA_004356805.1 Acidobacteriota bacterium | reverse complement strand
GCCTCGGGCGGTCCCTCTGGGGCCTCGGTCGTTTCCGGGGCCTCGGTCGTTTCCGGGGCCTCGGTGGTGGCTACGGCTTCGCCTTCGGTGGTGTCCACCGCATCGCCATCACCACAAGCAGCGAGGATGAGAACCAGCGCGCCAAGAATGGCAAGCAGCCTCATAACTCTGTTGGATTTCATTTGTCTTTCCTCCAGTTGATAGTGCGACGCGGCCACAGGCCACGTCGATTCAGGAGACTCTATACCGGTTGTCACCGCGAGGTCGAAGGCACGGAGATATGGCCCAGCCCAGTTGGTGCTGGTGTGGCCTACCGTTGACACATGGCAAGCGACGTCAGAGTCGTTGAGGACGGTCTCGAACAACGTCCTCCGGTGCGGCGATCGACCTCGGCGTGGGTCTGGCTGACGACTGGAATTGCCGTGGGGCTCCTCTTCGGTGTGGTGCTGTTTACACCGTCGACGGCCGATGTCGATGAGCTGCCAGCTGCGGCGACCGCCCCGCCGATAGCGTCGATCGAGGAACCGGCGAATCCACAGGGGATCGCTGATGCCATCCCTGGGTTTCCCGATGCTCTGGTGGTGGTAACGAGTGACGACGGTCAAAGTCTCAGTCACATACTCTGGCCGGTCGAACGGGACAAAGTGACGAGGTCGCTCCCCGGCGGCGACTCCGGAAAAGTGAGTTTCGATGTCTCGGGAACGTGGATCGCGACGGCTACCCATGTGCCTGACGCCGAAGGGTTTGTGCTCTCTATGGGTAGGGCAACATTTCTCGTGCCACTTGCGTCGAACATCACCAGTTTTTCGTGGCACGACGAGGAGTCCGCCTTACTTTCATACACACAAATCGTGGATAGGCAGTGGCTTCTGTGGGTTGTGGGGCCGGATCGAAACCCTGATCTGATTGCGCGTGGTCTGGACGATCGGGGTGACGTAGCCGCCTGGGGTGAGTGGGGTTGGGCCCTGCAAACCCAATCGGGAGTGGTCACGCTTCTGACGTCAACCGGTGAGTTCAAGGAGGCTCATGATGGGATAGCGCTTGACTCCCACCCAACGCTTGGAATCGTGATCGACGACGATGGGTTGATGCTGATTTCCACCTCTGGCGTGGTGAGCGTGCTGGACGCTTCTGTGGATTCCATCGGTGGTGCCGGAGCTGCCGAAGTCTCGCCAGACGGAACCAAGCTGGCGGTCGTCGGCGTATCCGGGCTCAAGGTGCTGCCAGTTGATGGAGAAGGTGAAGTGATACATGCACCGTTCACGACCGGGCCTTTTCAGGTCACATGGTCGTCTGATTCGAGGTTCGTGATCGTCCCGTGGGTGGGCGGCATCATCGTTGTCGACACTGTCGACACTGGCCGCAGGTATGAGGATCTGACGAGTCAGCGGGTTCGGGCCGTGGCCGTGATACCTCTTTCTGGCTCCTAGCTCGATGCCGAAGGTCCATGTCCTCACGTCCGGTTACGTGGGTGACCGTGTTGCTTCAACCGTCTCACTGATCGAAGCCGACGGAGCTCTCATCGTGGTCGACCCTGGAATGGTGAGGGCGAGGTCGGTCATCCTTGATCCCGTCGCCCGACTCGGCCACGAAGTCGGGGACGTCACAGATGTGATCATTTCCCATCATCACCCCGACCACACCATCAACATTTCCTTGTTTCCCAACGCCCGTGTCCACGATCATTGGGCCATCTACGAGAAAGACATCTGGACCTCACGTCCCGCTGAAGGCTTTGAGGTCACGGATGGCGTGACCCTTTGGGAGACACCGGGGCACACCGACCAGGACATCACCACGATTGTTGATGATGGCGACGATGTGGTGGCCTTGACCCACCTGTGGTGGTATCAGACGGCTCCACACGATGACCCGCTGGCAACGGACCTCGGTGGGCTTCACCGTGCCCGTGAGAGAGTTCTCGACTTGGCCACAGTGATAGTCCCCGGACATGGCGAGCTGTTCGTGCCCGACGAGTCCACGTCCAGATAGCCTCTAGTGGTGTGTCGCACAAATAATCGCCGCATCTCTCCGGCCCTCGACGCTCCTGGCGGCGTCCTCCGCTTCGACGCATCTTGCCGATGCGCCTTCGTTGTGCGTCCTGGCCAGGTAACGCCGATGGCTCGGAGATACGCTGGCGCTATCTCCGCGACACACCACTAGTCATGGCAGGCCCGGGCTCAACAGAAGAGCTCGCACCCCAGGACGCCTACCTGGCCCGGGCCGAGGGAGCGGTTGTCGACGTGACCGAGGGAGGGATATTCCTCGACCGAACCGTCTTCTACGCTCGAGGTGGCGGACAGCCTGGTGACGTCGGGACGATCACCTGGGACGGCGGATCGGCTGAGGTGATCGATACCGTGCGCAAAGACAGATCGCCCTTTCATGTCCTGGCGGAAGGATCGGCTCTCCCCCGCCCAGGTACCCCGGTCGAAGGGGTGATCGATTGGGAGCGGCGATACATGACCATGCGGACCCACACCGCCCTTCACGCTTTGTCCGGTGTGGTGTTCCGTGACTTTGGGGCCAAAGTGACCGGTGGAAACATGACGCCGGGAGAAGCACGCATGGACTTCGAGCTGGATGCGATTTCGGTGGAGTTCGGCCGGGAGGTCGAGCGCAAACTCAATGAGGAGTTGGTTCGGGGCTATCCGACCGAGATCATCTTCATGGCCCGCGACGAGGCCCTCAAGGATCCCGACTTGATCCGGACCAAAGTGAATCTGATCCCCGACTTCGTCAAGGAGATCAGGATCGTCGACATCGTGGGTCTCGATCGGCAGGCAGACGGCGGAACCCATGTTGCCTCGACCCTCGAAGTGGGGCGGATCGAGGTCGTCAAGACAGAGTCCAAGGGGAAGGCAAACAAGCGGATGAGGATCAAAGTCGTCGAGAGCGAATCCCCCGACGATTAATAGGTAAGAACCCCGATTCGGGGAAATCCCGTCAATGGGCTGTAAGCCTCCGATACTGCGGTCCTTGTCCCCGATACCCGATACTCAGTAACCCACATGCTCGATTTCATCATTGGGTTGATTCTGGCCGCACTACTGGTGCGCGGCTGGCTGCGTGGTTTCGTGAGAGAGATCCTCGACCTCGTGGGTCTTGTTGTGGGTCTCTGGATCGCCTTCAAGTTGAGCGCCCCTCTCGGCGACTTCCTCACACGCAGTTTCGGTGTGACCCCTGAAGTCGCTCGTATCGGAGCTGGTATCGCACTCTTTGTGTTGTTCGGCGTCTCCCTGAGTGTGGCCGCCCATTACCTGTCGAAGGTGATGAGCCTTCCCGGGTTGAGCATGGTCAACCGTGTTGGCGGTGCCGCAGTTGCCATCGCGTGGGGGGTTGCCCTCGTATTGGTGGTGGTCAATGTCGTGAGGGTTCTTCCCATCCCGGACCAATGGGAAGCCCAGCTGGAGGAGTCGTCGGTGATTGAGGCAATCGCCGGTCCTGTTGCCCTTCCTCAACAACTCTTTGACAGTCTTGCCGGTGACAACGTTCTCGGCGCCCTGGCTTCGATTCAGGGAATCTTCGGGACAAGTCGGGCCGTGCCCGAGGAAAGCCAGGTGCTGTCGATCCCGCCGGCCGCCCCGGACGAGATCAGACAGGTCAGGAACGAGGCCGACGAGATCGTCGAGGAGATCAACCGGTTCCGAACCGGACTGGGCCTTCGCCCCCTCCTTCAAAGTGAGGGAATAGACGAGGTAGCCGAACAGAAGGCGACGAGCAGCTACACGTCGGGAAGGCTTTTCCGAGGAACCAGCTGTTCCCGAGATCTGACCGAGGCCGGTATCCGTATCGCCGTTTGCGGCGAGGTGGTCGCGCTGGCCGGGACGTCGTTGGGCGCCCTCGACGGGATTCTCGACTCAGACTCCGGCCACGACGAGCTAGCCGATCCCGCCTACGACCGCACCGGAGTCTCCGTCGTCGACGGCCCTACCGGCCGGCTCATGGTCGTCGTGTTGGGCGGTTAAACCCGAACCTCAGGTTGTACGGCCCGGATGCGGGCCGTACAACATCATGTTGGCTTGAGTTCTGCGCCGGCATCACGGCATCGGGACGAGATCGGGCTCGACCCAATGCCGTTTTGCCTCCACGCTGTTCACGTCGGACCAGTAGAGATCTGGCAAATGAGGGTCAAGAAGGTCAGGCCAGGATTCGAAAGCCTCATCCAGTGTCGAAACACCTTCGTTTTTCTCACGGACATGAGCCAAGAGCCTGATCCAGAAGATGGTGACGGTGCAGTTGTACTTCCCGGGGTTGCCCCCGATTTCGGTGACATGTCTGATCGTGAGGTTGGCTACGTGTTCCGCCTTCTCGACACTCGCCGCCTCATCGAGAAGGGCCCAGGCAAAACGAAGATGAGACTCGTGGCCGAAGTGCTCCTCCGTCATCACCTGACTGAGAAGACGTAGGCCGTCGCCCAGGTCGAGCCGAGTCATCCGCTGGCGGATGTGAGGTTGCGCAGCTCCTGGAAGGTGGTTTGGATGGCCTCGATGAAAGCTTGCGAGTCGGGCAACGCGCTGTAATCCGCCTGGACTCCCCACATCAGCCTGCCGTTGTATGAGAAGAGAGCAAGGCCGATGCCATGTTGAGCCCACAGCGGCACCATCGGGTAGTTACCCAACATCTCGGATTCGAGAAGGTACATCGGGAATTGTGGGCCGGGGATGTTGGTCACTGTCATGTTGAATGGGCGGATCTTCGAACCCACCATTCGGTTGGCCAGGGAGAGAAGCGTGATGGGAGTCCCCGAGCTGAGTTCGATGATGGTGGACGCTCCGAGTGCCTGATTCGTGTCTTTCAGGTTGCGGGTGCGCCCCTTGATGAGGCTGTACCGGGTGGCAGGGTCCTCCTCATCGATCGGCAACTCGACGAGCCACATGGCTATTTGGTTGCCCAGCTTGCCCATTTGATCGGCGTTTCGAGTGGACACCGGGTTCATCGCCCGGAACTCGGTGTCGGTTGGGTCGAAGTCCCGGTCGTCGATCAGAAATTTGCGTATCGCGCCGGTGGCGATAGCGAGCACGACATCGTTGACCGAACCTCCGAGGGCGTTCTTGACCTCCTTGACCTCATCCAGGTCCATGTCGGTCCAATCGAATCGTCTGTTCGGTCCAATGTCGGGGTTGAGCGGGGTTCGGCCTGACTGCGTCAGCCAACCGGAGCGAATTGACGTAAGAGCCGCTATCGACTTCTCGAGAGTGCGGTCCGTGATCTTCAGACCATTCTTCATCTTCTCGCTGAGACTTGCTAGACCGTCGACGATTCGTCGCGTGAAGCGAGCCGCCTCGGCCACGGCCAACTGAGTCGGTGTTGGAGCCGGGCGTGGCTTCCAATCAGGTGTCTCCTCGATCGCTCCGTCGGGGATAACGTTGAGGAGGATGTTGGTCAGGTCGACACCGGAGAGGCCATCGATCATGCAGTGGTGAATCTTGACGATGAGAGCGAAGCGGTCATCGCTCATTCCTTCGATCACCCACATCTCCCAGAGAGGCTTGGTTAGGTCGAGCTTTGTCGAGACGATCCGACCGGCGAGTTCCTTGAGCTGTTGGTCTGAGCCTGGGCGGGGGAGTGAGGTGTGGCGGACGTGATAGTCGAAGGTGAACTCGGCGTCGTCGACCCAGACCGGGCGTCGGTCGTAAGGAACCCACTCGAGACGCTGGCGATAGCGTGGGATGTATTGGAGCTTGGACCTGACGTGGGCCCGGATTCTTTCGATGTCGATCCCGCCGTCGTCCCCTTTGAGCGGGGATGCGTCGAACAGGGCGACGGCGGCCACATGCATGTGGCTGGTTCGGGATTCGAGAGCGAGGAACGACGAATCCAGATAGCTGAGCGGTTCGTAGTGGAAGTCACTCATGGCGAATCGCAGAGACTACGCAAGATTCAACGATGCGGATAGACGAGGGTCGGCCAGGCGCTTTGGCAGGTTGGGACGGAATGTCTCAACGCTTCTACTGGTTCAAAACCTTGGGTGAGCAAGTTGACCTATGACCCCAACTCAAGCCTGACCAGTGTGGCGGGCGTCGAAGCCTGTATCGCGGAGTCCGTGTGGCCGGAAACCGATCGTCCAGATCGGTTTGGTGTTGAGGCAGAGGCCTTTCCCATTGTTGTAAGCGAGGGGAGGCCTCAGGGTCGAATCCGGCTGAGGGACGGCAGTCCGTCCGTGTTGAGCGTGCTTGACGAGTTGGCCACGACTCACTCAGAGGTGCTTGAGCGATCAGGGGAGCGACTTGCCTACCCCACCCGATCGGGCGGCAGGATCACATTTGAGCCCGGAGCCCAGATTGAACACGCCACCGCACCAAGCGGCACAGCCCTCGAGGTCGTTTCCGAACTCAAGGCGGTGTGGGATTTGATTCGTGCCGGCTTTTGGTCGCATCAGGTTTGTCTACTCAGTCTCGGGGTGGATCCGTGGAACGACGCAGAACTCATTCCCCAACAGCTCGACGAAGGCCGCTACAAGGCGATGGCAGCCCATTTCGGTTCTCGAGGACCTGCCGGAGCGGTGATGATGGGCAACACCTGCTCACTTCAGATAAATCTCGATGCCGGAAGGGGCGTCACCCGTCAAGAGCGTTGGGTGGTGGCCAATCTCATCTCGCCTTTCCTCACTGCAATGTTCGCCGCGAGTCCTGCTGTCGGAGTTAGCTCGCTCAGAGCGAAGGCATGGCAGACGCTCGATCCCACTAGAACCGGCTTTCCTGACTGGGACCGGATCGATGATGCTGACCCGATGAGGGACATGTTGGAGCGGGTGCTCAAAGCCGATGTCATCTATATCGAGCGAAATGGCGTGACCACCCGTGGGCGGAAGGGTTGGACTTTCAGAGACTGGGTCGAAGAAGGCCATCCGATGGCGGGAAGCCCAACCCCGGCCGATCTAGATATTCACCTGACGACGCTTTTTGCTGAGGTCCGTGCACGGAACGGAATACTCGAGCTCCGCGGCATCGACGGGATACCTCAACGCTGGTGGCACGTGCCGCTTCTCATTGCCGGTGCATTGTTGTACGACCAGGTTGCCAGGGACCAGGCAATGGAGGCCCTCGGCCCAATCGCGTCTCGGCTCAACAAGACCTGGTCTACGGCAGCCACGGAAGGACTCAATGATCCCGAACTCAGATTTATGGCACAGACAGTCGCTGAATTGGGCCTGGCTGCGGCACGAAGGGACTCGAAACGATTCGACGTCCAGCTCACACACTCCAGCGAGGCCTTTGTCGAGAACTTCACGTTCCGAGGCCGCAGTCCTGGCGACGATCTCTTTCCGCTTCTCGACGACTCCCGGGCGGCTCTGCGCTGGGCCGAGCCTGATCACGCATTGAAGGGCACCGCATGACTATCGATATCCGAGGCGATCGCATCAGCGATGCCGAAACCCGTCGCCGTCTCACTGCTGGTTTAGAGCTTTACCGCAGTCGGACGAGGCAACTGATCGCTCCACTCAGCTACGACGATGTCCACCGTCAACAGATCGAGATCATGAGTCCGCTGGTGTGGGACGTCGGCCATGTCGGCAATTTCGAGGAAGTGTGGCTTCTTCGAGAACTGGATGGGCGAGCACCACACGATCTCCTTTATGACCAGATGTACAACCCGTTCGACAATCCCCGATGGATCCGGGGAGACCTTCCGCTTTTGGATCGGGATGAGGCGGTTGAGTATTCCGACGAGGTCCGTGGCGACGCGCTAGCGATCCTCAACCGGGTCGAACTCGATCCCGACGATCCTCTGCTTCGGGATGGCTATGTGTTCAAGATGGTCATTCAGCATGAGGCGCAGCACCACGAAATCATTCTTCAAGCCCTGGATCTTCGAGAAGATCTCGAGCCATACTCCATAGCGAGTTTTGCTCCATCGCGGCCTGTGGATCATCTGGATGACGCCGAGCGGATCCTGATCCCAGGCCGGCCGTTTCTGCTCGGCACCGACGAGCGAACCGAGGCCTACGACAATGAGCGCCCACAGCACTGGGTCGAGGTGGCCAGCTTCGAAATCGATCGGTTCCCGGTGACGAATCGCAGATTCTCCGAGTTCGTGGATGCCGGCGGGTACGAGCAACAGGACCTGTGGGCTTCTGAGGGTTGGGAGTGGCGCAATAGTGCTGGTATCGAGGTCCCGCAGGGTTGGGTTCGCCAGGTCGGTGGTGGCTGGCTGATTCGCCGATTCGGCCATGTCTTCGATCTCGACCCGGCCGAGCCCGTGCAGCACGTTTCGTTCCATGAGGCGGAGGCGTTCGCCCGATTTGCCGGCGGCCGCTTGCCGACAGAGCCCGAATGGGAGAAGGCGGCTTCTTGGGGACCTGGGGCCACCACACCGAGAATCTATCCGTGGGGCTCCGCTGCTCCCTCCTCGGAGTTTGCCAACGTCGGTCAATCTCATTGGGGGCCGGCTCCGGTGGGGAGTTACCCGTCGGGAGCGTCCGCCTACGGAGTCGAGCAGCTTCTCGGAGATGTCTACGAGTGGACGTCCTCCCGATTCCTCGGCTATCCCGGTTTTGAGTCGTTTCCCTATCCCGAGTACTCGGAGGAGTTCTTTGACGACATCGAGTACCGGGTGCTTCGCGGCGCCTCGTGGGCAACATCAACGGCCGTTTCCCGCAGCACCTTTCGAAACTGGGATTATCGAGTGAGACGGCAGATCTTTTCCGGAATCCGAATGGCCTGGGACGTCTAGATGTGTCGCTTGGCTGGATACGTGGGGCGGAGACCGATTTCGCTTTCGACCCTTCTCTATGACCCTCCTCATTCGCTGCAACATGCTGCGTACGCCCCCAATGAATTGCTGTGGGGCCATGTGAACGTCGACGGCACCGGGGTGGCATGGTGGGTAGAGGGGCAGTCGAAGCCATTGCGTTATGTCACAGACAAATCCCCATGGTCCGATCCGAACCTGCCGGACTTGGCCCCGAGACTCGCTGGAACGCCTGTGCTGGCGGCCGTCCGCTCGGCGACCCCGGGAATCCCCCACGGGCCCCAGAATGTGGCCCCGTTCGTATCCGGCGGACTCGCCGCTGTCCACAACGGATGGATAGGTGGATTTCGCGACGGGGTAGGCCGCACTCTTCTCGCCACCATGTCAGATGCGAGGTTCGGCGAGATCACCTCAATGAATGATTCCCTGGTTCTTTTCCATCTTGTCGCTCAACAGCTCGATGATGAGCCGGGTATGGAGGTACGCGACGCCATTGCAGAGGTTATCCGGCAGGTAGCCAAGACGGTTACTGCAGCTCACGGCGCTGCGGCGCTCAACCTGGTCGTTGCTTCGGAGTCGGGCATCGTCGCGTCGAGGACGTCCGCAGGCACCAAGGTCAACTCCCTCTACACGCTCAGGACTGACGCTGGGAGTTGGGTCGCGTCGGAGCCACTAGACGCTTCGGACCCCTGGGAGCGAGTTCCCGAGCACCGAATGGCGATTCTGACCGAGGAGACCATTGAAATCGTCCCCTTGGATCACGAAGGAGTCCTATGAGATCTGGGGGAGATGCGCCGGTGACGGTTACCCATCTCACCGCTCCCACCGATCACAGGGCTCAGATGATCGAGGATGTTCGGCACGGTTTGACCGCGTACAGGAAGCACCTCGCCTCCAAATACTTCTATGACGCCCGGGGGTCAGAGCTGTTCGACCAAATAACTCGTCTTCCCGAGTACTACTTGACGAGGGCCGAGACAGAGATTCTGTCGGAGCGGGCCGATGAGATCATGAAGGACGTTCAGCCGGACGAATTGATCGAGCTCGGCTCCGGGTCGTCACACAAGACTCACCTGCTGGTCGAGGCGATGTATCGGAGTAGCACCGGTCGGCGCTACGTCCCGGTCGACATCTCCGAGGAGGCTTTGCGTACTGCTGCGAGTCGGCTTTGCGATGACTACGAGTGGCTCGAGGTGGAGGGTCTGGTCGGTGACTACGTACCCGATCTCGGCAAGATACGACGGAGGGGACGGCGCATCATTGTCTTTCTAGGTTCGACGATCGGCAATTACGTCCCGACGCTTCGCCATTCGTTGCTTAGGTCTGTGGCGGATGCTCTGGAGCCTGGGGATGGCTTCGTGCTCGGGCTGGACCTCGTCAAGGACGAGCCGACGATGATCGCCGCCTACGACGACGCTCAGGGGGTGTCGGCCGAGTTCAACAAGAACATTCTCTACGTCATCAATCGGGAGCTGGGTGGTGACATCCCGGTCGACGCTTTCGAGCATGTGACGCGTTTTGACCGTGAGCTGGCGTGCATGGCCCAGAGCCTTCGAGCGTCACGCGAAGTCGTGGCCAATATTCGCGCTCTCGACCTGGCCGTCACTTTCATCGCCGGGGAGGAGATACATACTGAGGTCTCCTGTAAGTTCTCCAAGCCTCAGGTCGAGCAGGAGTTCGACGCAGCCGGTATGAGGCTGGACAGTTGGTTTATGGACGACGGCGAGGGCTTCGCGGTGGCAGTGGCCTCACTCCAGCCCCCTCAGGAGGACTCGAACCTTCGACAGCCGAATTAGATACTGATCCGCTCAGCAAACCTGGCGAGATGCGGATTTCCACATTTCTACCGGGGATATCGAATCCCGCCAGTTGCCAGTGTTGGTGGTGGTTTCTCGATGGATCGCATCATCGGCGCGTCCCGGCTTTGGCGCGAGGGCTCATCTGACCTCAGCCGCCAGAACATCTGCCTCGAGAAGCAACTCCCCAGAACGCTGAGGGCTGGGAGTCAGTGCCTCGCCGGATATCCGACGCCACCGGCCACCTTGGTGGTGACATTCCAGAGTGCCTGCTGTGCTGCCGGGTTGTCGAGGTGATCCAGGCGCACCTCCTCGATCGGGCCGGTCATCTTCTTCGGCTTGGATGCGAAGAACTTCCCGGTGATGTCGTCCCCGTAGCCGGCTACCTCGATATATCGGCCCGCGCCATCAGCCAGGGAATGCGACATGCCTGGAACAAGCTTCAAGACGGGCATCATCACGCGCTTCATGTAGAAGGGTGCGTTGCGGCCGGCTTCGGTCTCCGGCGTGCTGCCCGGGGATACTGCGTTGACCGTGACCCCCGCCGGAAGCGTGCGGGCGAGTTCTGCTGCCCACCACACAACGAATTGCTTTGCTGTTGCATAGGTGCTGCCGGCCTTGTGCTTCGCCGGTGGCTCCATCCGAATCTGGGCCTCTATCGCCGCTTCCATATCGCCGTTGAAGTGTTCGGCGGCAAACGAATCCACGTCGAGGGGGTTGAACGTTGGCACGTCGCCACGTGCAGCCTCGGATCCTGAGATGACGATGCGAGCTGCATCACCGATCAGGCCCTTTTCGATTAGCCGCATGGTGAGTAGGTGGTGTCCAATGAGCGTCGATGCCACTGTCGCCTCGAGGCCGTCGGCTGTCTTCACAAGATCGCTACCGGGCACAATCCCGGCGTTGAGCACGAGGACATCGATCTGACCCCCACGCCTGGCCAGCTCCTCAGCTGCCGCCTCGACGGTGCTCAGATGATCGTTGTCGAGAGTAAGAGTCTCGAACACGTCTGCGCCGGTTCGGGCGAGAAGGCTCTGACGGGCCGCGTCAGCCTTGGCTGCGGTGCGAGCAGTGATGATCACCCTGCCGAAGCCATCTTCGGCTAGGAGGGCGGATGTCTCGAGGCCAAGGCCGGAGCTGGCCCCGGTCACCAGCGCTGTGCGGTTCGCATTGTCAATCACGATTGTCTCCTTCGTTTTGGGCTGAGTGGCGTTACGTGGGGTTACAAGTGCTTTCAGAGGATCGTCTATTCCACCTTTTGAATAAGTGTCCAACCCTGTCTCTCATCATGATCCTCTCCTTGTCGATTAGGCCACGGCCGGCTCGGAGATCGTCTCCCCGGAGTGGTCGACAGCAGGTTCCCGGTTTGCCTGCTCGGCTCTCATGTGTTGAGGAATCAGAGTGAATGCGATGACAATCGCTATGGCGAGGACGGCAGCCGATATCCGGAAGCCGGTGCTCATCGCGTCGATGAACGCCTGATTGGCAGCCGACACAACAATCGCTCCAAGCTCTTCAGGGAGATTGGCTGCAGCGACAGTGGCGACTCCGATGCTTTCGCCGGCCAACTCCACGATCTCGTCAGGCACCGTGCCCGCAAGAGCGTCACTGACATTGCTCCTGTAGAAACTCGAAACGAACGACCCGATAGTGGCGATGCCGAGGGCGCCTCCGAGTTCGCGGCTGACGTCGTTGACAGCCGACCCCACCCCGGCGTCCGCTTCGGGCACCGCCGCCATCACCGTGTCTGTCAGAGCAGGCATTCCCAATCCGGCGCCAAACCCGAAGATACCCAGCGGGATGATCACCGAGAGGGTCGAGGAGTCAACCTCGACCCTCGTCAGCAACATCACACCGGTGATCATGGCCCCGGCCATGGCCAGCACCAGGTATCGGGGACCGATCTTCTTCACCAGGGCACCCGACAGCGGCGCGCCCAGCATCATTCCCACTGACGCCGGGATGATCAGAAGTCCGGCCTCGAAGGCGGAGCGTCCTTGAACGATCTGGAAGTACTGGGTCAGGAAGAAGAAGGTCACCAACATGCCGAAGATGATCAGGCCTAGCGTCACAACCGCTCCCGTGAAGTCCTTCTGGCGGAAGAATTTCAGTGGCAGCATCGGCGCGTCGCTCTTAGCCTCGACTATGGCAAAAGCAGTCAACAGAGTCACAGCAAGCCCGAACGCAGCGATGATCTCAGGCGACGACCATCCCGCTTCCGGTCCCTGGATGATGCCGTAAACAAGG
This sequence comes from Acidobacteriota bacterium, assembly GCA_004356805.1. Taxonomy (GTDB): domain Bacteria; phylum Actinomycetota; class Acidimicrobiia; order Spongiisociales; family ZC4RG35; genus SZUA-217. Next base: position 2,622 of record SMXW01000024.1, on the reverse strand, counting down.
GCGATGAGCCCCGTCATGCTGAGGAGAGCCCCGGGCAGGTCAAGACCCAGATTTCGCTCGTCTCTGGACTCGGGGACGAAAATCATCCCGATCAGAGCGATTGCCAGGACCGGGATGTGCAGCCAGAAGACCGAACTCCATCCGATATTGTCGACCAGCCATCCCCCGAGTACCGGGCCGATGCCGATTCCAAGACCACCGACGGCGGTCCAGATGCCGATCGCCTTGGCCCGTTCCCCACGGGGAAACACGTTGGTGATTATCGATAGCGTGGCCGGCAGTACGAGAGAGGCACCCAAACCCTGAACGCCTCTGAACCCGATTAGTCCTCCGGCCGTAGTCGAGAGGGCGGCGCCCACGGAACCGAGTCCGAAGATGACCAGACCGACGGTCATCCACTTCTTCCTGCCGAATCGATCTCCAAGACTGCCACCAAGTAGCAAGAGACCGGCGAGGACCAGAACGTAAGAATCGACGACCCATTGCAGAGTCGAGATCGAAGCTCCGAGATCTACCGAAATCGCTGGAAGGGCAGTGTTGACGACCGTGTTGTCGATGAAGACGATCAACGTCCCGACCGACATGACCGCGAGCACCAGCCAGCGACGCTTGGACGAGGTCTCGTCCGGTCGTGTATCCAGTGTGGTGAACATTTTCCTTTTCTCCTCCTTGGGGGCCTGGCATCGAGATCCGTGTCCAGATTCCTCTTTGGACAAGGGTACAAGGGTACTTGGACGGTTGTCTATTCCTAGATCTGGAATTAAGTTTGAATTTTCTCTGTTATTCTGGGTGAATACACAAAAGAAGGTTTGAGATGAAGATTCTTCCCGAGGATCTGGCAATGAAGTTGCTGGATGCCTCCCACGAGTTCCCGGAGGGATCCGGGTTCGACGTCAGCATCGAAGAGGTTGCCCGGATTGCAGATATCCCGCGGGCGACCCTGTACTACTACTTCTCCGGCAAGGACGACCTGGTCGAGTTCTATCTGAATGACCTGATGGATCGGACACGTGCCGCCATCCAGAAGGCGGCCGCATCTGAAGGGACGTCGGCAGATCGGCTGGCGCAGGTCATGACCGCCGTCATCGGATCGTTTGCCGAGTACCCAAAGATGTGCCTCGAGCTACCGAGTGCGATCAAATCCGGCCAAGACCATGTCGCTCTGATGGCGAACATGGATCGATCTGTGATGACGCCGTTCCGCGAGGTTTTGATCGAGGGGAAGGCCGCAGGAGAGCTGACGCTGATCGATGTAGAGGTCGCAGCCGACGCGATCATGGGTGCCCTCCACATGGTCTCGATGAAGACGCTGATCACGGAAGGCGCCATTGATGTGGAGGAGTTAGCGGGCGCTGTCGTGCCCCAACTCGTCAACGGCCTCCTCTCTCGCTGAACAGAGGTTTCGCGGGATCTGAGGATTGAGCCCTCTTATCCCTTGAAGTGGCTGACTGAGTGATCTGGGACCTTGGTGCCGGTGTTCTAGACGCCGGTGGATCAGGCTCGCCGTTGGGGCAGGGCCCTCGCCGTCATTCGCCGCAGGCGGCGCCGCCGCCCACTGACGTGATGACGGATCCTGGCGCTCCTCCGTCGGCGAACCCGCCGAGATAGTCGTTGTTCGACGGAACAGGATCGACATGCCAGAAGTACAACCCGGGGATGAAGCTCTCCTGGACTACGAACGCGGTGCCGTAGGCGTTCTGAAAGTCGAGCACGCTATTACCGACGGTGACCCCCTCGGGAGTGAACACTGCAAAGGTCGACACATCGGGTCCGAAGTACCAGTAGTTCCCGAAGTGCTCGGTGCCGTCTGGTGCAAAGTCGGTGCCACCGGTGTAGAAGAGCAGTTCGAACCTGCCCGGAGTTTCCCAGCGCACTTGACGCGCCGTGGGGGAGGGACACACGCCGAAGTCAAAGCTGTTCACCCACCCGGTGTCGTTGGCGGGCGATCCAAGCACATCGGTGACGTATGCAACAACAGCATCGTCGTCGTCGCCGAAGTCGGCGAACCCGAGGCCGTCGTCGCGTAATTCGAGCACGTAGTAGGCCGGATCGATCGTGGTCGTCGTCGCCACAGTCGTGGTGGTGGTCGGCGCGGCCGTAGTCGGAGGCGGGAGCGTTGTAGTCACAGGGGCGAGAGTGGTCACCGGTGCCTCTGTCGTTGTAGATGGCGGAGCGGTCGTCACCGTTGTCGGGGGAACTGGGGCCGTGGTGGATGTGGTCGTCGACGTGCCTGCCGAGCCGGAGCACGCCGACGTGACCAGAACAATCCCGAGGCACGTCGAGGCGATCCGTCCCAGCTGCGGGAAACTTCGATGGCTGCACCTCGCCCGTATTTGTCAGGTCGAAGCAGCAGAGGCCTCGTTCCCAGCCACTCGGGTCGGGCGAACGGCGACACCGTGGTCGTTGTCGGCCGAGGTGGAGCGGAGGTAGGAGGGTGGTGCCGGCAGCCAGAACAGCCGCAGCCTCAAAGACTCCTTCGGAATCTCGACTTACCGCAACGGTCACCTGTGGCACACGCTCAGCTACTGGGACGCGGGCGGTAGCCTCCCGTTAGGCTCTCGCCGCCATGAGCGAATCCACCGGGAAGACGTCATCACCGAGCAAGGTCGTCCGGGGTGGGCT
>SMXW01000023.1 GCA_004356805.1 Acidobacteriota bacterium | reverse complement strand
CTTGAAGCTGGTGACACCCTCGCGGACCAGGAGTTCCATCTCTTTGAGGGTCTGGTCGTTGATGTCGCCGGTGATCATGTGAAAGCCGTAGTCGATAGCGCAGTTGCCACGAGCCTTCTCCATCCACGCCTCCCAGCCTCCCATTGCCGACTCGCCTTTGGTCTGAACGGCGAAGTCGACAATCGTGGTCGTTCCACCAAAAGCGGCAGCACGAGTGCCGGTCTCGAAGGTGTCGGCGGCCTTGGTGCCACCAAAGGGCAGTTCCATATGGGTGTGGACGTCGAGCCCACCGGGGATGACCAACTTGCCCGAGGCGTCGACCTCGATCTCGGCCGAGACCTCGATTGATCCGGGCTGGAGCAAAGCCACCACCTTCTGTCCGTCGATAAGGACATCGGCGCTCATCATCTCGGTGGCGGTGACGACGGTGCCACCCTTGATCAATGTCTTGGCCATCTCCTATTCCTCTCTTGCCCGGTCGATTGCGTTACGAAGCTTGTCGAGACCCTCGTTGGCCTCTTCTTCGGTGATCGAAAGCGGTGGGGCGATGCGCAGGGTGTTGCCGTAGAGGCCACCTTTGCCAACGAGAAGACCTTCGGCCCTGGCCTGCTCCATCACATCGGCGGTCAGTTCGGCGTTGGGGCTGCCGCTGACGGGGTCGCCGAACTCGACACCAAGCATCAGGCCCTTGCCCCTCACCTCGATGATCTCGGGAACGTCCTCAGCGATGTTGTGGAGGCCATTCTTCAATTGGCTGCCCACCTTGTAGGCGTTGGTCTGCAGGTCGTTCTCCAACAGATACTCGAGGTTGGCCAGAGCACCGGCGGTGGCCAGTGGGTTGCCTCCAAAAGTGGAGATCGAGTTCGCCTTCAGACAATCCATGACGTCGGGACGAGCCACCACACCGGCCATTGCAAGACCGTTGCCCAGCCCCTTGGCGAAAGTGAGAATGTCAGGTGTCAAGTCGTGAGCCTGATAGCCCCAGAAATGCTCTCCGGTCCTCCCCCATCCGGTCTGGACCTCATCGCTGATGAACAGAATCCCGTGTTCGTCGAGCACCTCTTTCATCGCACCGAAGAACCCGTCCGGTGGGGTGGCGAACCCACCCACACCCTGGATGGGCTCGACGATCATCGCTGCCACCTCGCCCGCTGTTGCGATAGCGAGCAGATCGCGCAGATCGGCGACACACGCCGCCGTGAACTCATCGTCGGGAAGATGGCCGAACGGACTCCGCAGCTTGTACCCACCGTGGACGTAAATCACGTTGAACGGCGAGAGACTGGTGGCCGACCAGGACTTCTGCCCGGTTATGGCCACCGCCGAATGCGACCTGCCGTGATAGCTGCCCCTGATGGCGAGCACCTGGTTCGACTGGCGGTACTGAGTGGCCAGCATCAGTGCGGCGTCGTTGGCCTCGCTGCCCGAGTTGGTGAAGAAAACCTTGGCGTCGGGGATCCCACTCAGGTCGGCGATCCTCTCCGCCAACTCGATCTGAGATTCGATCAGATACAGCGTCGAAGTGTGCAGCATCTTGTCGGCCTGCCTTTTTATGGCGTTGACGACAGCGGGAATCCGATAGCCCGACATGGTGGTGAGGATGCCTCCGAAGAAGTCGAGGTACTCGTTGCCCTCGGCGTCGGTCACATGCCGACCCTCACCGTCGACCAGCGCGATCGGGTCCTCGTAATACAGGGCCATCCAGGAAGGCAGAACCTCTGTGTGACGACCAAGGAGCTCGGCGTGCTTGCCCATGACGGCTAAGGAGCGACCAGTGCGTCGTAGGCGTCGGGGCGACGGTCCCTATAGAAGGCCCAGACCTTGCGGACTTCTTCGAGGGTGTCCATGTCGAGGTCACGTATCACAAGTTCCTCATCGGTGTCGCTGGCCTGATCACCAACGAACTGCCCACGGGGATCGACAAAGTACGACGAGCCGTAGAAGTCGTTATCGCCGTATGGCTCTTTACCGACACGGTTGATAGCCCCGATGAAATACTCGTTGGCCACCGCCGATGCAGGCTGCTCCAAGTTCCACAAGTACATGGAGAGACCACGGCTCGTCGCCGAGGGGTTGAAAACGATCTTGGCGCCGGCGAGACCGAGAGCCCGCCAACCCTCAGGAAAGTGGCGGTCGTAACAGATGTACACACCGATGCGGCCAACCGCAGTGTCGAAGATCGGGTAGCCGGTGTTCCCGGGACGGAAGTAAAACTTCTCCCAGAACCCCTTCACATGAGGAATGTGGGTCTTGCGGTACTTGCCCAGGTAGGTGCCGTCGGCATCGATAACGGCTGCCGTGTTGTAGAGAAAGCCTTCGTCTTCCTTCTCGTAGATAGGAACGATCAAGACCATGGCGGTCTCCTTGGCCACCTCGATCATCCTCTGGGTGGTCGGACCATCCGGGATGGGCTCGGCGGTGTCCTTGTGCTCATCCTCCTGGACCTGGCAGAAGTAGGGAGCATTGAACATCTCTTGGAAGCACATCACTTTGGCGCCCTGCTCGGCGGCCTGCTTGGCATACTTCACGTGCTTCTCGACCATCGATTCTTTGTCGCCGGTCCACTCGGTCTGGACCAGTGCGGCACGCACGATGTTCGCCATCAACTCCTCCTCGAATTAGTCACCACTAGACAGCACAAGTTACTCGGGTATCAAGAGACTTCGTAAAGGGAAGTCGGTTATCAGATGAGTTCGGCAGTCTCGGTTTCCCGTGCTGGACCGACATCGGTGGTGACCAGCGACACTCCGAGTTGGGCCGCTTCAGACCACCGGGAGAGTGAACCCGACCTTGCCTCCCGGTCCCGGCTCGGCCCAGATGATGCCTCCGAAACCCGAGACGTACTCCTGGGCGATAGCCAAACCCAGGCCCGCCCCTCCGGTCGCACGGCTGCGCACACCGTCAGGCCGGCTGAAACGCTCGAAAGCGTGCTTGACGAAGTCATCCGAGAATCCTTCCCCATCATCGGTGATGACAACCTGAGCAGAGGCGCCGTTGGAAACGCTGACCACGACTTCGCCCCCGGCAGGTGAGTGACGAACAGCGTTGTCGAGAAGGTTGCGGACCACCCTGGCGACGCCCTCAGGAGCGGCCAGGGCAGTCACCCGCTCATCGACGTTGAGCACCAAGGTGACGCTCTTGGTTGCCGCCAGCGGCCGGAAGACCTCAACGGCTTCGTCGGCGATCTCGGTGAGGTCGGTCGACTCCAGATCGAATTCGACGACTCCGGATTCCAGACGGGCGAGCAAGAAGAGATCCTCCACCATCTGGGTAAGGGCCTCGGTGTCCTTTTTCATCGAGCTGAGATATCGATCCGAATCATCGACGAGGCCATCTTGCAACGCCTCGAGCGCAGCCTGCAACGACGCCAGAGGTGTCCTCAGATCATGACCTACGGCGGCAAAGAACTCCCGACGCACGACATCGTCGCGGATTCGAACACGCTCGGCTTCCTGGAGCGCGAGGGCCATCCCGTCGACGGCGGCCGCCAAATCGCCCACTTCGTCGGCGCGGGTGATCCTCGTTCTCTTCGTGAGATCTCCAGAGGCGATTCCCGAGGCGGTAGCAGCAATGAGGGTCAGGTCACCGGTGAGCGGGCCACTGACCAGAACCGCAAAGGCGACTGCTGCCACGACACCAAAGCCGACAACAATGAGGAGCACCGTCAGATCGTGGGTCGAGATGAACATCTGCTGCCCTGCGGCCACCATGCCGACGGCCACGATCAGAAAGGAGACGACCGACAGGGTCATGACCGTGGTGCGTAACGAACGGTTCCCCCTAGCCAGCCGGGGAAGCCAAACGGCGGCCCCAGCAGCTCCAATCGCCATAAGACCAAAGATGAGTCCCATCCCGATTCGCTCGGTGTTGGTTGGCTGCATCACCACACTGAAAACACCGACTCCCAGGACCACCAGAGCCGCCGCGCCGAGGGCGAGCCTCATGTCTCGAACCGGTATCCCACACCCCAAACAGTGGTGATCCGCTTCGGCTTATCGGGGTTCGACTCGATTTTCTGACGTATCCGACGGACATGAACCGTGACGGTCGACGGGTCCTGCCATGAGGTGTTGGAGTCCCAGACTTGTTCGAGAAGTTGACCTCTGGAGAAGACCTGTCGTGGATGGGTGGCGAAGAAGACCAACAGATCGAACTCCTTCGGAGTGAACTCGATAGTTCGACCTTTCACGCCCACTTCTCTCGCTCCTGGGTCGATCCGGAGATCATCGATCTCGATAACCGAACCAGAACGAAGGCTCGCCCCGTCGGAACGTTTGAGAACAGTCCGGACCCGCGCAGCCAACTCCCGGGGAGAGAAGGGTTTGACCACATAATCATCGGCACCCAACTCCAACCCGAGCACACGATCGGTCTCCTCACCTCGGGCGGTGAGCATGATCACCGGAACGTTGGATCGACTTCGAAATTCGGAGAGCAACGAGTATCCGTCGATCTCGGGGAGCATCACGTCGAGCACGATCAGGTCGGGAAGCTTTTCCTCGAAGGCTCGAAGCGCAGCAGCACCGTCAGAAGCCTCGATGACGTCCAACCCGTCGCGGCTCAGGTAGGTGGTCACCACTTCCCTGACCATTGGCTCGTCGTCAACGACCAGAACGGTGCGGCCGGAAAACTCACTGAGTGACATCCCCCAACCGTATGGGCCTCTGCTGGGTTCGACGTCAGTGTTAATGGATCGTTCAGAAACCGTTTCTGGCATATCAAGACTCTGCCTTCAAGGTGGTTAATCCATCGTCAAGGAGGCGAACATGACTCAGAGCCGAAGGCTCACCCCCGTAATCGCACTGGTAGCGGCAGCAGCCCTGCTGCTCACAATCTTGGGCGCGGCACCCGCCGACGCCGGATCAGTGCGCACCTATCGGGTGACTATCACCAACCTGACCAGCGGACAGCCAATGACGCCGTTCGTGGTGGCTACCCACTCGGGCTCGACCGGGATCTTCGAGGTCGGTTCGGCCGCTTCGCCAGGTCTTCAGGCGATCGCCGAGAACGGCGCCGCAGGAGTCCTGGCCGCCGAACTGGGAGCGAATCCACGGGTCGGCGACGTCGTTGTTGCCGGGTCGGCCCCATTCGGATCGGGTGAGAGTGTTTGGGCAGACATCGTCTCCACTCCGGGAGCCCGGAAGTTGTCAGTGGCGGGGATGCTGATCTGCACCAACGACGGCTTTGGTGCCATCGACTCGGTGCAGCTCGACAACAACGGAAAGACCCGAACCTTGTTTGGCTTCGCCTATGACGCCGGCACCGAGATCAACACCGAGGCCTACGATGATCTGGTACCGCCCTGCGATGGGCTCGGCCAAACCGGCACGACCAATCCAGCGCTCGCAGAAGGTGGCGTTGTCCACGCCCACGCCGGCATTCAGGGTGGCGCCGATCTGGTCCCCGGTGTCCATGGATGGACGGGGGCGGTCATCGAGATAACCATCGAACCCCTCGGCTAAAGACGACGACGTTTGAGGACGGGCCAGTCGGGCCCGTCCTCAACGCGTTCAGCCGGGCGACAACCGGCAACGCCCCGTCCCGAACAGCGTCCAACTCGGCAGTGTCAACGGCAGCGTGTCAATGCCAACTGTCCATCGCTGGACACTTGGGGCTTATAACGGGGCAACAAACCAGTTGACCCTTGTGGAGGTGATCAGAATGTCACTCGAGAAATGTCTACCACGCACAGATTGGTTTGGACTCGCCAGCGGGTTCGCCCTTTTGGCCACTGGCACTGTGCTGACGGTGACCGCTATCGGAGCCGTGATCGGAATCCCGATGGTTCTTGGCTCCTTCGCACTCTTCACAAACAATACGACGCTCCGGGGGACGCCCTGCGCGTCGTGACCATGACGGCTGTCCTCACCCGAGTCTCCTCCCACCCGTGGTGAGGGCAACCGTTGCAAGCGGATCGACCTGATTCGGTAGATAAGCTTGTCGGGGGATGGAATTCACGTATTGGTTCTTGCTGCCGATCGCCGTCGTCATCGCGGCAATTGCCAACGGAGCAGGCATCGGCGGCGCCACATTCTTTTCCCCACTCTTCATCCTGGTTCTTGGCCTCGAGCCCCAGATCGCCATCGGGGTCGCCCTGATCACCGAGGTCTTCGGATTTGCTTCCGGTGTCACCGCACACGCCCGAGCAAGAACAATCGACTGGAAGGTGGCCCGAATGCTGGCCACCGTCTCGATACCCACAGCCGTTATCGGGTCCCTCCTTGCCGGGTCGATCTCGGCGGATCTCCTGAAGATCATCCTCGGATTGGGTCTTGCTGTGATCGCGTTTGCTTTCATTCGTCACCGCGACCACGAATCCGAAGACGCCGCAATCTCACGAGGGGAGGATGTCGCTCACCCGGCGGTCCACCGGGTCGTCATCACTCGCCAGGGAGAACGGATCGAGTACGAGCTCTGCCGTCGTAACGAGGGGCGATGGTTCGCCAGTCTTGGTGGGCTCTTTGTCGGCTTGATTTCGACCGGACTGGGTGAGCTCAACTCCTACGCCCTGGTAATGCGGTGTCGCATCCCGACCCGGGTGACGGTGGCCATCAGCGTTGTGGTCGTTGCCGTCACTGCTCTTGCCGCTGGTGTGACCCATGTGGTGGGATTCTTTCAGGAAGACGCCTCGACCATCGACACCGTCCTATCCATCGTGATTTTCACAGTCCCTGGTGTATTGATCGGAGGGCAACTGGGACCCCAAATCACCAGCCGGGTCACCGAGAAGACTCTGCTCAGGTCGCTCGGGTGGTTGTTTGTCGTAATCGCCGCCTTGACGCTGGGCGAGGTCTTCTTCGGAGGATGACGGTCAGCTGATCTCGCCGTCGACGAGCGTGACTGTGGAACCACCGACCCAAATCGTCCCGTCGGAATCCTGATCAATGAGGATCCGGCCCTTCCGGCCGATCGCCGTTCCCTGCGCCGCCGTATAGGGCGCTGTCACTCTGCCGGTTCGAAGAAGCCATTGAGCGATAGAGGCGTTGAGACTGCCAGTCACTGGGTCCTCGACAAGCAGTCCTCGGTCATCCGAGAAGAACGCCCTGACTTCGTACGCTGCATCTTCATGATCCTGGTGCGGTCCAACAACACCGATGTTTATCTGGCTTTCGCCCTCGTATCGAGTGATGTCAGGCTTCAGAGCCAACACAGCATCAGCATCCTCGAGCAGCACGCCGACCCACCCGGGCCCGTTGTCGACCCACTCGATTTCCACGATCTCGTCACGGTCGACTCCGATCACCGCCGCAACCTGGGCGGAGTAGGTGTCATCGACCGGCCCCTCACGGAGTAGGGGCGGCGCGGCGAATGCCAGGTCGTCTCCCTTGCGCAGGGGGATGAGGCCTGCCCCACACTCCTGGACCACGACATCGTCCCGTTTCGCGATGGCTCCCGTGCTCAGCCAGGCATGGCATGAGCCCAGAGTCGGATGGCCGGCAAAGGGCAGCTCCCCGACAAGAGTGAAAATGCGAACGAGGTAGTCCGCTTCCCTCGTCGTTGGCGGAAGCAGAAAGGTCGTCTCCGAGAGATTCAGCCATCGGGTGACGGCTTGCATCTCGTCGGTGCTCAGACCTTCGGCGTCATGCACCACCGCCAGAGGGTTTCCGGATACGGGACCGGATCCGAACACATCGATCATCTGGAATCTTCGAGTCATGGAACCAAAGGTTACGCTCCACCCGCGCGGGGACAGTTAGGTTGCTTCGGCATGGCACTGGAATCGTTCGCGGACGCCCATCACCACGCGTACATCAAGGGGTTCGGAATGGTGGCCGAGTCGGTGACCGCCGGGTACGTGCATCGCACCGGTGGGGTCACATCGATTGTCAGCCACTCCCCGGTGGCCCTCTTCAACCAGATCATCACCCACGACGACACTGCGACTGAACGGGACATGGAGACGGCCGTTGCAGCCATGGGCGGTACCGGACTCCGGTTCGCCGTCTCTCTCAGATCTGAAGCCGACAGTCGATTCGTCCCGATCCTGGACGAGTCGGGGTTGATCCTGGCCGAAAGCGCAATACCGGCGATGGTGATGCAACCGATACCCGACCACCAGATGCCAACGGAGTTGGAGATTCTCTCCGGTTCAACCACGCTCGAAGACCACATCTACGTGGCAGCGAAGGGGTTCGGAATACCAGAGGAAATGCTCGAGACCGTCCTGGTTCCAGCAGTGGCCCGGCGACCCGATGCGACCTTTTATGCGGGATATGTGGACGACCAGCCAGTCTCGACCTCGATCGGATTCATCAACGAGGGGTCTGTCAGCGTTTTCAACGTGGCCACCCTCGAGGATCATCGTGGCAGGGGCTACGGAGCAGCGATGACAATGAAGGCCGTCATCGACGGCGGGGACCAGGGTTGTGAAGTCGCCTTTCTTCAATCGTCGGAAATGGGCTACACCGTTTATGCACGTCTTGGGTTCGAGACGATATTCACATACGACTTCTGGGGGCTACCGCCGGTCGACTAGGGAACGGGTCAACTGTATTTGAAACCCATCGCGCCTCCATCGTGGACCGGTTCGATTGCTACCGCGTGTAGTCGAGTTCGCCGGCCGCGATGGGCACCTGCAGCCAGTTCTCCGCGGGCGGCAACGGGCACGAATAGCCGTCGTTGTAGACGCAGTAGGGGTTGTAGGCCAGGTTGAAGTCGATAGTCACCTTTCCATTGTCAGTGGGATCGATGTCGAGGTAGCGGCCGGCCCCATAGGTGTCCTTGCCGGATGTCGAGTCGCGGAACGGTACGAAGAATCCGGGATGCTCCGTCGAGTAGAGGGTGAGAGTCACGGCCTCCTCCCCGACCTCGAACTTCACTTTGCCGGACCGCCGGTAGACCCGCTCCTGACCGTCGCTGGTCTGCACAGAGATCTCGCTGCCGTCAGCCGGCTCCATTGCCAGACTGAAGACAAGGTCAGGGTTGGGATCGAAGTAGTCGAGACCGGCAAAGTTGCGCTGATCGGCATGATCGAGCGGGGACTGGTGGCTGGAAGAGAAAAACTCATCCTTCTCCCGCCGGAATTCGAGAAGCGCTACTGTATCCATGTCGATCAGAACACCGTGAGATCCCTTGAGATTCCGCGTATGGGTGGAGCTAGCCAAATGCCCCTGACCAACTCTGCGCGACCGAACTGAAGGCTTTCTACTTCCCCAGCCTGTTCGTAACGAAACGATGGAACACGTTGCGAATAGTTGTCGGCTCGGCTTTCTCGGCAACTCGAACCAGCAGCACAGGCGCCGGCACTCTCTCCACGATCCGATCAATCAGATCCGTGAAGAAGTGCCTGCCTTTGGGGGCACCAATAATGGCAAGATCGGTGTCGTCGACGGCCGACGTCAGGGCTGCCAGCAGATCCTCCGATTCGATGACCATTGACTCCGTCGGCACTGAACACAGTTCACCCAGATCCTCATGAAACTTCTCCAATGACCGAACCTGAGCTCGGGAGGCGGTCGGATCGAGAACGTGGACGAATCTGATCGAAGCACCCTCCTCTTCGGCAATCTTGGCGGCGAGGCAAATCTTGAGAACGTCGTAAGGACCGCCGGAGCCGAGAACGGCAATCCGCTCGATGTCTCCGAGATCCCTCTCGGTGAGCAAGGCTACGTCTCGATCATCGGGGAGGTTGTCTCCGTGTCCATCACCCCTCGTCACAGAGGCCACCAGGAGATCAGGATCGTACTCGAGAATCTTGTCGACCAGATCATCTCCCGAGGGGAGAAAGCTGACCGAGTCACGGTCCGAACCGGCCACAGGACGCCCGATCCGAAGCAGTGACGACTCGCGGCCTTCTCGGCCCGAGACGACGGCAACCCGCCTCGATACATCCGTTAGGGCCTCTTCAGTGAGCTGAAGGAGCCGAGCCATGCCTTGCTGGCGAACACTCTCTCTGAAGGCGTTCTCTTTGATGGCTCGGGACCGGCCATACACCTGGTACCAGATCACTCCGCCAACAATGATCCCCAATGCCCCCAGGATGGCATCTGCACCCAGTTGAGTGATCAGAAGCAGACATGCGCCAACTCCAGCCAAGGGCACCCAGGGATACCCAGGGGCGTTGAACTTGGGCCGATACCACCACAGTTTCGAGCTACGAAATGCGATCTGAGCGACACAGATCATCGCCAGGACCAGAGCCAGAAAGGCGGATGCCAACTTGGCCAGCAGGAAGACGGGCACGAAGGCCACCAATCCGAGCAGCAGACCTCCGGTGAGTATCAGCGACCACGTCGGAGTGCCCGATCGGGCGCCCACCTTGGTGAGGACGGAAGGGGCAAGACGACGTCGGGCCATGGCAAAGGGGTATCGGGAAGAGGCGAGCAGTCCGGCATTCGCCATCGACGCCAGGGCGAGGACACCTACCACCGCGACCCCAGTCACCACCCAGTTGGGAAACAGCTCTCCGGTCGCCGCAGCGAAGGGTGTCAGGTTGCCGGACAGAATCTCCGGTGGAGTCACTCCGACCATCACATAGGTGACCGCGGGATAGACGAATATCATCACCAACAAAGAAGAGATGATCGCCACCGGAAGGGTCCTCGTCGGGTCGGACACTTCCTCGGCAACGCTGGCCACGTTGGTCACACCGGCATAGGAGACAAAGACGAGGGCTGCCGTGGCGAACAGGCCTCCAACACCTCCAGGGAAGAAGGGGTGGTAGCTGGCACTCTCAACAAAGGTTGCGCCACCCCCGATGAATATCAGCAAGACAGCCAAGACGACCGTCACCAGCAGGGCCTGGATGGTTCCCGACTCCTTGATGCCGACCAGGTTCACAACCAGCAAGCCGGCGCCTATCAGGAGTCCCATTGTCAGTTCGTCGACGTCGGTGAACAAGCCGAGATAGAGACCGAGTCCATCAAGAGCAAACGCCGCCTTGAAAACAAGCGAGAGCCAGACACCGAGCCCGGCAATGGTTCCCATCAGAGGGCCCATGGCCATGTCGATATAGAGATAGGCTCCTCCGGCCCGAGGCATGGCCGTCGCCAT
>SMXW01000022.1 GCA_004356805.1 Acidobacteriota bacterium | reverse complement strand
GACCAGCGGCGGGTTCAACATACCTGGTTACAAGAGCGAGCGCTTCGACGCCGTGGCCGACGCCTTTGACGATGCGACTGACATGGAGTCTGCCGCTGAGTTGACCAAGGAAATGGATCTGATCCTTGCTGAGGATCTTCCGTACGTGGTGTTGTTCCGCACGTCGATCATCGAGGCCTACCGCACGAGCGTTCGGTTCCCCGCTGATGTCATCATGGGTGGCCACTTCGGCTTCCCCAATGCGTGGCCAAGTGCGGTGCGAGTGAGCGAATAGTCGAGGGTTCCAGATTCGCCCTCGGGAGGAAATACCCGCCGAATCCTTGGAAATGGGCGCCGCGAGGCGTTTTATCTCTTGCGATGGAGACCTCGCCCCGTTTTAGCGTCATCTTGATCGCACTGGCTTTGGTCGTCACGGTCTGTGCACAGGGCGAAGCTGATCCGGCAACGACCTCTACCAGGGTGACGATTCCCGCTACCACGACCACAGCACCTCTTGTGACGACAACCGCCGAGGAGGAGCGCTGCCCCGATGCTTTCTGTGTCGTCTATCACATTCAGCCGGAGGCGAAGTGGTCGGATGGCACACCGGTGACAGCGAGTGACTTCGTCTATACCCACGAAGTCCTGGTCGATCCGCTCAATGAGGCCGCAGTTGGGGTCGGACATGATCTGATCACCGGATCTGAGATCATTGACGACAAGACGGTCCTGTTCTCCTTCTCCGAGGTTTACGGACCATGGCAGACACTATTTGAGGTCGTCCTCCCGAGACACGTTCTGGCGGGAGCCGATTCTGGGATCCCCTTTGGGCTCGCCCTGACCACGACGTCCGGGCCCTTTGTTCTCCACGAGTGGGTCCCTGGTGATCGCATCATTCTCGAACGCAATCTGCGCTACTGGCCGGTCGACGATCCGTTGTCCGGCTCTCCCCTGGGAGACGTAGACGAGATCCACTTCGTGTTTCCCGACAGTGTGCGCAACATGCTCCGCGACCTGGAAGACGGTGAGATCGATTTGATCAACCCCAGGCCTCTCGACTGGATAGTGGATGAGGTTGGCGCCATGGAGGGGGTGACGCACGACCTGGGACCGGGGCCCTTCTGGGAACACATCGACTTCAACCATGATGACCCACTTCTGTCGCAAAAGTGGGTTCGAGAAGCGATCTCCCTTGCAATCGACCGTGAGGCGCTGCTCGAGGGGACAGTGCGAACCATCGATCCCGAAGCATCCTCGCTCGACAGCTCGATATGGATGGCCAATTCGCTCAACTATCAACCCAACTTCGTCGATGGCTACGACCCCGAGATGGCCGAGCAGGTGCTCGTCGATCACTTCTGTGAAAGAGGCGACGACGACGTCTACTCATGTCGGGGGCGACGCATGTCTTTTGTTTGGGCCACCACTCTCGGAGATGAGTTCCGCGAGACGCACTTCGAACTTGCTCGAGAGGCGCTGGAGGCAATAGGAGTGGAGTTGGTGGGCGATTTCATGACTCCATCGGAATTGTTCTCGTCTGAGGTGTTCTTCGGTGGACCCGACGTGTGGCAGATCATCAACTTCTCATGGAAGGCCGCCGCCGATCCACACCTCGGCAACAGCACCTACTTCTGCGAGGGCGCCGCTCCAAGTGGTTTTGGTGCGTTGAACGTGAACCGCTACTGCAACCCCGACGTCGACTCGCTGGTGCATTCGACAAACGGCCAGGCGGACCAGGCCGAGAGGGTACGAACCTACAACGAAGCAGACGCGGCTTACTTGGAGGACCTGGCGCTGATCCCGCTGTATCAGAAACCGGCCTTCCTCGCCTGGAACGCCGAACTCACCGGACCCGAGCTCAACATCTCCCGCTCCACCGACCTGTGGAATGTCGCTGCGTGGTTCGGCAAGGAGATCGTCGTCATCGCACTCGACTCGGAACCCGAGTCACTCAATCCCATAATGCCGCACGACACCAGCACGGCGATGGTTCTCGCCGCGATGCTCAGCGGCGCATTCGGCATCGACCCCACCTTGGAGTTCCGACCGGTGTTGATAGAGAGCGCCGAGACGTTTGTGAGCGATTCCTGATGTCAGGCCCGTTGTCCGGAATACGTGTTGTCGAACTGGCAGGTTTGGGACCGGCTCCCTTCTGTGGGATGGCGCTGGCCGACCTCGGCGCCGAGGTGATTCGGGTGGATCGAGCCGATGTCGTAGTTGGCGATCACACGTCGCGTACGAAACACGATCTGCACAACCGGGGAAAGCGATCCATCGGGGTCAATCTCAAGACCCCGGGTGCTGTCGACGTGGTCCTGGACCTGGCCGGGACGGCGGAGATCTTGATCGAGGGCTTCCGTCCCGGGGTGACGGAGCGTCTTGGGGTAGGGCCCGCCGAGTGTCTGGCGCGTAACACGGCACTCGTCTATGGGCGAGTCACCGGATGGGGCCAGGAGGGGCCGATCGCCTTCACCGCGGGTCACGACATCGACTACATCGCCCTCTCCGGAGTGCTTCATGCGGTGGGGCCGGCGGATCGCCCGATACCGCCATTGAATCTGATCGGTGATTATGGAGGTGGGGGGATGCTTCTGGCTCTTGGGGTGATGGCGGCACTTCTCCATGCTCGCGTAACCGGTGAGGGTCAGATCGTCGACGCTGCAATGTTGGATGGAGCTGCGCTGTTGACGACATCACATCACGGTCTAATGGCCGAGGGTATTTGGGCAGCCAGCAGACGGGAATCCAATCCCCTCGACGGTGGTGCTCCCTTCTACGCCGCCTATGAGACTTCTGACGGTCGACATATGGCCGTGGGAGCCCTCGAGCCTCAGTTCTATGCGGAACTGCTCGAGGGGCTTGGTCTGGAGCCCGGGGACCTTCCCGCCCAAACCGACCACTCGGGGTGGCCTGCGCTTCGGGACCTGTTCGCCGAGAAGTTCTTGGAGAGGACAAGAGATGAGTGGGCGGATCACTTTGAGGGCACCGATGCATGTGTCGCCCCTGTCCTCTCGATGGAGGAGGCGCCGAACCACCCTCACAACAGGTCACGGGGAACATTCGTCGAGGTCGCGGACGTGACTCAACCGGCCCCCGCCCCCCGATTCTCCACTACGCCGGCTGCCATTTCAGGTGGGCCGAGCGTTCCCGGCGCCGACACCGATTCGATCCTCGATCAGCTCGGATATAGCTCCACCCAAATCGGTATGCTCCGCTCGACCGGAGCAGTCGCCTGACCCAATGGAGGAATCGTGAACGAGCAGGCAGTGCTCGCAGAGCGAGCCGAGATCGATGCAGTAGTCGAAGGTAAGACCCTTGTCGATTTCTTCAATCGGAACGCCGACCAGTACGGGGATCAGGCAGCGATCCATTGGAAGAATGGCGGCTGGAACAGTCTGACCTGGTCACAGTACAGAAGTGTCGTGCATCAGGTGGCCGCCGGTCTCCAGTCCCTCGGTGTCGGCGAGGGCGAGTTTGTCGCTGTCATGGCGGGGAACCGACCCGAGCACGTGATCGCCGACTTTGGTGTGGTCCACGCCGGTGGAACCCCGGTGACCGTCTACTCCACGCTCGCGGCGAATCAGGTCCGATACATCGCCGACAATTGCAGCGCCACGGTCGCAATCCTCGAGAACCTGGATTACATGAAGCGATGGGAGGAGATCCGGACCGAGCTTCCCAACCTTCGCTACATCGTTCTCATGTCCGGTGCCGAGAACTACGACACCGTCGACTGGGTTCTCAGTTGGGACGAGCTGCTCGCCAGAGGAACCCACCGCCTCGGTGAAGACCCCGAGACTGTGAACAGGTCGGCCTCGGCGGTAACGCCTGACACCCTCGCCACTCTGATCTACACCTCGGGCACCACGGGCACCCCCAAGGGGGTGATGATCAGCCAGTACAACGCGGTATGGACGTTGGAGACTCTCCGACGGGTCGCCGATCTCGAGATGGGAGTGCGCATGGTGTCCTACCTGCCCCTGGCCCATATTGCCGAGCGTCTGGCCACCCACTACCTCGGAACCTACCTGGCCGGACAGGTCTGGTACTGCCCTTCGATTGCTGGCGTGCTCGAGTACATCCAGGAGGCCCGCCCGACAGTCTTCTTTGCCGTGCCCCGTGTATATGAGAAGTTCCATGCACGTCTGATGGCCCGGTTCGCCGGGGAAGAGGGTCTGAAGAAAAGGCTTCTCGATCTGGCGCTTGCCTCCAACACAAAGCGGGTCGACGCCGAGATGGAGGGCAGAAGTGGCCCGATAATGGCCGGTCTCCTCGACAAGATCGTCCTCTCCAAGGTGCGAGAGGGGCTTGGCATGGACCAGGTCCAGATTGCCATTACCGGAGCAGCGCCAATCAACCCCGATCTCGTCAAGTTCTTCATGACGATAGGGATTCCGCTCTATGAGCTTTATGGAATGTCGGAGACAACCGGCCCCGCCACCACCAACGTGCCGAATGCTTTCAAGATCGGATCTGTCGGGAAAGCGATCCCAGGTGTCGAGGTCGCCACGGCCGATGACGGTGAGTTGCTCATGCGAGGCGGGGTGATAACCCAGGGTTACTACAAACTCGATCAGGCCACTCGCGAGACTTATGCCGATGACGGCTGGCTTCATTCAGGTGACCTCGCCCGGATCGACGAGGACGGATTCGTCTGGATAGTGGGACGCAAGAAGGAGATCATCATCACGGCCGCCGGGAAGAACATCGCCCCGGCTCAGTTGGAGACGGCTCTTGGGAACCATCCGATCATCTCGAAGGCATGCATGGTCGGAGACGAGCGCAAGTTCATCTCCATGGTCATTGGACTTGATGGCGAGATGGCTCCGGAATGGGCCGCGGCACATGGCATCGACTACAACGATCTGGCCGGCTTCTCCGAGCTTCCAGAGGTGCAGGACGAGATCACCAGGGCGGTGAAGGAGGCCAACGAGACCGTTTCCCACGCCGAGCAGGTGAAGAAGTGGATCGTCGTGCCGGATGACTGGACCCCTGAATCAGGTGAGCTGACACCGTCGTTGAAGTTGAAG
>SMXW01000021.1 GCA_004356805.1 Acidobacteriota bacterium | reverse complement strand
CGGAAGTCGTCGGGAGCAAAGGCACCAATCGCAGCCATGAGAGTCATGGCGAAGAGAGCGTCCGAGTCTGCTCGAAGGGCAAAGATGACCCCGGCGGTCATCACCACCATGATTGAGGACGACTGCATCAGACGGTCATTGACCTCGACCGTGAAAAGCTCCAACAAGACGAACAACGCAGCAAACACCAACCAGAACCGCCAGTCCGGTGGTTCAGAGACAAGATAGGTCACAACGAGGGCGATCAGACCCAGCGAGAAATAGGGCACAGCGACTTTGAGCTTTCGCTGCACCGCAGGATGAAGACGTCGGTAACGCCTCCCTACCGAATTTTTACTGAGCAACCTCATTGGACCCCGGATGACATGTTGCCCGAAGTGGGTGGTGAGTCGGCGTCTTTTATCAGCCGATCTTTGACGAGCCGATCTTTGAGGAACCGGTTCGAGTTGATTCAGTCATCATCCAATCCGTGACGTGCCGAGCCAACGGCGATTATCGCCAGGCTGGCAGCCGTCGCGAGTGGCCGGACCAATTTGGCCTTCATAGCCCTTTGCACGCACACCTTCTCTGTCTTATTTCACCGGCCTTGCATGCCGGTGGAGACAATCCGCTCCGCTAGGTAATAGATGGCGTTTGGTTAACTGTTCCAAAGGCAAATGTCAGACACCGAACTCACCCCGTCTCCCGGCATGAACCGGGAACCTTCACATGTCAAGAGGCCCCTGACTTCGCCCGCCGGACAAAACAGGCAAACGGTCAGGCGACCGGTTGCCCCACAGCCACAAATAGCTTCCAGCGACATGCAATCTATACCCGTCTCGCCCTACCCACAAGAGAGATTGCCGATGCTGAGCTCAGAAGAAGGGCCAAATCGGTACGCTGGTCTGCAATGGACTATGTCGCGCTCCAGGAAAAGATAGGTCGCATCGATGGTGTGGAGGCGGCCCGGGTGGTCACGGAGAACGGCCGTGTCGATGAGATTCACGTTCTCGCACGTCGCAACAAGGCCCCCAAGCAGCTGGTCAGAGACGTCCAGTCACTTGGTCAGGCGTTGTTCGGCATCGATATCGACCGTCGCGTTGTGTCGGTCGTCCAGTTAGCAGACGCCGACCTCGACGGTGGTATTCGACCCGCTCTCGTCGACGTCTCAGAGGCTATCGAAGGCGCCAAGGCCGAAGTCACGGTCACTTTACGATGGCAAGACAACCTCCTCCTGGGGACTGCAGCCGGTGCCGCCGCTGCGGCGACACGACCGCGCCAGATCGCAGAGGCCACGCTCGAGGCTATCCGTCAAGCGATACACGACTCGGACGCTTTGGCGATCATTTCGATGGACGTGGCAAACCTGGGCAGCCGAAAGATCGCTGTCGCCCAGGTCGTCCTGGTTACCGAGGCCGGCGAGCGCATGCTCATCGGATCGGCGTATGCGGACGACGACGAGACCAAAGCAGTGGTTCGCGCCGTCCTCGACGCGTTGAATCGTTTGCTCCCCGACCTCAAGGTTTCTTGACTTCCAACGCGGTCGCCACGCCACATCATCTGTCGGCCGAGGCCGGCCGACACATTCTGATGAATGGTGGCAACGCCGTCGATGCTGCAATCGCCTCGGTGGCGGCCCAGGGGGTAGTGGCGCCGGAGACGTCGGGTATCGGTGGGGACCTATTTGCACTCATTCATCGACCGGGTTGGGAAAAACCAGTGGCTCTGAATGCGTCCGGCAGATCGGGATCAAAGGTGAGCGTGGCAATCTTGCCAGACTCCGACGAAACCGTGGTGCCCCGGGATCACCCATCCGCAGTCACCATTCCGGGTTGTGTCGATGGCTTCGTGGCTTTGTCCGACGAGTTCAGTGCCCTTGATCTTGGAGATGCCCTAGCCCCTGCGATCGAGCTGGCCCGGTCAGGATTCGAAGTCTCGACAGAGCAGGCAGCAGCCTTCAGCAAGATGGCTGCGGTATATCAGGACAACCCGGCCGTTGCAGATTTCTACCCGAATGGCCAGCCCGTCGCCCGGGGAGATGTCATCACAAGACTCGACCTGGCAGCGACCTTCGAGTCATTGGCCAACAGCGGGCGGGACGCCTTCTACCGCGGTCGGGCCGGGGAAGACATCGTCGAGGCGGTCGGCGGCCTGATCACGCTCGATGACATGGAATCGAGCCAGGCGGAATGGATCGATCCGATTGGAGTCGACGTCGCCGGACTCACAGCCTGGACGATCCCACCCAACTCTCAGGGCTACCTCGGTCCCGCCACGCTCTCCGTGTTCGAGATGCTGGAGCCACCGGAGGATCCGGAGAACCCGCTCCGAAGACACCTGTTGATCGAGGCATACCGTTCCCTGGCCTGGGAACGAAACGACCTTGTAGCCGACCCTGACCATCTCGCCCTTCCGGCAGACTTGCTTCTGGACAGGGGTCGGCTGGAAAGAGCGGCGGCAAGAGTATCCATCAGTCGTTCCGGTGTGTGGCCGCAAAGCATGGGAACGACGTCAGGCACCGCCTATCTCTGCATTGCCGACTCCAGTGGGATGGCGGTATCGATCATCCAATCGAACTACCGCGGCACAGGGTCCCCCTTTGGCGCCGCCCGATCCGGGTTCCTGCTACAGGACCGTGGTCGAGGATTTAGTCTCACCCCCGGACACCCGAACGAGCTGGCTCCAGGAAAACGCCCATTGCACACCCTGTCTCCAACCCTTTGGACCGAGGGCACCAGCCCGAATTGGTTACTCGGCACGCGTGGTGGCTCAGTTCAACCGCAGCTGGTCGCCCAAGTCGGGGCGGATGCGATCCTCGGCGGCGCCGAACTCGAGACGGCGCAGTCGGCCCCGCGTTGGACGATCATCGATTTTGGGCCCTACTCAGAACCGAGACTCACGGTTGAACCCGGAATGTCGGACGCCACGCTCACTGATCTTCGATCGCGGGGACATGTCATCGAGGAACTCGACGCACTGCAACCTGGATGGGGACCCGTCTCTTTGATCGAACTGGTAGGGGATACCCGACACTCCGCAACCGACCCGAGGGTCGACACAACTGCAGCCCTCCTCTTCTAGGACTGCAGGTCTGTAATCACCTGCTGGAGCGCATCGGGGTCGATGCCCATCGTCGAGCCAACCGTGTAGAACCCGACGCGTTGTACCCGGTTGCCATAGCGGTCCTTGATCGCTTGCCCGAGCTTGTCGATAGGAGCAGCGACCCCGACATCGAGCACTGCCTCGTCGGGCACAACGTCAGCCATCTCCGCCCACTGACCCCTCTTCGACATCGAGTGAAGCTCATCGCCGAAATCCCACCCGCTGGCTTCCAACACGGGCCTGTACGAGGGGGTCGATGCATAAAACGAAATCTGCTGACGCACCGGCGCCATTGCCTGCTCGACCTCCGAGTCGCTGTCACCAGTCATGACGAAAACCGTCGTAGTCCGCTCTACGTCGTCGATCGAACGGCCCGCGGCCTCGGCGCCCTTTGTCATGTTCGGCAAGACGATCTCATCGAGGTAGGCGGCTGTGTGGAACGGATGCACGTGGAACCCATCACAGATCTCGCCGGCCAGCGAACTCAAGTAAGGGCCCACCCCCGCGATGTAGACAGGGATGTCGGGATGCGGGATGGGGCCTGGATCGAAGAACGGAGTCATGAGAGAGAACTTGTAGAACTCGCCGTCATGATCGAGCGGCGTCGAGTTCTGCCATGTATCCCAGATCGCCCTCACCGCAAGGATGTAGTCCCTCAACCTCGATCCTGGATTTCCCCACTCTGTGCTGAATCGACGCGTGATGTGGGCCCGGATCTGGGTGCCGAGCCCGAGAAGGAACTTGCCCTTGGAGAGTCGTGCCAGGTCCCACGACGTCATGGCCGTGACCATCGGAGAGCGGGGAAACGCAACGGCAATCGCCGTGCCCAACTCGAGCCCGGGTGCGGCATCGGCCGCAAAGGCAAGAGGCAGGAACGGGTCGTACTGGGTTTCGGTTGAGAAGAACCCGTCATATCCCATTTTCTGGGCGTTACGGGCTAGTTCAACAGCGCCATCCGGGGGAGATGGCGGGAAGTAGAAGTCAACCTTCATCGGGCCAGCGTAGAGCACCGCTCCAAGACGGGTAACCTTGGGGAACATGTTGAAGAAGATGGCCAAAGTTATCGGGCTGGTTGGTGGGGCAGCCGCTGTCCTGTGGGCGGTGCGAGACAGATTTGTTTCGGTGGCAACTTCGAGAGAACCCGAGCCACCCACGTTCCGAACACCCAGCGCCGGCGCCAGTCAGAGCATTGAGGTGATCGATGGTATAGGTCCGGTCTTCGCCACGCGACTCACCGAGGCCGGAATGGAATACATAGCCTCCCTTGCTGACGCCTCGCCGGACTCAGTTGCCGAGGCGGCCAGTGTCAGCGTCGCCCGAGCTCGCTCCTGGATCGAGCAAGCCCAGCAATATACCTAGTGGTCTGTCGTACGAGTGATTGTGAGGCGGACCACTAAATGCCATACCTCCACGCCCCGGAGGATCTAGCTGAGATAGTTGGCGAGGAGCCTTCGTATCGTGTCGACCAGCTGCACGACTGGCTCTACCACACTCCGGTACTCCACGCCGAAGACATGACCAACCTCCCCGGTCGGCTACGAACCCAGCTTGCCGAGACGCTTTGGCCGTTCAAGGTGGAGATGGAGCAGGAGTCAGACCGGGGAACCACGAGAAAGTGGCTGTTCCGCGCCCCCGACGGAGCAGCCATCGAGACAGTCCTCATGGGCTACCGCAGGCGGGCGACACTCTGCATCTCGAGCCAGGCCGGCTGCGCCCTCGCCTGCACGTTTTGCGCGACGGGCCAGTTCGGCTTCGAGCGGCACCTCGAGGCAGGCGAGATCGTGGCTCAGGTGGCATACGCCCGGGCGTTTCTCCGTCAAATCGGGATGCCGGGGGTTCCCAACCGTCTCACCAACGTCGTATTCATGGGCATGGGAGAACCGCTCGCAAACTATGCGCGCGTTCGGGAGGCATTGCGCCGGATGATCGAGGTGATGGGGATGTCCGCCCGATCGATCACCGTGTCGACCGTGGGCATTGTCCCGGGAATCAATCGCCTCGCCGAGGACCCGTGGCCTGTCTATCTGGCGATCAGCCTCCACGCAGCCGACGACGAGTTGAGATCGTCGCTGGTCCCAATCAACAGGCGCTACCCCATCGAGAAACTGGAAGAGGCCGCGTGGAACTATTTCGAGAAGAAGGGGAGACGACTCTCAATTGAGTGGACGATGATGGACGGCGTGAACGACACCGACGACCAGGCGAGAAAACTCGCTGCCGTCGCCAAACGTCTCAGGGCGCACGTCAACCTGATCGCCCTGAACCCGACTCCGCTCAGCAAAGAGCGATCGTCGTCCCGGTTGCATATCGCCGAGTTCGCCAAAATTCTGGAGTCGTTGGGCGTCAACGTGACCATCAGGGACACCCGAGGCAAAGACATCGACGCTGCCTGTGGTCAGCTCAGGATTATGGCTGGTAATAGCCCCGGAGCTGGTTAGGCTCGTCCTCGCGGAGCGGTTTCAGGGGCTGAAGGGGTCTGGCCTTCAATGTCCTCAACTCGTCGCTTCCGCGCCCTCATCGCAGGAGCAGTTCTCACATCGCTGGTGGCACTGTTCTCCGTCCACTACACGGTGAAGCGCGGCGACACACTTGGAAATATCGCCAGAGACAATGGGGTATCCCTGAGTGACCTCGTCGAGGCCAACGACATCTTCAACCCGAACCTGATTCATGTTGGGCAGGTCCTGGTCATCCCTGGTCAAGAGGGAGAGCCTGAGGTGATCCACATCGTCGCCCGTGGGGAGACTCTGGGCAAGATCGCCTTCAAATTCGGGTCGACGGTGTCTGCCCTGGCGGAGAGAAACGCCATCGCCAACCCCAATCTGATTCGGATCGGCCAGAGCCTCGTCGTCTCCGGGTCTGGATCTATCGGGAGTTCGGGGGGAACCTCGGGCGGGGACGGCGCCGAGCCTCCATCGACCGCCGCCCACTCGAGTTCGCACACTGTGCGGCGTGGCGAGAGCATCAAGAGCATCGCAGCCGACCACGGTGTGACCGCCGAACAAATCACCCGCGCCAACGGGATCCTCAACGGCGTGATCTACCCCGGATACAACTTATTGCTAGCCGGCCCGGGATACGTCGCCGAGGGAAGCGGGGAGGGTGAGGTCACCTACACCGTCAAGACCGGCGACCGGCTGGGAAACATCGCTGCCCGGCACGGCACCACAGTCTCCCAGCTGTCGAGCGCCAACAACATCTCCAACCCCAACCTGATCCAGGTTGGTCAGGTCCTCATTGTCCCGACTGGCTCCGGGTGGGTGTGTCCTGTCGAAAACGCTCGGTTCTCCAATAGCTGGGGAGCGCCCAGGGGCGGCGGCACCCGCTGGCATGATGGCAACGACCTGTTCTCCTCTTTTGGAGCCGCGGTCTTCGCCCCGACGTCCGGGAGCGTTGCGTTCAAGACCGGGTCGATCGGTGGCAAACAGTTCAATCTGAGCGGTGACGATGGAGTGCTGTACATCGGCAGCCATATGAGCGACTTCGGCAAGAGCGGCCAGGTGAATGCGGGCGACATCATCGGCTACGTGGGCACCAGTGGCAATGCCCAAGGGACAAGCCCTCACCTCCACTTCGGGATGTATCCAAACGGCGGGGACGCCGTCAACCCTTACCCGAGCCTCATCGCCAACGGCTGCAAGTGAGTTGCCGAGTACCGAGTACTAGGAAGGTCGAGTCAACTCGAACCTGTCACGGGTGTTGATGTAAGAGTTGCCTGACATCCTGCCGATAGCCGCCAGGATGTCGCTGTCCACCCGGGTGCCGTCCAGAGCATCCTCCCTGATGTGCATCGCCACGACTCGTCCGATCACGACCCGGGAACGCCCCTCGTCACCAATATCGAGAATATCGACTACACGGCACTCGAGATTCGCCGGGGACTCCGCCACCATCGGTGCGTCCACCTTCGCGCCGACAACCGCGGTCAGTCCAGCAATGGCGAATTCGTCATCCTCGGCGTTGAATGAGCCTGAAGTCACGTTCATAGCGTGAGCCACATCTTCTGAGACGATGTTGACGGTGAATTCGCCGGTCTTCTCAGAGAAAGCCACCGAATCCTTGGGACGATCGGGATGACGTCCGCCGGAGAAGAGCACCGTAGGTGGGCTAGACGAGACCACATTGAAGAACGAAAACGGGGCCAGGTTGAAACTGCCGTCATCGCGTCTTGTCCCGATCCACCCGATAGGCCGGGGAACCACGACGCCGGAGAGCAGTTTGTAGGTGTCGAGAGGCTCTGTCTCGTCAAAGTCGAAAGTCTTCTTCTTCAAAGCATCACCTCTCTCAATAGATCAAGTCGTATCGCACCTGCTTCCAACATCTGACGATGAAATCTCTTCCGGTCGAATCTCGACCCGTCACGGGTCATCGATTCATCGCGGATCTTCAGAATCTCCCGCTCCCCGACCTTGTATGAGATCGCCTGGCCGATCCAACCCAGGTATCGCTTAACCTCCGACTCGGCGATATCTCGGGGCTGAAGACCCACTTTCTCCATGTAGTCCACTGCTTTTTCGTAGTTCCACACCTCGCCCCTGTGCAGCGGCGCGTCGGGGGGAATGCGGAGCTCCAACTGGGTGCCAATGTCCACCACCACTCTTGCGGCACGGAAAAGCTGGCTCGACAGCAACCCCAGTCGATACTCGGGTTTCTCGAAGAATCCGAGTTCATCCATGAGTTGCTCG
>SMXW01000020.1 GCA_004356805.1 Acidobacteriota bacterium | reverse complement strand
CGGTCAGGCAAACTGTTGCGATGGCAAATGCGACGAACATCTCTCCCCCGTCGTCAACGTATCAGCTGCCCATTTCAGAAGCTAGGGGTCTGACCACTAGCTTCCGATATTCAGGAAGGGACATCCATGACGGCAACTCGACTTGGCCTGATGGGGTTTGGCCGCATCGGTCGCAACGTCTTCAGACTGCTCCACGATCGTGATGACCTCGATGTTGTTGCTATAAGCGACATCGCCGACCCATCGGCCCTCACCTACCTTCTCAAGTACGACTCGATCTACGGGCGCTTCCCGATCAGTGTCTCTTACGACAACGGTGCCCTCCACTACGGAACCAAGCAGGCGGCGCTCACCGACGCCCGTCGGCCATCCGACACCAGTTGGGCGAAGCTGGGGGTTGACATCGTGCTCGACACCACAAGCCGCTACCGCAGTCTCTCCTCACTCCAGGGACATCTCGACAGTGGTGCCCGCAAGGTGGTCCTGACATCGAGCCCCGAGACTCCGGGCGAGATACCTCTGCTCCTGAGGGGCATCAACGACGAAATCCTCGACGACGAGCCCGATGTTGTAGCGCTGGGATCGAACACCTCCAACGCAGTGGCACCCATTCTCAGAACTCTTGACGAAGCGTTCGGTCTCAGGCGGGCCTTTATGACAACCGTCAAGGCGATGTCCAACTCTGGACGTCTCGCCGACGTACCCACGGGCTCGTTTCGAACGAGCCGGGCCGCCGGGGAGAACATCATTCCCGCGGAAACCAACTCCGCAGAGATCCTCACACAGGTTCTTCCTGAGTTGGAAGGCAAGTTGTCCGTTGTAGCCCTCAACGTCCCGGTAGTAGACGGTTCGACTGTCGACATGGTTGCCCAGACCGAGCAGAACACAGACGCAGTGGCGGTCAACGAGTCCGTTCGGAGCGCCGTCAACGAAAAGTATGTAGGTGTGGTCGAGTACGTGGACGACCCGATCGTCTCATCTGACGTGAGGCTCGACCCACACTCCGGGATATATGACAGCCTGGCCACGTTCGTGGCGGGCGACAATCTGGTCAAGACGATCACCTGGTTCAACAATGGGTGGGCGTATTCGCATCGGGCCGTCGAAGTCGCAGCGGTAATCGCTGGGCGTAACAACGGAGGATAGGAATGACCAGGGTTGCCATCAATGGCTTCGGCCGCATTGGCAGAACGGTGTTTCGCATCATTGCCTCACGGCCAGACTCCAAACTCGAAGTCGTCGCCATCAACGACCTCGCCGACGACGACATCCTCTGCTACCTGCTCGAGCACGACTCGGTGATGGGTCGGTTCGATCAGACCGTCTCATTAGAAGACGGTCTCATGAAGGTCGGCGACCACCAAGTCAAGATGCTCAGTGAACGCGATCCGAGAAAGCTCCCATGGGCCGATCTCAAGGTCGACGTTGTCGTCGAAGCCACCGGCGTATTTCGAGACCGTGCATCACTCCAGGGACACCTCGACGCAGGAGCGAAACGTGTCGTGCTCACTGTCCCCGCCAAGGACGACATCGACGAGACCATCGTCCTGGGAGTCAACGACGATCGGCTCGATGCCGACGATCTGATCGTGTCCAACGCATCCTGCACGACCAACTGTCTCGCCCCTCTGGTCAAGGTCCTCGACGACGCGTTCGGGATACGTAAGGGCATGATGACCACGGTTCACGCATACACCAACGACCAGAGACTTGCCGACGTCCCCCATGCCGATCTGCGCCGGAGCCGGGCCGCGACCGAGAACATCATCCCCACCACAACAGGTGCCGCCAAGGCGGTCGGGCAGGTGCTGCCCCACCTCGACGGGAAACTCGACGGTATGGCGATGCGAGTTCCGGTGCCGGATGGGTCCACGGTCGATCTGGTCGTGGAACTCGACAGGGACGTCACCGTCGAGGAAGTCAACGCAGCCGTCAAGGCAGCCGCCGAAGGTGAAATGGCCGGGATCCTCGAGTACAGCGAGGAGCACATCGTCTCCACCGACATCATCGGCAACCCCCACTCGTCGATATTCGACGCCGGCGGCACCCGCGTACTCGGAGGCAATCTGGTGAAGGTGATGTCCTGGTACGACAACGAATGGGGCTATTCGAACCGGGTTGTCGACCTCATCGAGCGTCTGGCTGAGGTCATGGGAGCGGATGCAGCGGCT
Source organism: Acidobacteriota bacterium (assembly GCA_004356805.1). Classification (GTDB taxonomy): domain Bacteria; phylum Actinomycetota; class Acidimicrobiia; order Spongiisociales; family ZC4RG35; genus SZUA-217. The sequence goes on along the minus strand of SMXW01000020.1, from coordinate 22,010 downwards.
TAGCTGTTTGACGGGGCTGACCCCGGACGAATGAAGAAAATCGCCGCAAAGGTCGCCACGGCTGCCAGGGCGACAGGCAGGGCCCTCGATCCAGTGGCGGTGGCTATCCAACCGGCGGCGGCGGGCCCCAGCGATCCGAACACGAGAAACACAAAGCTGAGGAGCCCCATAGCTGTACCAAGGCTGGTGGCCCCGAATACGTCCCTCGCGTGCATTCCATAGAGCGGTGAGGACGCTCCGATGCCGAATCCCGCGAGCAGGGCGTAGGCAGCGGCGAGGATCGGGTTGCCGGCGAACGCCAACAGGAGAGCCCCGAGGCCTATGGCACCAAACGCAAGTCGCAAGGATCCAGCGGTACCCAACTTTGAGACTATGGGCAGCAACGGAAGACGACCCCCCAACTGGGCAAACCCCCGGAACCCGGCCCAGAACGAAGCGGCTGTGAGGGTCAGGCCCGCTGCGGTCATCGCTGGAACCTGATAGACCAGGATCGTCGCAACACCCATGCCTACGAGACCTTGCGCGATCACAAACCGCCTGGTCTCGGACACTCGCAGCGAGGCAAGAAGCTCGGCCCAGATGCGGGTCCTGCCCGGCCTCCCTGCCACCCCAGTGTCAATAACAATCGCACCGAGCACCAGAGCCACTACAGCCGTCAGGGTCGTGATTCGCAGAGTCGATCGCCAGCCGACTGACTGCACCAACCATGCAGAAACAGGAATGTATATGGCGCTGGCGAAGGCTCCCCAGATCGTCAGCACGGCGATTGCCTTTGTCGTTGCCTGCGAACTTATTCGAACCGCAGTGGTCTGGGTGATGTGATAGAAGCCCAACGCCCCAAACGCCCCTCCCCCAATGGCAGCCATCATGGCAAAAGTGGCCACCGAGTCGGTCGACGCAGCGACCTGAAATGCGAGAAGTCCGGCCATGGCGGCACCACCGAACACAACACGGCTTCCGCTGCGATCCAAAAGCCAGCCACCTCCCAACGAGCCAAAGCCCGCGACAATCGACGCCACGGCGAACGATGTGGTCAGGACCGCTTCGCTCCATCCGGTGTCGGCGATGATGGGATCGAGAAGAACCCCGAAGGCGTAATACCAGGATCCGTAGACCGTGATGGTGATTACCCCGAGCACCCCGATGTGAAGAGCAGGGAACCGTTCCTTGTCTTCAACAGCCACTTGTTGAGGCTATTGCGGCTTTCTACACGGCGCAGCGATCAAATACGACCCGCCATGCATCAGGAATGCAATATGCGCCAGATTTGCTCGGCCGTGACCGGTATTTGGACGTCGGCACCTCCGAGGGCGTCGGCGACGGCGTTGACGACCGCGGGCGTTGAGCCAATCGCCCCGGCCTCCCCGAGCCCCTTGGCTCCAAGGGGGTTTGTAGGCGTCGGGGTGACAGTCCCATCAAGACCAAACAACGGAAGAGATACCGCGGTGGGAATCAGATAGTCCATGAACGAGGACGTGACCAGGTTGCCGTCCTCGTCGTATATGACCTGTTCCCACAGGGCCTGGCCGACTCCTTGGGCGAGTCCGCCATGACGCTGGCCTTCGGCCAGCATCGGGTTGACGATGTTTCCCGCGTCGTCAACCGCCCACATCCGGTCGAGTCTCGGAGATCCGGATTCGGGATCGATGTCCACAACGGCCAAGTGGCAGCCAAATGGGAAGTTCAGCCCACCGGACTTCAAATGGATCTCCTCGTCTAACCCCGGGGTGACTCCGTCGGGCACGTTCCCGTTTAGGGCCGCCGTCACAACCTCTTCCCAGGTGACGGAGACGTCGGTGCCGGCAACGGTGGCCTGCCCGTCAGCCAGCACGATGTCAGCCGCCGAAGCTTCGAGAAGACGTCCGGCGACCTTCTTGGCCTTTTCGGCCACTTTCCCGGCGGCGGCGTGGCTCGCCGATCCACCCTGGGCTATCGAGCGAGAACCGGATGTACCCCAGCCGTACGGCGTGGTGGCGGTGTCCCCCTGCTCAATCTTGACCTGGTCGACATCGAGACCAAGAACACCAGCCACCAGTTGAGCGAACGACGTGCGATGGCCTTGGCCCTGGTCGAGGGTCTCCACGAACACGGTCACCGAGCCGTCGGGGTGGACCTGGACTCGGGCGGCGCCCCAACTCTCGAAACCGCAGACCTCGACATATGCGGAAAGACCTATTCCCATGAGCCTGCCCTGCTCCCGCGCGGCGGCCTGCTCGGTGCGCAGGCCCTCGTAGTCAGCCACCTCGAGCAGCTTGTCCAGCGTCTTCTCGTATTCACCGGTGTCGTATTTGTAACCACCCGCCACCGCCCCTCCGGAAGAGTGATAGGGGAATTGGTCGGGCTGAATGAAGTTGCGCCGACGGACCTCAGCAGGGTCGACCCCGGTGGCGCCGGCCACTGCCTCGATCACCCTTTCCAACGTCAGGGTCGCCTCGGGACGGCCTGCGCCCCGATAGATGCCCCGTGGGGCGCGATTGGTCAAGATCCCTCGCATGCGCCATCCGTAGACCGGGATGTCGTAGTTGCCTGTACCCATCCGGGGGGTGAGCTCAATCCATGGGATGTAGCGAGCGCGACAGCCGAGGTCGATCATGCTGTCCACCCAGAGGCCTTTTATCTTCCCGTCGTTTTCGGCCACCACTTCGTAGCGATGACGTTGCGCCCGGCCGTGACCGATTGTGAGAAGGTGCTCTCTGCGAGATTCTGTCCACTTCACCGGCCGGCCAGTCACCCTGGCGGCTATGACGGTGAGATAATCCTCCTCGGCAAGGTCGAATTTGCACCCGAACGCGCCACCGACAAATGGCGTGATGACACGGACAGCAGTCTGCGACAGATCGAAGTCCGAGGCCAATTGCTTCTGCATCAGTTGTGGTGCCTGACTCGATAGATGGACCTTCAGGCCGTCTTCCATCCATTCGGCGAGGATCGCCCGGTTCTCCATCGGAGCAGGAACAACACGGGGGTGTTCGACGACTCCGGACAAACGAATAGGTCCCTCAACCAACTCGAAGGCTTTCCGATCTCCCTTGGAGCGGTCGTAAGCGACATTGGACTCGAATTCGGGGTGAATCGGCGGAGCCTCGATCGCCTCTTCCATGTCGCCGACCACATCGAGCGGTTCGTAATCGACAAAGACGAGATCGGCTGCGTCCTTCGCCGCTGCTGCGGTTTCGGCGACTACCGCAGCCACGGGATCCCCCGGCATCAGCGCCTTCCCCTGAACCAACGGATAGCGGCGAGGCACATTGCGAGCCGGATTTGGCGTGGGAGGCATTAAGACATCAGCGACGTCCTCCGAGGTGATGATCGCCCAAACACCGGGGACCTCATGGGCCGCCTCGACGTCTATGCCAGTTACCTCTGCGTGGGCAAAGGGGGAGCGAACGAGGGCGAGATAGAGAGTTCCGTTGGGTGTGATGTCGTCGACGTACCGGGCCATGCCGGTGATGAGGGCCGGGTCTTCACGACGCTGAACCGGCGCGCCGAGAAATGAGGGTATGGCAGGCTCGGTGGTCACCGGCGGCAGCCTACCGACGTCGGTGGAGGGGCGACTAGTGGTGGGTCGTATGAATAGCGCCCGCGTGTCTCCGAGTCATCGACGTTACCTGGCCAGGATGCACAACGAAGACACATCGGCGAGATGCGTCGAGGCGGAGGACGCAGTCAGGGGCGTCGAGGGCCGGAGAGAAGCAGCGATTATTTGTGCGACCCCCCACTGGTTCACTCGAGAAGCGAAAGAACAGTGGATCGGAAGTCGTTTGGCTGGAACGGCTTGGTGACGAAAGCGTCGGCTCCGCCCTCGTTCGCCCTCCGGCGTGACTCCTCCTCGGCGTGTGCTGTGAGGACGACAACCGGGATCGACTTGGTGACGTCATCCTTGCGGATGCAGTCGAGAACCTCCCAGCCATCCATGCCCGGCAGTCCGATGTCGAGAACCACGAGATCCGGGGATTCCGAGCCAACGGCTTCAAGACCGCTGTTGCCATCATCGCGAGTAATGATTTCTACATCGGCAGCACGGAGACAGACCTCAATCAACCGTCTGATTACGGCCGAGTCCTCCACAACGAGAATACGTGAGCCCATTTTGAAATCACCTCGGTATTGAGCCCGCCTTGGGGGCTTGCAAGAAGGATCATCGGCAGGTCATACAGCCAGGTTTAGACATTCTGAAGGGTCTTGCCGGATGGCAGAGTGAGGTTCTCGATGAAATCTTCGAGTTGGCGCAGAGTTCGTACTTCGTGGACCGACGTGCAGTGTTTCGCGTAGTGGGACATGGCCGAATCTCCTGTGTCCCAATACGAATGCGGCTCGGGATTGAGCCATAGGACGGCCCTGGAAGCCTTGGCGATATCCCCCAGAACAGCGTCGCGGGGTGGTCGATAGTTGTTCCGAGCGTCACCAGAGATGAGAACGGTGGTACTTGACGTCAACTGGCCGCCGTATCGGCTGTAGAAGGTCTCCAGTGAGTTGCCGTAGTCAGAGTGTCCGTCGAGCCAAACCACTTCGGCTTCTTTCGTGATGCGGTTGACGGCCGAGCCGAAATCGATTCCTGGTCCAAGAAAGTCTGTCACCTCGTCCACCGTGTCGACAAAAGCGAAGGAGCGGAGCCTGGAGAACTGCGTCGACATCGCGTGAGTGAATTGGAGCGTGAATCGGGAAAAGGTCGCCATCGACCCTGAGATGTCGCAGAGGAGCCAGACCTCGGGGCGGTGGGGCCGGGGATGACGGAACTGTGGGTCCACCGGCACTCCACCGGTGGCGAGGGACCGTCGAACAGTGCGACGAAAGTCGAGACGTCCGCTGCGCTTCTTTCGGCGTCGTGCCAGCCGCGAGGCCAGCTTTCGTGTGAGCGGTCCGATAGCGGCCTCCATATCGGCGAGCTCGCTGCTGGTGGCATGCATGAGATCTACGTCTTCAACCAGGGGCCGCCTCGATGTGCGAGCCACTGCCTCTCGACCCCGGTCGGCTACCAGACGACGTCGGATCTCCTCCTCTATCTCCTCACGCAGCATCTCCAGCCTGGCCTCCACATCCTCCTCGAGAAGACGTCTCTCGAACTCCGAGAGATCCTCGGCTGACATCAGCGCCTCAATCAGGTCGGCTTCGAGCTGTGCAAGGTCGAGGCGTCGGAGCGTCCGGTACAGGTAATAGGTCCCGCCGACAGGTCGCCCTGGCTCCATGCCGGCAAGTTGGTCGACGGCCTGACGTGCGCCCCGTCGCAACGACTCCCCGTCCAGGCCGGCAAGAGCATCCAGGAGGGCCTCGAGTAGCCCGTCGAGGTCGAACTCGGTCTCTTCCCCGCCTTGGCCCCTTCCCGGCATGGAAGGCGGCAGGTCTTCAGCGTTCTCCGGATCGTCCGGTTCGAGGGGAGCCGGCACATTCGAGAAGTAGACGTCGAAAGCGGTGTCGAACGCCCGCTCATGTCTGAGATTCTTGATCAGCGTGGCGCGGAGAGTCTCCCGAAGGGCGATCTTCTCTCCGAGGTCGATCGTCTCGACTGCCTTCATGCCATCGATTGCCTCGACCATCGAGACGGGAACACCGGCCTCGCGCAGCTCGTTTATGAACCCGGTGATGACGCTGATCATGCCGGCGACACCACTAGGCCTGTGCGCTTGATGTGAACTCTTTGGCTGTCTTCTCGATGTCCGTCTGATACTTGAGCAACACATGGAGAGTGTCGCCAAGCACGACCTCATCTACATCCTCAACGGAGAGGGCCAGAAGAGTCCTTGCCCAGTCGATGGTCTCCGACACCGAAGGGGCCTTCTTCAGGTCGAGCCCACGAATCGATCGAGCCACCTTGGCCACCTGGTTGGCGAGGTGATCGGACAGCCCGGGCACCCTGGCGCTGAGTATCTCTTTCTCCCGCTTGGCATCGGGGTAGTCGATGTGAAGGAAGAGGCAACGACGTTTCAGCGCCTCGCTCAGCTCTCGGGTGTTGTTCGAGGTGAGGAACACCATCGGCTGTGTGATTGCGTGCATTGTCCCAAGCTCAGGAATCGACACCTGAAAATCGGAGAGGATCTCGAGCAATAGTGCTTCGGTCTCGACTTCGACCCTGTCGACCTCGTCGATCAACAGCACCACGGGCTCGGGCGAGCGGATCGCCTCGAGAAGGGGACGGGTGAGAAGGAACTCCTCGGAAAAGATGTCGTGGCTGATCGAATCCCAGTCATGGTCTACGTCGGATTGAATCCTCAGTAGTTGCTTCTTGTAATTCCATTCGTACAGGGCTTTCGCATCATCGAGACCTTCGTAACACTGGAGCCGGATCAGAGAGCGCCCGGTGATCGCGGCCACGGCCTTGGCAAGCTCTGTTTTTCCCACTCCCGCCGGACCCTCCACCAGGACGGGTTTGTCGAGCCGGTCAGCGAGAAACACCACCTGGGCGATACGCTCGTCAGGCAGGTAATCGGCCGCCGTCAACGCATCCATGACCGCTTGGGGACTGTCGAATTCCATCTGTCTCCTGTAATCGACTCTCCATTGTACGGGCGGTTGTGGCGTGCACTCGATTGGTCGGCGCCTCGGCGTCACTTTCGGCTCCCCCGTAGTTAGCCTGGAGGTTCTGTGCTCAACAGAATGCGGTGGGAATGCGAATAATCATCGTGGGTGCCGGGGCCGTCGGCTCCTATCTAGCAGAGCGGCTCTCGGCCGAAGGTCAGGACGTCGTCGTCATCGAGTATGACGAAAAACGCGCCACACAGCTCCAGGAGTCGATCGATGCCCTCGTATTGACAGGTAACGGCGCCAGCAAACACCTTCTCGAGGAAGCAGAGGCCGACAAGTCCGACCTCCTGATTGCGGTATCGAATTCAGATGGTGCCAACGTCCTGGCCTGTTTCACCGCAACCGAACTTGGCACCAAGACCACCATCGCCCGAATCGAAGACCCGGAGCTCCGGGAAGGCGCAGATCGGCTCGGTGTGGATGTCGTCATTGATCCGTCAGCCACTACCGCAGAGGAACTCGTGAGTATCGTCGGAATAGGTGGCGCTAGCGAGGTCATCCCGTTCGCTGACGGCAAGCTCGTAATGGTGGGGGGAATCGTCTCCCCCAACGCTGCTATCACCGACGGCCCCCTGCGGGATCTACGAATCCGCCAGGCCGAATGGGGTTGGGTCCTTGCCGCCCTGGTTCGTGATGGGCGGACCATCGTCGCCCATGGTGACACAGTTGTCAGGGCCGGGGATCACGCCTTGTTGATGACTACCGACGACAGAGTGGCTGAGGCCACTCGGATACTGGGGCTCAAGCGGCGAAACCTCGACCGGGCAATCATCATGGGCGGGACCCGATTGGCAGAGCTGACCGCCGACGCCATGTCTGAAGCCGGTGTCTCGGTCGTAATCGTCGAAGAGGACATGGATCGATGCAGTGACCTTGCATCCCACCACCCGCAGGCCCTGGTCATATGTGGCGATCCGACCGACCCTGATGTCCTCGGCGATCTTGACCTCGGCCCCAAAGATGTGGCCATCGGGCTGACTGGTTGGGACGAAGTAAACCTGCTCGGTTGTCTCGTCGCCAAGGCAAGTGGTGCGGGAATGGCGATATCTCGGTTCAATCGCATCTCCTACGTTGGCCTTCTCTCGGGGCTGGGAATCGATGCCGCTGTTTCCTCCCGGTTGATGGCGGCCAGCGCCATCCTTCGCTTTGTTCGTAAGGGGAAGGTGGAACAGGTCGCCACCTTCTCCGACACGGACGCCGAGGCATTGGAAATCGAGGTATCCGCAGGATCGGAGGCATGCAACAAGACGCTCTTCGACCTGAACCTCCCCATCGGAGTGATCATCGGCGGCATTTCCCGCGACGGCACGACATTCGTACCCGACGGATCGACAGTGGTGCGGAGCGGAGATCACATCATTTTCTTCTCGCTGCCGAGGGACATTGAGGAATCGATCGCCCTGTTCACCGCATGACCATCAAGGAACCGCGCTCTAGTCAACCGCTAGCCGTCAACCTTCTGAAAACCGTCGCCTACGTGCTGGGCTCGGTCCTCCTTTTCGTCGCGATAGCCATGGCTGCGTCAGCCATCGTTTCGGTGTTCTACGCGGAGTACGAGACGGCCATGTGGATTGCCATTTCCGCCGGGATCACCGCCCTGTTCGGCTACACGACCCGGCGCCTGGTGCCACGACCCAGGTCGATCACGGTGAAACAGGGATTCGCCACGGTGGGACTGGCCTGGTTCGTCTTCTCCATCTTTGGCGCTCTCCCCTATCTGCTCTCCGGGGCAATCCCCAACATCTCGGACGCCGTGTTCGAAACCGCTTCGGGATTCACCACAACTGGCGCATCGATCCTTGCCGACCCCAGCCTTTTGCCAAAGGGTATCTCATTCTGGAGAGCTCTCACCCAGTGGCTAGGGGGGATGGGAGTCATCGTCTTGGGCGTTGCCATTCTTCCTCTACTCGGAACCGGTGGCATGCAGCTGGCTCGCGCCGAGTCTCCGGGCCCAACACCCGACCGATTGACCCCTCGCTTCCAAGGAACCGCCAAACGGCTCTGGATCATCTACGCCATCATCACCGTCATCGAGATGGGGTTCTTGTCGGTCGGCGACATGACCGGCTTCCAGGCAGTGATCCACTCGCTCACGACGATGTCGACGGGTGGCTTCGGCACCGAAGCCACCTCTATCGCCGGGTTCAGCAACTACACCAAGTGGGTAATCACCTTCTTCATGTTCGTTGCGGGTGTCTCGTTTGCTCTCCACTTCCGAGCATGGTCAAAGCCGGTCGAGTACTGGAAGAACTCCGAGTTCCGGCTGTATGGCTTGATCATCGTCGGGGCGATCGTGATCGTCGCCGGCGGCCTATTGGGGGGCGACCTGGAGCCGATTACAGCGGTAAGAGATGCAATATTCAACACCATTTCCCTAGTCACAACCACCGGTTTCTGGTCAACAGACTTCGGCCAATGGCGACCCGCCCTCCAGATCATGGTCGTCGGTCTGATGTTCCTGGGAGGGATGGCCGGCTCAACGGCCGGCGGAATGAAGACCTTCAGAATCGGCGTGCTGAGCAAAGCCGCCTTCGCCGACCTGAGACGACTAGTGCACCCGAGGGGAATCTTCGTTACGCGCTTCGGCGGCAAGCGAGTCAGCGACCCCGTGATCGAGGCGGTCCAGTCGTATTTCCTCTTCTACATGTTTCTCTTCATGACATCGACGTTCCTCCTGGCGTTCATCGACGCCAACCTGAGCGAAGATCTCGACCTGATCACCGCGACCACTGCGGTGGCTGCGTCCATCGGCAACATTGGACCGGGGCTGGGCGAAGTGGGACCTGCCGGCAATTACGCGGGGCTTCCAGACCTGGCCAAATGGCTGCTCTCCAGTCTGATGATCGTGGGTCGTCTCGAGATTTTCCCGGTGCTGGTCCTGTTCACCAAGGACCTCTGGCGCCGCTAAGCCCTCTTTGGCTATTCCTCTTCGAAATCAGGCGTGAACTCGAAGCTGAGGTCGCCGATGCGCACCTCGTCGCCTTCCTCAGCCCCGGCCTTGGTCAGTGCGTCATCGACGCCGAGACGAGTAAGGCGGCGCGCAGCCATGTCGGCGGCTTCCAGCATCGTGAGATCTGCAAATCTGACCGCACGTTCTGCTGCTTGGCCTTCCACTCTCCACGCGTCGCCCTCCCTAAACACCGAAAAGGCGCCTCCCAGTGGTCTGTGGAGCACATAGCCCCTTCTCTCTGGGGCCTCTCGTTCCGCCTGATCCACGAGATCGGCGATTGCGTGCAGGGCGTCGGTGATTCCCTCGCCTGTCAAGGCCGATACGGGAACGGCGCCGGTAGCGTCCACAATCTCGGTGACGTCGGAGATGTCGCTCTTGTTGACAAGAACCAATTGGGGACGCTCAGATAATTCCCTGGAGTAGTCGGCAATTTCTCTTGTCAATATTTCCAACTGCTCCATCGGCGTATTGAGTTGGGTCTCGGCCGGGTCAAGGAGGATGACCAGGACGCCGGCTCTTTCGGTATGCCGAAGAAACTCGTGCCCGAGTCCCTTCCCTTCGGCTGCTCCCTCGATCAGGCCGGGGATGTCAGCGAGAACGAACTCACGGTCGTCGACAGTCACAACACCGAGGTTGGGTTCGAGCGTGGTGAAGGGATAGTCCGCGATCTTGGGCTTCGCCGCTGACACGTTGGAGATGAATGTCGACTTGCCCGCATTGGGGAACCCGATGAGGGCGGCGTCGGCTAGAAGCTTGAGTTCGAGCGTGAACCACTCCTCTCCGCCATACTCGCCTTGCTCTGCGACGCTCGGAGCCCGGTACGCGGGGCTCACGAAGCCGGCGTTGCCACGGCCGCCGCGACCACCTCGAAGGGCTACCACCTCCTCGCCCTCTCCCACCAGATCTGCAATGACCGTTCCATCATCGTCTGTAACGAGCGTTCCGAATGGAACAGGAAGAACAAGGTCCTCTCCACTCTTCCCATGACGTAGCTCGCCCTGCCCGTGTGTCCCGTGGCCCGCGCTGTGGTGAGGGTTGCGTTTGTAGCGAAGAAGCGTCGCGATGGAAGGGTCGGCGCGAAGTATCACCGAACCACCCGAGCCGCCATGGCCCCCATTTGGCTTGCCCTTTGGTTTTCCCTTCGCCCTTACAAACGAGACAACCCCCGCACCGCCGTTCCCGGCGCGGAGGCTGACACGAACCCGGTCAACAAACACGACCGGACGAACCTAGTGGTGTGTCGTGGTGGGGGGTCCTACTCCGGAAGTACGGAAACGAGTCGTCGGTTGGCGCGTACTCGGTACTTGACGGTGCCGGCAGACTTAGCGAAGAGAGTGTCGTCTCTCCCCTTTCCGACATTCTCGCCGGGGTGAATGCGGGTGCCGCGCTGGCGCACGATGATGGCACCAGCGTTGACGAACTCACCGTCAAAAACCTTGGGGCCAAGTCTTTTCGCATGGGAATCGCGGCCGTTCCTAGTGGAACCGCCGGCTTTCGTCTTAGCCATCTCTACTCCTCCTCAGTGGCCGCCGGCTCGGCCTTTTTCGCAGCCTTCTTCACAGACTTCTTTGCAGGGGCACCACCCAGATTGATCCCGGTGATCTCGATACGAGTGTATTTCTGCCTATGGCCCTGCCTACGACGGTATCCGGTCTTGTTCTTGTACTTGAAGATATCGATCTTCGGCCCGGTTGTCCCGCCTAGAACCTTGGCGGTCACGGTGGCCTTGTCGAGAGTATTTCTATCTGAGACCGCATTGCCTTTGTCGTCCACGACCAGCAGAGGAGCGAAGGTCAGCTCCTTGTCGTCGGATTTGACGCGCTCGATGTCGATCACGTCACCCGCTTGCACCTTGGCCTGCTTGCCGCCGGCGCGGATAATGGCGTACATGGAAATCCTCTTCCGAAAAGGGGGGATCGGCTCTAAATGCTACCGGCTGCGTGGTCTTGCGCAAAGCCGGATCAGACCTCGACCTCAGCGATTGTGTCTATCTGAGATGTCTGCGAGTTGAAAGACTCGTCGATGACCACGCCACGACCCGAGCAATGCTCGCACTTGTGAGAGAACTGCTCGAGCAGGCCGACCGAGACGTTCTTCCTGGTCATCTCGACCAGACCGAGGTGGGACACTTCGAACACCTGGGTTCGCGTCTTGTCCTTGGCCAGGGTCTCCTTGAGACGTCGTAGGACTTTCTGCTGGTTACCCGTCGACTCCATGTCGATGAAGTCGATGACAATGATCCCACCGATGTCTCTCAGGCGAAGCTGGCGACTTAGCTCCTCCGCAGCCTCGAGATTGTTCTGCAGCACTGTTTCCTCGAGGTTGCTCGACCCGACGAACTTTCCGGTGTTGACGTCGATCACGGTGAGGGCTTCGGTCCTGTCGATGACGAGGTGGCCGCCCGAAGGCAGGAAGACCTTCCGGTCGAGAGCCTTCTTGAGCTGGTCATCAACGTGATAGCGGTCGAATAGCGAAATCGAGTCCTCGTACAACTGCACCTTCGAAACGAGATCAGGGGCAGTCGACTGCAGGTAGGCCAGCACGGTGTCGTAGGCATTGCGATCATCGATGAGCAGCTTTCGAAAGTCGGCCGTGAAGTGTTCGCGGATGACCTTGATGAGCAGCTCCGGCTCCTCGTGTATCAACCGGGGCGGACGTCCCTCGGCAGCTTCAGACTGGATCTTCTCCCAATCGGTGACAAGACGCGAGATGTCGGCGGCGAGCTCCTCAACAGAAGCATGCAGGGCAGCCGTCCGAACAATCACACCGTACCCGTCCGGCCTCACCCCGTTGATGACATCGCGGAGTCGGGTGCGGTCTTCGTCGGGAAGGCGTCGGCTTATGCCGACGTTGTCGGAATCGGGAACAAGAACGAGGTAGCGGCCCGGCAGCGACGGCACACCCGTGAGACGTGCACCCTTGGCACCCATCGCATCCTTGGTGACCTGCACGAGTACCTGATCACCCTCCTTGAGAACCTGCTCAATCGGCTTTTGGTTTCGACCGTTGCCACGGCCTTGGGGAGCAATATCCGAGGCGTAGAGAACGCCGTTCTTGTTGGCTCCGAAGTCGAGGAACGCAGCCTCCATTCCGGGCAAGACATTTCTGGCGACACCAAGGTAGATATTGCCGGCCAACGAGTCCGAGTCCCTGCGTGCGACGAAGTACTCAACGAGGACCGGCCCTTCGAGAATGACGATTTGAGTCTGTTCTCTGCTGACCGTGACCAGCATCTGCTTCCGCGCGGACTCGGTCGGGAGGATGATCTCATCGTCAATAGGGCGACGAGACCTCGTTCGGGAGGTGGAAATGCCGCCGCGGGACTTCCCGCTCCCCTGCGACCTGTTCTTGCGTTTATTGGGTTTTTGTCTCTGCTGGGTAAACCCTCCGACCCGACGGACCTCGACCTTTTGGCCCCTTACACGAAAGGTCTTTCGCTCCTCGACCGTCTCCCCTGCTGAAGACTTGCGGATAATTTCTGGGCCCCTCTTGCGGAATAGAGCCATACAATTTCACTCCTCTGCGAATTCGCTGTCTGACGGGTCGAGATCACCCGTTTCCTGGTGGGTGCCCGACCCATGAAGTCGTCTGCCAGCGGACGCGCAACCGACCCCCACGCTGGGGATGGATGCATTTGAGTTTCCTACTGGTCGAATGTTGCGACCGAGCACTGGTGGTGTTCATCACCGATGACACTCCAGAGAAAAAGAATTCGTCGCGTCCGGCGGACTGGGAAAGGCTAACAGACGGCTGTTGCTGGGCCTATTCACCCTTCCACCCGAGCTCCGGCTGCTCGGGCTCGGTTGGGTCGTAACACATTCGGCATCGGGCCTCATATGCGTCATTGGCACCCAGCACCACCAGATCATCGGACCGGAAAGTTCGTTGCGTGTACATGCCGGGACCGCCGCATCGATGACAGACTGCCAGCATCTTCGTGACGTACTCCGCTCGATCACATAATGATGGAATCGGTTCGAATGGTCGGCGTAGGTAGTCAGTGTCCAATCCGGCGATGATCACCTGCTTTCCGGTGGCGGCGAGATTGTCGACGATGTCCACCAATCCGTCATCGAAGAACTGGCCTTCGTCGATCCCGATCACCTCGGTGGCATCGGCAATCGCCTTGAGAAGCTCGATGGATCCGTTCACCGGTGTCGCCTCCACTCTCATGGAGGAATGGGACACGACCTCAGCATCGGCGTAGCGGTTGTCGAGCTGGGGCTTGAAGACCTGTACAGGAATTCTGGCAATGTTGAAGCGAGTCACCCGGCGAATCAGCTCCTCGCTCTTTCCGGAGAACATTGGCCCACAAATGACCTCTACCCATCCGCCCGTGCTCCGTCTGAACATCAAGTGCGAGGCTAACAAGTAGCCAAGTGCCAAGTACTCACATCAGTTGGTTCTCGCCCGGAACCGGGGTCTTCATCAACCAGACGGAGTTGGCGATGCCAAGGGCAAGCGCCATCGACATGTAGAACGATCCACCCTGGCTGAGGAACGGAAGCGGAAGACCGGTTACAGGCATTATTCCGATTGTCATTCCGATGTTGACGAAAACGTGGAACATCACCATCGCTGCGGTTCCGGCAGCAATGAGGGCACCGAATCGATCTCTGGAGTTCGCCGATATGACCAACAGACGCCACACGATGACTGCGAAAGCCGCCAGGACGAGCAGGCCGCCAATCAAACCGAGTTGTTCACCGACTGCTGTGAAGATGAAGTCGTTCTCTTGCTCAGGCACGTAGTTGAAGTCGGTCAGCGTTCCCTCCCGGAACAGACCTTTCCCAAACAACTGACCCGATCCGATGGCGTTCCTCGATTGTCGAAGTTGGTAGCCGATCCCCTGCGGGTCGATGCTCGAATTGAACAGGACTCGGAGACGATCGAATTGATACTCGCTCAACAGACCGAGTCGCAGAACAGCCGCCACACCAAGGACAAGGGCCGCTAACAGTGAGACCAGCTGCCTCCATGTTGCGCCGGAAACGAAGAGCATCGAGAACAGGATGAAGCCGAACACGAGAGTCGTGCCAAGATCGGGCTGCATGTAAACGAGAGCAGCAGGAATCGCAACGATCCCGACAGCCTGCAACACCTTCTGCCAGCTGATGGTTCTCGGTCCGATTTCGTCTCTGCTCGAGGGGGCCAGATGGCTGGCCAGGACGACTATCACCACCACCTTGGCGAATTCTGCAGGTTGCAGATTGAAGGTTCCGAGCGGGATCCACCGGCTGACGTTATTCACAGAATCAAACACGAAGACTGCCAGAAGCAGCAACAGGGTCACTACCGAGATCATCGGGATGATCCCCTGGTACTCGCGATAGTCGATGTTGGAAACGACGAGATAGATGATGAGGCCCGCCGAAACAAATATCATCTGGCGTTCCATGGAGAAGGTGCCCGAGTCACGAGTGGCCGAATAGATCATCAGTAATCCGAATCCGGAGAGAGCGAGCATCGTCGCGAAGAGAATGCGGTCGAACTTGTTGTCACGCCGGATAACGGCGACCTCGCGGATTCTGGTGAGAACAGTCATCAGTCCGTCTTCTCGCCCGCTTCGATCGGCGTGGGCACGTTGCCCATCAGGTATTGGAGGATGTGCCGTGCCACGGGTGCGGCGATCCGTCCACCCGAACCACCCTCTTCCACGAGAACTACCACGATGTACTGCGGGCTGTTCAGCGGGGCAACACCGACGAACCAGGCGTGGCTGTCCTTGTTGGCGGAAATCTCAGCCGTTCCTGTCTTGCCACCGATCTGGTCGAGACCGTCACCGAAGTCTTTGAACGCCGCTCTGGCCGTGCCCGAGCTCACAACCCGACCCAGGTCGGCTAGCAGGGATTCCCGTGTCGTCGAGGTGATGGGGACCGTCCGTACATGCGGCGAACTGATCTCTTGCACCGTGTTACCAGACGAATCGATCACCCGACTGACAACTCGTGGTTCCATCACGCGTCCACCGTTGGCCAGGACCGCATAGGACACCGCCACCTGAAGAGGTGTGGCCTCGAATGCCCCCTGGCCGATGGCAAAGTCCATCAAGTCGCCACCCTGCCAGATAGCCCCGTCGTCTTCGAGGCGACTTGGATGCAGCAGACCGGCGTCGGGATTCTCTCTCTGTATTTCGGCCCTGCGCTCGAATTCTGCCCTGCTTGGGATGGTACCGTCGATTTCGCCCTCGAGATCGATGCCCGTTGCCGACCCGTATCCGAGATCGCCGGCCCAGTCCTGAATCACTGTCTCTCTCGGCGTTCTGTCCCACGCTAGATACGTGCCGAGGCCAGCCGCCCAAAAGAATTTGTTACAGGAGTTGCGCAGGGCATCGTGGATGTCGAGCCAACCAAAACTGGTGATACCGTCGTACCAGTCACGCTTCACCTGTTGAGACCCGTCGGCCAGCTCGGGAAGAATGAACTTTCCGTCGCAATTGACCAGGCGGTCGGATACGTCAACATCGTCCCGATCAGGAAACGGAAGATTCTCTTCCTCGATCACCGTGTAAGTGATCGCCTTGAATGTCGAGGCAGGCGGGTAACGACCACCAATCGCCCTGTTGAACAGTGCCTCTCGCTCGTTCAAATCGGCGTAGGTGTCGACGTGTATTCCGGCCACAAACAGTTGCGGATCAAAATCCGGAACTGAGGCGAGGGCCAGAATCTCAAAGGTCTTGGCATCCAGGACAACCGCGGCGGCCTTCTCGGTCACGCCGAATACGTCCTCCCCGGCCAGATGGTCGGCATCCTTGACCGCGTTGGAAAGGGCAATCCCCTCCTCGAGGGCAAGCTCGACGAGTTGCTGCAGTTCGAGATCAATGGTGAGCTCGAGGGAGTTGCCGGGAAGGGGTGCAAGGGGGGGCTTTTGATCGATGATCTCGCCCCGTCTGACTCGATACTCCAAGATGCCAGACGTTCCCTGAAGAAACTGGTCATAGGCACTCTCAACACCCAGCCTGCCGATACGGAGGTTCAGGTCGATATCGGGGTTCTCTTCGACATCGGCCTCGTCGGGAAGCCCGAGATGGCCGATCACGTGCGCCAGGGTTGGGCCCGACAGGTAGACACGCTCAGGAACCCTGGCGATCTCCACTCCTGGGAGAACATCGAGCTGCTCATTCAAGCGATATGCGAGTTCGTTGGACACGATGGCCACTTGAAAGCGAGCGTTGATTCCTTCTTTCTCATAGACCGCGTCGAGTTCCTCGGCGTCGATGGCGAGTAGCGCCGAAAGACGCTTGATCAGTTCTTCCCGCTCCTCGGGCTGGACGAAGGTGCGGTCGATGACGACTGCGGGAACCATTCGGCTTGTAACCAGCAAGACTCCGTTGCGGTCGTAGATGTCTCCCCTCGGCGCATAGGTCGTCTTTTGGATCCAGGTCTGTTCCTCGGTCGCCTGGGCAATTGCTGGGCCTTCGGCAACCTGGACAAACCACAAGCGAAGCCCCACAACCGAGAACATGGCAACGAACACAATCCCGAGGATGCCGAGTCTGACAGCAAATTTCATGAGAAACGAAACGCGCTTGTATCGCCGTCGACGAGCCTAACGAATAGAGGGCCGAACAGACCGGCCAGCAACAGATTGGCCAACGGCACAACGAGCACTCGACTTGCCACGTTGGCACCCAAGAGGCTGGTCTGTCCGAAAAGGGTCCCGATGAGAACGAGGAGAGCAACCCCGATCAAAGTGAGTATCCCCGCCCACAGCGCCACCGCGACTCGAAAATTCTCGGCGCGCTCCTTGGTCCGCAACGCGACGTAGGCGACCGTTGTGAAAACGATCGCTCGAAGCCCGAGCAGAGACGACCCGAGGAGGTCGACGAGCAAACCCGACAGAAATGCAGTCCCGAGTATGACCTCGGGCCGAATTCGAGTAAGGGCGAGAAGAATCACCACCAACATCACCAAGTCGGGAACTATGAAGCGGATCCGACCGAACAGGGTGGTTTGGGTCACAACGGCAAAGAGGAGAATCGTCACGACGATGAGGCGCTTGGGGATCCTCGTCAGCCACCCCCTTCAGTCGTCGTTGTAGTCGCGGTCTCTGTTGTGGTTGTAGTCGTCTCGGATGGGATGGTCGCATCGCTGCTCGCTGTGATGGGATCCGGTGGCCATGCCAGGACAACGACTAGTCGCAGTGTGTCGGGATGCACAAACAGATCCACCGTCGCGGTCAACACATCGATCGACGGCGCTGCATCTTCGGTGACCACACCAACCGGCAGGCCAGCAGGAAAGCTGGCTGAAACGGCCGAGGTGAGAACGCGGTCGCCTACCAGCACGGGTGCGCGAGCGTCGAGAATCTCCAGCCTCATCTCGTCCGTTGCCACCTGTGACAGAAGAGAGCCGATCTGATCTCCCACTATCACTGTCAAGGCTTGACGATCTGCTGTGATGGGAACGATCGTTGCGCTGCCAGGGGTGACGCTCTTCACAACCCCAACGACATACCCATTGGTGTCGACCACAGGCTGACCGACGACGACGCCATCGGAGGTCCCCTTGTCGATGATCAAGGCGGCATCGAAGGCATCCGGTCTGCCGATCACATTGGCGACAGTACGACCGATCTCATCGCCGGCAGCCTCCATGCCATAAAGCTGCTCGAAGTGCTCGAGTCGCGCCAGTTGGTCCTGGACTCCGACTAGCGAAGCCTCCGCGTTGGCGAGTTGACGTCTGAGAGCGATGTTCTCCTCACGGAGATTGGAAAGGTTTGACAGCGAGTCGACCACGTCGGCAACCGGGTTCACTGCATAGGAAGCCGCCTTCTGGACCGGAGCGATAATCGTTTGGGTGCCTGTCCGAAGCACGCCGACTACTCCACCACCCTGAAGTCGAACATCGAAAGTCATCAAGAGCACACCAAAGATGATCAGGGTCACCAGTAGCGGGAGAATGTGGCCCCGGGGATCTCTATCCACCATAGAAGAGACGGTGGTGGGGGATCATGGCCTGGCCGACGACGCCAGCACAGAGTGCAGTGTGTCAAAGTCCTCCAGACACTTCCCCGAGCCAAGCACCACCGACTGCAGCGGTCTGGCTGCAGTCACAATGGGCATCCCCGTCTCGTGGGCCAGACGATAGTCTATCCCGACTAAAAGTGCTCCTCCTCCAGTAAGCACAATTCCACGCTCGACGATATCTGCCGCCAGCTCAGGAGGCGTCTTGTCGAGTGTGTATTTGACTGCGTCCACCAAGGCCTGGGTGGGTTCCTCAATGGCCTCCCTGATCTCAGGGCTGGACAGAAGGATCGTCTTGGGGAGACCTGTCATCAGGTCGCGACCCCTGACTTCAGCCGAAGGCTCATCGGCGTGTGGCCATGCCGAGCCAACTGCGAGTTTGAGCTGCTCGGCCGTCCTCTCTCCTATGAGGACGTTGTGCTCCTTCTTGATCCAGTCGATGATCGCCACGTCCATTTCGTCACCGCCTACCCGGATCGACCGAGATACGACGATCCCACCCAGTGAAATGACCGCAACCTCTGTGGTTCCACCACCGATGTCGACGATCATCGAACCGGACGGTTCACCAATCGGGAGCCCCGCCCCAATGGCAGCAGCCATCGGTTCTTCGATGGTGTACGCCCGACGAGCACCCGCGTGGTAGGCCGCTTCCTCGACGGCACGACGCTCGACAGGCGTGATCCCGGACGGGACACAGACGACTATTCGGGGACGGGCCCACCTGCGCTTGTGCACTTTCTGGATGAAGTAGCGCAGCATCTTCTCGGTGATGTCGAAGTCGGCGATAACACCATCACGAAGAGGACGAATTGCTGTGATGTGGGCCGGGGTCCGACCGATCATCCGCTTGGCCTCCATACCGACGGCTAGCGCCTTGTTGTTTTGGGAGTTGATGGCGACCACAGACGGCTCATTGAGGACGATGCCGCCGCCCCGCACATAGACGAGCGTGTTGGCAGTACCAAGGTCAATGGCCATGTCCGTGCCAGCAAAAGAAAAAAGGGTTTGAGCCATAGCTAGGGAATCTCCCGGGGCAGACTCCGGAATTGTAGGTGCGTTCCCCGACTTGTGCCATAGACAGTCACAAGCGTGACTCAGCCAAAGAAGATCTCCAACTCCCGAGCAGCACTCTCCGGGCTGTCCGATCCATGCACCAGGTTGTTGGTCACCACGATTCCGTAGTCGCCTCTGATCGTTCCCGGAGCGGCCTCTTTGGGGTCGGTGGCGCCCATCAGTGTACGGCAGACCGAGATCGCCGACTCTCCAGACCACTCCATGGCAATCACCGGGCCGGAAGAGATGAACTGAACCAACTCGGCGTAGAAGGGCATCTCCACGTGCTCGGCATAGAGACGGCTAGCGAGCCCCTCGTCAATGGTGAGCTTGCGAATCTTCTCAAGGTTCATGCCCTTGTCCTCGAACCGCGAGATGATCTCGCCCACCAGACCACGCTCGACCGCGTCGGGCTTGATCATTGTGAAGGTGTGTTCAACTGACATACGGCAACAACGCTATCCGAGCGGGCCCATTTGGGCGAAGTCAGCCTTTGAGAAGATCCCTCACCGCTCCGACGAGGTAGAGGGATCCGGTCACCAGAACAGCTCCGTCCCCGCCAGCCTCCGCACGGGCCATGTCCAGTGCATCTTCGACGGTCTCGCCGGCCAAAACGGGGATGTCGACCACCTTTGCTACGCGATCGGCCAACTTCAGGGGATCAACGGCTCGTTTGTCGTCGACGGCAGTGGTGATGACACCGTCAAGGACTGGCTCGAGCCGCTCGACCATCAACTCGACGTTCTTGTCCCCCATCACACCGAGCAGGAGCTGCCACCGGATCGTGGTGAACTCCTCACGAAGCGATTCCACGAGGGCCGAGATGCCGTCTGCGTTGTGGGCACCATCAACCAGAACCAGCGGGGAACTGGACAGTGGTTCCATCCTCCCTGGCATCCTTGCCGCGGCAATCGCATCCCGGAGAGCTTCGACGTCGAGCATGCCACCAAGCATTGCCTCGGCGGCGGCGACGGCCACGCTCAGATTGAAGAGCTGATATTTCCCGTGGAGAGGAAGGAATATGTCCTCGTAGTCCTCCTCGGCGCCATGAATTGTCGCCAGCCAACCGCCAACCTCTCGCTCGCTATCACCTAGCGAGTAATCGACTCCGAATCTCCGATGCTGGATTCCCAACTCACGACTCTTGCGATTGGTCTCATCAAGTGCTTGATCTGGCAGAGGACCGGTCACCAGTATCGACTTGGGGCCGACAATGGCCACCTTTTCTGCGGCGATCGAAGCAATATCCTCGCCGAGGTACTCGGTGTGGTCGACGCCAATAGAGGTCACGACACACACCTCGGCATCGACGACATTGGTTGCATCGAGCCGTCCCCCCAACCCGACCTCGAGGACAGCTGCATTCACCGCTTGGTCGGCGAAGAAGGCAAAGGCGCTGGCTGTGGCCAATTCGAAATAGGTGTTGGGTTCGGCCCCTCGCTCCTCCCGAAGGTCGGCAAAGGCTGCGACGTCCGACATGGCCAGTGCGAACTCATCGGCAGTTGCGAACCTGCCGTTGATGGCAAGCCGCTCCTCGACCTTCTGGAGATGCGGTGAAGTGTGGGTGCCAGTGGTCAGACCATGAGCAACCAGGATCAGCGTGGCGAGACGTGAGGTCGAAGTCTTCCCGTTGGTCCCGGCGACATGGATGATGGGGTACCCGTCATCGGGTCTGCCCATGTGGTCCAAGAGGTCGTTTATACGATCCAGACCGGGCTTGCCCCCGAGACCTATGTGACGATCGAGATATGCAACAGCTTGTTGGTAGTCCATGAGAGAGCCCCGGGGAGGTTAATCCCGGGGGCTCTCGGCTGTTCTACGGATGGGCCGGTGGTCCACGACCCGTATCCGATTGTTTACTTAGGCCTACTCGTCGGTTTCCCCACGAAATACCCGCGTCCCAACAAGGGCCAGGGCACCGGAGGCCACCAGTGCCAGAGCGAGAAGCCCCGCTGTTCCGCTCTCAAACCCGGTGAACGGCAACGTCTCGACACTCACTTCGGCGGTGGTGCTCACAATCGTGGTCGTGGTGCTCACGATCGAGGTAGGTGAGACCTCGTCCGGGATCTCGTGGTTCTCGAAGGTGCAAGTAACGGTTTCGCCTTCCTGCAAGCTGATGCTTGAAGGATCCGACTGGTCGTCACAGGTAGCCGACTGGAGCGTCCAGCCGGTCGGAACGGTCTCCGACACCGAGTAGGTGCCCGCAGTCAAATCACCAGAGTCATTGCTCTGACCATCAGACAAAGAGAATCCATCTCCGTCATAACTGGCTGTGAAAACGAAGGACTTGTCCGTAGCCGAGCCCTCGGTAACTTCCTTCACAACAACGATCTTGCCGAGCTCCGCAGGTGGCGGCGCGTCCTCTGCGTTGACGAAGGTGCAAGTGACGGTTTCGCCTTCCTGCAAGCTGATGCTCGAAGGATCCGACTGGTCGTCACAGGTAGCCGACTGGAGCGTCCAGCCGGTCGGAACGGTCTCCGACACCGAGTAGGTGCCCGCAGTCAAATCACCAGAGTCATT